>SFCA01000099.1:0-89607 GCA_007095475.1 Microcystis aeruginosa Ma_QC_C_20070703_M131 | reverse complement strand
ATTCTGAATCGTAAGTTATAACTATTATAATCTCATTTCTCTTTGTGATCAGGTTCAAGATTTTCTCGTTTTTGACTGCTATAAGCATTAATACTCATTGCACAAGTGAGATGCTCCCCTTTCCTCTTGAGCTAGGGACTGCTTCTTAACCGCCTCGCGATACTGCATGATTTGGAAGACCAAAAGGATCAGTAATAACATAAAGACCGAGTATAAATCACCCCCCCAGCTATCGTGGAGTAATTTAAAGTTTTCCTCTTGTCCTGTGCCGTGAAACCAAGCTAAAAGCGCGTTACGAACAATATTAGCCCCGATACTAATTACCAAGGCACTGAGGAGCATAAAGCGGGTTTTACGACCGTTTTCGATGGTATTAGTCCAATGGAGCAGCAGGAGGGTGACGTAGAGACTGGTAAATAACATTTTCAGCCCCGCACAGTAGGGAGCGACTTCCACCATCCTACCTTCTACCGCTATATAGATACCGTCAACGGAGACATCTAAGCCTGCTTGCTGGAGAATAAAACCAGAGCAAGCGGCAATAAAAACCTGTAGGGGTAGGGTATAGGGAGTGATCAGGTAGGGTATGGGATTAGGAGTCGCTAAAGCCGTTAAAAGCAGGGGAAATCCCTGTAATTTAAAACCTTCCGTTCCCTTTAACCAGAGACAGATTCCCGCTAAAATAATCGGGAAAGACATACTAACCCAAACAGAGGAACCGAGGAGATAAAAAATCGCTCCTAGGGTTAACAAAAACGCTCCGAGGGGGTGGGAGCGATCTTCGAGGCGTTGCCATTTTTTACGATTCTGCCAGACAATATAGGCGGCGTAGGGAAGGCCGATCAAGCCGTGGCTAAAGTATTCGTGTTCGATGCCGATCGATTTATTCAGCCAACCATCGTACCAGTGAAAGATCACCGGACCATAGATAACCGCCAAGAAACCGATCATCAGCCAAGATTGCCGATTTTTCTGGGAGACGGGCGATAGGGAAGGACTAATACCCATAGGACGGAGCGATTTAGTGACAAATTCTGAATTTATGTTACCCGATGATCGCAGTGATCTGTTCAACCACAATTTCAATTTGCTCCTCGCTGATGCCGGGGTACATGGGGAGAGAGACAATTTCTTCACAGAGGCTCTCTGCATGAGGAAAGTCTCCCTGTTGATAACCCAAGTAGCGATAAGCCGGTTGCAGATGACAAGGAATCGGATAATGAATGCCGGTTTGAATACCGACGGCAGTTAATTGTTCTTGTAGTTGTTGGCGAGGGACGGGACAATGGGCAAGGAGGCGAATAACGTAGAGATGATAGACATGACCTGTCTCGGTTTCGTCTCCTATGGGTAAAATGCCCTTATCGGCTAAGGGAGCCAAAAGCCGGTCGTATTGTCTTGCCGTTCGCTGACGGGCCTGATTCCAGCTTTCCAGATGGGGTAATTTAATGTTTAAAATGGCGGCTTGTATGCTATCTAAACGGCTATTAGTGCCGATATTGGTGTGGAAATACTTGCTCGGTGCCCCATAATTTCTTAAACTACGGGCTTTTTGGCTAATTTCGGGATCATTGCTCACTAACATTCCGCCATTGCCAAAAGCACCTAAATTTTTACTGGGATAAAAACTAAACCCCGCCGCCACACCGACACTGCCGGCGCGATAACCTTCTCTGCTGGCTAAATGGGCCTGGGCCGCATCTTCAAAGATAATCAGATTATAGCTGCGGGCAAAATCCTGTAATTGTTGGGGTGATACCATCTGTCCGTACAGGTGTACAGGTAGAATGGCGCGGGTGTTGGGGGTAATTTTTTGGGCGGCCGCCGCGAGGTCAATTAAGGCCGTATCGAGGTGACAATCAACTAAAACTGGTTTGGCCCCCGCTTGAATAACACCCATGAGGGTAGCGACAAAGGTATTAGCGGGGACTAGCACTTCATCCCCGGCACCGATGCCGTAAGCTTGTAAAGCCAGGGCAAGGGCAGCAGTGCCAGAAGCTACTCCCACAGCATACTCGACTCCGCAAGCTTGGGCAAAGGCGGTTTCAAATTCGGCTAGAGCTTGGCCTAAAACAAAATCTCCCCGGTCGATAACTGTTTGGATTGCCTCGGTAATTTTTGCTTGTAGGGGCTGATTTTGCCAAGTCAAATCGACAAAGGGAACTTTGATTAAATGGGAATTCATCTATTGCTTGTTTAGGGAGATATTATTAAGTATTCAAGAGAGTAGCATGGATTTGAGCAGTTTGGCTAGATTTGTATTTAGGGAATTTGGCCTTGACTTGGCCAAAAGAATCAAGTTGACTGCCTAGCTATTTATTTTTGCCGCCAAACTTTGAAGATAATTCCTAGGCAGAGGAGAATATAAGCAGAAGTTAATAAACCGTTCCAGTATAAAAGGCGAAAACTCAAGGTTTGGTCGCTGAAAGTAGCCCCAGTCCAGAGGAAAGCGTACAAAAGTAGCCATCCTAGCGTTAAATTCAAGGATAAGCGACTAATTTGCCGTTCTTTTCCCTTTCCTTCCCCTCGATACCATGTCCAAGCGGAGGGAATCACTCCTAGAAAGGGAATTAGATATAACATTAATTGCAGGCGCTCTAATTTGCGATTGCCAAAAGGATCGTGATTAATCATGGTATTTTTCCGATAGAACTGGTTATTATGAGTGATTTTCTGGCTTTAACGGCGTTAATTCTGGCTGGTGGTCAAAGTTCCCGTATGGGACGAGATAAAGCTTTGTTATCTTTTCAGGGTCTCTCTTTTCTGGAGAATATCTGTTTAATTGCCCAAGATTGTGCCGTACAAGTTTCTGTGATTACGCCTTGGCCGGAACGTTATGAACTGATCATTCCCCAATGCTGCCGAATAATCAAGGAACCTCTCCCCACTAGGGGTCCTTTATTGGCCTTTGCCTTGGCATTAACTTTTGTATCAACCGATTGGGTTTTATTACTCGCTTGCGATTTACCTTTACTAACGCCCTCAATTATTCAAGAATGGTCAAGATTATTAGCCACTGTACCAGAAAATGCCATCGCTTTGGTTCCCCGGTGCGGTGAGCGTTGGGAGCCTCTCTGTGCTTTTTATCATCGTCGTTGTTTAGCATCTTTGCAGAGTTATATTAAGCAAGGGGGAACTTCTTTTCAAAAATGGTTAAATGTCTCTGTGGTGGAGGAATTAATTATCGATAATTCCGAGATTTTATTTAACTGTAATATCCCAGAAGATTTAGAGATAATAATAAACTCCCCAGATATTAACCGTAAGAAAACCTAGCACAAAAGGGAGTAAAAGTAAAGAGATCGGCCAAGAAATATTGGATAAATGGCGATAACCATAGTAGAGCATTCCAGTTAGATAACCGCCGGTTACACCGATAATTGCGCCAATAATATCGCCATTTATGGATAAATAGGAAGTGAGCAAAATGACGAGGGAAAAGGGCAAAATTATCAAGCCGCCTAAAAATATATCGCCAACCAGACTACCATATTTATTACTTAATTTTCTGCCTAACCAACTAGATAAAGTCAGAATAATAAAAGGAAATACTGCCCAGCCTAATAACAGCACAAACTCAGATTTAACTGTCCAGTTTTGCCAAGTCAAAGCGATAAAAAAACTGCTGATAATTGCCGCCAATACCCCCGTAGCTAAAGCCTGATTACGGTTGAACTTTAAAAAGGCCTCTGCTAGACCCGTCTTGGGTTTGAGCAAAGATAAAAAAGAGATTTTCAGCAAATTAAAAACAATAAAAAGAGTTTTTGACCACTTGATTGATTGCTGTTGTCGATAACTTTTATGAGCATCTCTTAACTTATTGACAATGGTATGATAGCGGCGAAAATTTCCCTGTTGCTTAAATTTCTTGGCTGCTATTTGAAAATCTTTTCGTGCTGCTGGCAGTTCCGAGAGTTCCTCTAGAGCTAATCCTCTGTGATAATAGAATTGGGGGTTGTTGGGGTCAATGGCGATCGCTTTTCCATAAGCTTCTAGGGAGGATTGGGTGTAACCGAGTCGTTGACGGGATAAACCGAGGTAATAGTAAGCTTGGGAACAATCGGGTTTTAACTGCAAAACTTGCCGACAATCGCTTAAAACTTGCCGATCCTGCTGATTATGGTAGTAAACTTCCGCTCGTTGCAGATAGGCCTGCCAAAATTGCGGATTAATTGCGATCGCTTGCTGGTAAAATGCGATCGCTAATTGATAATTTCTCTCTTGAGCGTAGTGCCATCCCTGTTGATAAAAATCCTCGGCACTGGGGTTAAAAGTGGGGATTTCTGGGGATAAACTGCGATCATACTCTTTTCTTTTGTCTTTATCGCTCAAAACCCGATAAGCTTGTTCAATTTCCCGAAATTTTGTCACTGCTTCTGGATCATTGGGATTATAATCGGGGTGATATTGCCGGGCCAGACGACGAAAAGCGGCTTTTATCTGATTATTACTGGCATGACGGGGAATTTGGAGGATTTCATAGTAATTTTTCATACTTGAATGGGGGGGGGAATTTTCAACTACTGAAAATTGTTGCCAATGGCTCGCCGAAACGACTATCATTGTCAATTAAATAGCTTTTATTGAGAGTTGATCGCTTATGTCTGCCTACACTGCTTCCTCCCTGAAAGCGGAACTCAACGCGCGGGGGTGGCGCTTAACTCCCCAGCGAGAGAAAATTCTGCACGTTTTCCAGAATTTACCGAAAGGCAATCATCTCAGCGCCGAAGAATTGCAGGAATTGCTGGACAAAAGGGGGGAAGGAATTAGTTTATCGACGATTTACCGCAGTGTTAAACTGATGTCGCGGATGGGAATTTTGCGGGAGTTGGAATTGGCCGAGGGTCATAAACACTACGAACTCAATCAACCCTATCCCCACCACCATCATCATTTGGTCTGTATTCAGTGTAATAAAACCATCGAATTTAACAATGATTCTATTCTCAAACACAGTCTCAAACAGTGTGAGAAAGAGGGTTTTCAGTTAATTGACTGTCAGTTAACGGTGATGGCCATCTGTCCAGAAGCTTTGCGGATGGGTTGGCCGTCAGGAATACCGAGTAATTGGTGCTGTACGCGTTCGCTGGTGGATACTCGTTTCCAAAACTGCGAGATTCCCGAATCAAAGGAACCGGAACCAGAAAACTAGGTATCTAAGCGGACATTCCCAACTGAAAACCGAGAGCTTTTTTCTGCATTAATTGGAAAATATTATAAAAGCCGTTGGCGCGGGAAGGGGTAAGACTGACTTTTAAGCCGGTTTCTTCGATAAAATCCGGGGTGACTTGCAGGATTTCCGAGGGAGTTAGTCCATTTAAACCCTCGATTAACAAAGCAACTAAACCCTTGACTAATTGCGCGTCGGAATCCCCTTTGTACCAAACCTGGCCATTTTCGAGGTCGGCAGTGATATAAACTTGGGATACACAGCCATGAACTTTATTAGCGGGTATTTTGGCAGATTCTGGTATTGGTTCTAGTTTTTTAGCAAAAGCTAGTAATTGTTCGTATTTTTGCTTAGGATCGGTACGACGTTTGAGGCGTTCGACGATGCGATCGAGATTAGACGGGAGCATATTGCAAGTTAAAATAGGAAAAAATTAGCCAATAGCTTTTTTATATTAGCATTCTCGCGGAAGTTGAGCGCTGTAGTTATCGTTACCAGGACTGCCTTGGTCAAAGCGCATTGATGCTATCTGCTAGGATTGGCATCAATCAAACACCACGCTTGCAGGAGCTATGGATAAACGCCCTACCAAAAATATAAAATCTCCTTACAATCCTAGGCAATATCGGACTGCCGTTTCAATTTCTGGCATTTTTTCTTCGGATAGTTTCCCAACTGGTGCCGAGGGGAAGCGATTTTTATCAATTGAACGAATTTGAAAACCAAGAAAGACTGTTTCTAAAGGAAGCCCACTTTCATCAGTCGAAACGCGAACATTAGTCGGATAATCTTGGCGAATATTTTCTCCTTTCGTCCCCACCACTACCATCACCACTAAGGGTAACTGATTGATCACATCAATAGATAATACTAAAACTGGTCTAGTTCCTGCTTGCTCTTTTCCTTGAATCGGGTTAAGATTAACGAAATAAATTTCACCTCTTGCGATAGTCATTTTCTACAAACCGTCCATTTCAGAGACCATAAACTCCTGATTAATGGTAGCGATTTCTCCTAAAATATCCTGATCATCTGCCATTATTTGCAATTGCTCTTCATCAATTAATTGAGTTTCTATTGTCAATTTTACTTTAGTATTCGGCTTAAGATTAAAGGTTTCAGTAGGATAAAAAGCTTCTCCATTGAAAATAGCAGTAATTTTTTGATTCATCATTTCTGTACCAACATAAATCAAGCTTCTCTTACTTGATGATACCAAATAAAGTATCGAAAACCTCCGCTTCGAGAGAGGAAACCCTCGCCTCCTCTCCCTTGTAGGTATTACTTCCGCGCTTTCCGGATGGTACCCCCTAGCATTAATCCGCCCAAGGTGATAAAACCGAGAAGGCTAGATGGTTCTGGAGTGGTCGCAGTCGGGGTGGGAACCGTCAGCACCGAAGAGATTCCGTACAAGTGGAAATTCTGAAGGAGATTATTACTGCTAGTCAAGCTGATCCACCCAAAATTAGTGGCTCCAGCGTTCCCCACGTTCGGGCAAGGATTAATTAGATTAAGACCACAAGAAACCGTCCCTAAACCCGTCCCTGTTCCGCCGTTTGGATTCGTACCCGTCCATACAGCCTGGTTCGCACCCAACGAGGCACTGCTTCCCGTCTCGTCACTATAAATCGGGTTCTGAATGGAACCATCCCACAGGTCGTCGTAAGAATCAGCGACACGAAGACCCGACACCAAATAAATCGGTACGCCAGTAACACCGCTTGGGGATGGATCGGTACTCGTGTTGGTGAGTGCGTTAGTAGAGAAAGTGGAAACGATCGCCGTCCAAGTCGTTCCCAACGCTGTCAGCGCGCTACTCTGGTTAGCTTGAGTGGTAACGAAAGTATTATAATCGTCAATATTCGTCGATGTAGCATCTCTTGTGCCGGAGGTAGTAAACACCAAGCGATACTGAGAGCCAGGTGCTAATCCAGTGGGGGGAATGATGATCGCCGCTTCTGCAATGCCAGAGATGCCCAGAGTCGCAAAGGCAACCCCAGATAAAATGCCCATAATCGTTAGTTTCATGTAAAATCAAGCTCTTTGAGCGTTGTAAGGATTATGCAAGTTTTGGAAAAAATGAATTCCAAGAAAAAGTTCCCCCCCCCTGCGCATTTGTCAAGTCTTTTAAATAATTCTTAATATTTTTTGCCGTTTTGCTCTCTGGCTCTCGTCCGGCTTCTCGACGGAATCGCTAAAATGATCAGGGGTGTTTTAGAGGCAAGTCTATGAGTGAACCGGTAACTCTTGCGGATATTTACCAGCTATTCCGCACTTCCGCCGAGGAATATGATCGCCGGGCTGAGGAATATGATCGCCGGGCTGCCCAATCCAAGGCGGAATATGATCGCCTGGTTGCCGAATCCAAGGCGGAATACGATCGCCATAGAGTCCAAATAGAGAACCTCCTCGCCGAATCTAAACTAGAAAGCGATCGCTCGATGGCAGAACTGAAACGGACGGTTGAACGAACCAGCAAAGCGGTAGATAGTCTCACCACTCGCTGGGGTCGATTTGTGGAAGAATTGGTAGAACCGGCGGTTTTACGGCTTTTTCAGGAAAAAGGTATCGATATTAAAGAAGTTTATCCCCGCGCCAGAGTCAAGCGTCAGGGCATCGCCATGGAAATTGATATCCTAGCCGTCGATGATACCGATCTCGTGGTGGTGGAATGTAAATCTAGATTATCTAAAGATGATGTGGATGAATTTATTGAAAAATTGACTCGTTTTAAAATCGCTTTTCCCCATTATAAAAACTATCGAGCTTACGGTGCGGTGGCGGGAATTGAAATCAACGAGGGGATCGATCGATACGCCTATAAAAAAGGTCTATTTGTGATTAAACCCTCCGGGGATACGGTGGCCATTATTAATGATGCCGACTTTCAACCGAATACTTGGTAATTTCCCTAGTCAAAACAATCGCTATGGTTAACCTTTCCTACAATAAAAATCGCCTTCTTCCCAGTGCCGAAGAATTGCCCTGTTCTGACGAAACACCCGTAGATAAGCAGTTACAGAACGACATTCCCAATCTATTACTCAGTTTATTAGCATTTATTGGGATGGGGCGGGATGATTGGTATTTTGGTGTCGATATGGGGATTTATTACGACCCCGACGAACCAGCAATCATACCGGATGGGTTTTTGGCAGTGGGAGTGAAACACGATGTTCTCTGGGAAGAAGCTTATATTAGGCCGATATTAGACCTAGAAGTGATTTCTGAGCAATATAATCGGGAATATGAGGGAAGGTTAGCGGATTATCAAACCCTAGGAATTCTCTATTACGCCATTTACAATCCCTTGAGCGATAGAAGGGGAAGGTTTAAAAATAGACAGCGATTAGAGGTTTATAAGCTTCTTCGCCGCTTTTTTTCTTTGTTGCACACGGGATTATATTAACAAGTATAGAGTGGCAAGTGGGAAGTGGGAGGTGGGAAGTGGGTTTTTAAAGTTCGATTGGCAGTTAATAATACTATTAAAAACGGATTTAGTAAGTAATCTCAATTAATTCTTAGATAGTGGGACAGGCTTCGGCTTCTGGTTCTTTGTATTTTATCTTTAATTGTAACCAGCTACTTAGTTGATGATAGGTGGTGCGTTACGACGGATTGTTACCTTCAAGTCAAAGCAGCAATTTCTGCCGTCTAACGCACCCTGCGTTTTACTGTATTTTATCTTTAATTGTAACTGGCTACTTATAAGCTTTCATTGTATCGGGAAAAACTTCAGTTTGTTCGGGATAGTTCATCCTTCCTAGCTAATTAGCTAATAAGGACAAGTCAGGGAAAATATTTCCCTGTTTTCGGTTCCCTTTTGCGATAAGATAATTAGTATAACTCCAAGAGGACTGCTCTATGAATATTCGTATTGGTAACGGCTACGATATCCACCGATTGGTAACGGGAAGACCTTTAATTTTAGGAGGAGTAGAAATTGCCCATACTGTCGGTTTATTGGGTCATAGTGATGCCGATGTCTTAACCCACGCTATTATGGATGCCATGCTGGGGGCGCTTAGTTTAGGGGATATCGGTCATTATTTTCCCCCCACAGAACCGCAATGGCAAGGGGCGAATAGTTTAAAATTATTAGAACAAGTTAATCAATTAATTATCGATAAAGGTTGGCAGATTAATAATATTGATTCGGTAATTGTTGCTGAAAAACCGAAAATGAAACCCCACCTTATTGCGATGCGAGCCAAGTTAGCAGAAACTCTCAAGATTAGTCTGGAACAGGTGGGAATTAAAGCCACTACTAACGAACAATTGGGACCGGTAGGACGAGAAGAAGGTATCGCAGTTTATGCCGTGGTTTTATTGGTTAAGGAGTAGGTTAAATGCGGTGTTTTCCCTGCTATTCTCCCAGCCATTCTTCTCTGGTAATACCCGCTTGATTGAGAATGCGTTTTAACAGTCCTACCCCTATTTCACCTTGATGGGGATTGGGGATAATTATCGTTAAATTATTGCGACGCATTTGAGGGTGTTTACCCCCAGCGTAGGGACAGTCAAACCCCGCTCTTCTGGGACTTTCGGAAATCCCTGACCGAATCTAGATTCTGAAACCCTTGGTTGACAAGTAATCGCTAACTTTTTTTCTCATAAAAACTCAAATTTCGGGTTTCTGTTAGTTAGCGATAGCTTGAAGACTTACCCCATAAGAGAGCTAGAGTACGGTAAAGGTACAGCCTTAAGCTTTTTTGTTTGGCTAGACAAAGGGTTAGAAACATTACCTTGGAAATTAGCTAATCCTGACGGGAAATATTTAATTAAATTACGGGATTCAGATTGTCGTTATGATGATATTGAAGGGATTGAAGATGCAATCTTTGGTTTTTCTACCCCGGAACTGGAAGAAATTTTTATTAATTTGGATATGAGTCAATCAGAACTGCGCTCAGAAGAAGAGTCTAAGGGTACGCAGGATGATATTTGGGATTTATTGCGACGGGCTAAAAAGAGGACAAATTTACGGTTGTTAATTCTGGCTCCTGGTGGCCGAGGAAAAACGACTTTATTGCGTCATTTAGCCTATAACTACGCTCTAAAACAACCGAAACAAAATGCACCTTTTTTAATTCCTGTCTTTTTACGTTTACGGAGATGGCAGGAAGTGATTACCACCACAGAAGGATTGGATTTACCGACTTTAATTGAGCGACATCTTAAACAAGATATTTCTCAAGAATTAGATTTATCTCAGAACTGGGCTAAAAATCATTTAACCCATCAGCGAATGTTAGTGATGTTTGATGGTTTTGATGAAGTTAAACCCGAATATGCCGAAAAAGTCAGTCAATGGATTGGCAAACAGTGGCATGATTTTCCCCAAAACTATTTTATTTTAACCTCTCGTCCCAAAGGATATCAAGCGTTTAGCTCTGATTATAAACCTCGGCAAAAGGTGTTTATTAATGAATTTACCGATAAAAATATTCAGGATTTTGTGTATAAATGGTATTTCTGGCAAGAGCAGGAAACCAGAGTTAGCAGAAGTTTAAAAGCTAAACAAGAAGCTGCCGACAATAAAGCAAAGGATTTAATTAATCAGTTATTTGCTCTCGATGATTCCGGGGAAAGTTCTACTCTATTAGCCTTGGCGAGAAATCCCTTAAATCTGAATATGATAGTACAGTTACATCGGGCAAACTTTGGCTCGGGACAAAAATTACCTCAGCAACGAGTAGATTTATTTCGCCGAATTTTTGAGTTGCAATTGATCACTCGCCCCCAAGCTAGGGGCATTGATATGATTTTAGATAATAATGAGGAAAATCATCGTCAACGAGCATTGCAACAGTTAGCCTTGAAAATGGGAAATACAACCACGATTGAATATTCAGAATTACTAAGTCAGATGCAAGGTTTTATTCAGGAATTGGGTTATCCTGAAAGCACTTCGGCTAAGGATTTTGTAGAGCGGTTAATTCATGTGAGTGAGTTAATTTTGAAAAAGGATGAATACTATGAGTTTGCCCATAATTTTTTTCAATCCTATTTAATCGCTTTGGAAGTTAAACGGTTAAAGCAAGAAAATTTACTATATCAGAATTGGGAGCAAAATCTCTGGTACGAGGCTTGCATTATGTATGCTACTGTATTGACTAATCCGACGGATTTTATTGCCTATTTTTATAATCAAGATAATCCTAAAGCTCAGGGATTAGCGGAGCGATGTTATCGAGAATTACCTGTTAAAAAACGTCGAGGTTTGGAATTTTTAGAACAAAAACGACAGACTTCTCTCTTTACCCAACTAGAAACCTATCTGAAAAATGGCCAATGGCGCGAAGCCGATGAGGAAACGGCGCGGTTAATGTTGTTAATTGCTAAAAGGGAAGATGAAGGCTGGCTAGATGAAGAAAGCATTAACAACTTTCCCTGTGAGGAATTACGCACCATTGATAAGCTCTGGGTAGATAATAGCGGCGGCAAATTTGGCTTTTCTGTGCAGAAAAAAGTCTGGCTGGATTGCGGTGGTGTCCCAGGGGAATACGATTATGATGTGTATAAAAAATTCGCTGACGAGGTGGGTTGGCGCAGGGGCGGAGACTGGTTGAGATATGATGAGCTAACTTTTTTATTAGATGGTAGTAAACACGCACACCTACCCTTGAAGAAGGATGAAGAGGGGTTTGTGAGGTGGTATATCTCTTTTCTCGCGCAGAGACTTGTTACCTGTAATATATCACAGATTTAGAGATTTTAAACCGGTAAAAAGCCTCCCTTATCAAGGGGGGCTTTGATCCCCCCAATCCGCCTTGATAAGGGGCTTTGATCCTCCCAATCCCCTTTAGAAACAAAGAAGCGTCAGAAACTCCCCACTTGGGGCTGAGTGGGGAGTAGTTTATAATTAGTTTTTCAGTAATCAAATCTGGAATTTATGAGCATTTTAGAACTGATAGAAAAAAGACTAGAAGAAAACTTTACCCTCCACGAACAATATCTAAACCCCCAGATGGTTAGGGTACTGAAAACGATCGGCTACGATCGCCACTACGTTAAAGCTGAAGGTGCATACCTATTCGACAATCACGGGGAAAAGTATCTGGATTTACTGAGTGGTTTTGGTGTTTTTGCTCTCGGACGCAATCACCCCAAGATCGTGCAAGCTTTACAAGAGGTATTGACGGCAGCATTGCCCAATTTAGTCCAATTGGATGCTTCTATCCTAGCGGGATTGTTGGCGGAACGGTTAGTAGCGATCGCACCGACCGGATTAGAACGAGTTTTCTTTGCTAATTCCGGCACAGAAACCGTCGAGGCCGCCATTAAATTCAGCCGCTACGCCACTGGACGCAGCCAAATTGTTTACTGTCAGGGGGGCTACCACGGGTTAACCATGGGTTCCCTTTCCGCCACCGGCGATCCCCATTATCGCCAGGGATTTGGGCCTTTTGTCGCCGATTTTAAGGAAATACCCTTCGGCGATCTGGCCGCGCTCGAAAAAGCTCTAATTAACCAAGACGTAGCGGCTTTTATTACCGAACCGATCCAAGGTCACGGGGTGAGAATTCCCGAACCGAACTATCTCCCGGCAGCGGCGGATCTTTGTCGTCGTTACGGCACTCTTTTTGTGGCCGATGAAGTGCAGACCGGTTTAGGCCGGACTGGCAAAATTTGGGCGGTGGAACATTGGGGGGTAGAACCGGACATTTTATGTGTTGCCAAGGCTCTTTCGGGCGGTTTTGTGCCAGTGGGAGCGGTTCTCTGTCGTCGCTGGATCTTCGATCGAGTATTCGATCGCATGGATCGTTCTGTGGTTCACGGTAGCACTTTTGGTAAAAATAATCTGGCCATGGCCGCCGGTATTACCACTTTACAGGTGATTGAGGAGGAAAAATTAGTCGAGCGATCGGCCGTAATCGGTCAACAAATTATCACAGAACTACGGCCCCTCGTAGATCAGTACGAATGTTTGCAGGAAGTGCGGGGATTGGGTATGATGATGGCCTTGGAATTTGCCGAGCCGAGCAGTTGGTCATTAAAAGCCGCCTGGAAAATGCTGGAAACCGCCAATAAAGGGCTATTTTCCCAGTTAATCGTCGTTCCCCTCTTTACCCGCCATCAAATCCTCTCCCAGGTTTCTGGCCACGGCATGAATATCATTAAGTTTATCCCCCCCCTCACCCTCTCCGATGAGGATTGCCGTTGGCTTGTCACCGCCGTTAGTGATGTCGTTGCTGATGCACACCGCGTACCCGGAGCTGCTTGGGAATTCGGCAAAACCTTGGCCAGCCAAGCTATCCGCCAAAAAACCGCCAAAAAATAGTTAATATGTCCAGTTTGTTTCATCCCCTCTGCGGTAGTAACCTTAGCACTCTCCTTCGTTTATTTTTGACCAATGGCGGCATCGATCGCCCCAATTTGGCCCCGGCAACCCTGGCGCTGGCAGTTACCCTAGCGCGACTGCCTTTTTCTACCCTAGAACGGATTTTAATGACAGGGTTTTATGAGCGCCGCGTGCAGGTAAAAGCACCCATTTTTATTGTCGGCTATTGGCGCAGCGGCACGACCCATCTGCACAATTTACTCGGTCAATCGGAGCATTTTGGCTATATTTCGCCCCTAGCGGTGGGATTACCCTGGGATATCCTCGGTATCGTCCGCTTATTTCAACCGCTGCTGGAATTAGCTTTACCCGGCGATCGCCATGTGGATAACGTTGCCGTTACTCCCAATTCACCCCAAGAAGACTCGATCGCCCTGGCCAGCATGATCCCCCTTTCCTACTACCATGGTTTATACTTTCCCCAACGTTTTCAGTATCATTTCGATCGAGGGGTTTTTTTTCAGGGCTGCAGCGAGAAAGAAATCGCCACTTGGCAGCGTTGGCATACTCATCTATTAAAAAAAGTTTCCATCCACCAAAGAGGCAAACAATTACTACTCAAAAACCCCGTTTATACGGCACACATTGCCAAATTGCGAGCTATCTGGCCCGATGCTAAATTTATTCATATCTACCGCAATCCCTATCTAGTTTTTCCCTCAACCCGCCACTTTTTTACTCGCATCCTACCGGAACTAGCACTGCAACCCTACGATAATTTATCTATTGATGTCATCGAGCAAGCGATTCTGAAAAGTTATCCCCTAATGCTCAATTCTCTCCTGCAAGATAGTGCCGATTTACCTACCGATAGTTTTGTAGAAATTCGTTTTGAAGATTTAGAAAAAGACCCCCTAGCACAAATCGAGAAAATCTACGATCAACTGCAACTTCCCGACTTAAAAATAGCTATGCCTCGCTTTGAGAAATATATCAGCAGTCTGCAAGGATATAAAAAAAATAATTATCCCCCAGACCCAAAAGCGATCGAGTTAGTTGAATCTCATTGGCTGCCATTTATTCAACGTTGGAATTATTTTTAGTTATCAGTTATCAGTTATCAGTTATTATTCATAATTTAATATGAAATATCTTAAATTTATCTTTCTGGGTTTAGGTTTTGTTTTACTAGGGGCAATTTTGCGCAAAACAAATCTGCAAGAAGTTTGGCAACAAATCACCCTAGTCGGTTGGTGGGGAATGACATTAGTGATTATTTTTTATTTCCTAGAATTCCTCACCGATGTTTTTACTTGGCAACTAACTTTTAAAAGCATTCCTATCCAACCTCGATGGACAATTCGCCTATTATTAATTTACATGGTAGGGGCAGCCTTTAATCGCGTGACTCCCTTCGCTTCTTTGGGAGGAGAAGGTTTTAAAGCAGTGATGTTGAAAACTCACTATCAGATTAGCTATAAAGAAACCAGTGCCTCGATTATTCTGACCAAGACATTAAATACTGCTTCCCTTGTCTTCTTTGCAATTATCGGTTTTTTTCTGCTCCTAGCTTCCCCAAAATTCTCCAATTCTTTTAAAACTTTTACCGGATTAAGTCTTGCTATATTCTCCAGTTGTATCCTGATATTTTTCTTGATTCAGCGATTCCGTTTATCCTCCCGAATAGTTAATCGATTAGGTCATTCTTTTTTAGGCGATCGCCTAGTTAAACCTTTAGAAAATCTTCGCAGTGTCGATGATCGTTTAGGGGAATTTTATCGTAATCTGCCCCTATTTAGAAATGGCTTGATCGTCGGTTTTCTCAATTGGCCTCTCGGAGTTTTAGAAATCTATGTTTTAATGCAGTTTCTCCAACATCCGATTAGTTTTGCCGATGCTTGGTTATTTGATTCTGTTGCCCAATTAGTGCGCGCTGGAACCTTTTTTATTCCCGCTAATATCGGTACTTTAGAAGGTTCTTTAGTGCTGCTGGGTGCTTCCTTAACCGGCAGTCTAGAATTAGGTTTAGCGATTTCCGTAATTCGCCGGGTTAAAGATGTTCTCTGGATTATATTAGGTTTATTGATCTGGTGGTTATTTTCCCTAAGACCAACTTTACCCGATCGCCCTTCAAAATAATCTCCATCAGTCAACTGCCGATTATTCATCCTGTAATTTTTCGCGCACATTGCGAACAATCCGCGATAATTCACTCTTTTCATCGACGCTAATTTTAGTCGGAGAACCACTAATAATCCGCTCGTAATTGCGGAAAGAATCCTTGATATCCGCCCCATCCTGACTGATAGTATATTCACGAATCCCTTTATCGTGCCAAGAACCGCGCATCTTAAAGACGTTAATCGCTCGCGACATTTCGCCGCGAATTTCCACATACTGCAGCATTAAAATCGTGTCGGTAATCGTAGAAATATGGGATTCGGTGATCGAGTGCGCTCCCATAAATTGGTCGGTGGTATTGGTGAAAAATCCCGTAATTTCCTCCTGTTTGGCGTATCCTGTCACCCCGATCACAAATTGCCGAAAAGCATTATTTGTCACCCCCCGCGCGAGTGCCGATAGAGAATCAATAGCAATACGAGAGGGTTTAAATTCCGAGATTTCCGACTTAATCATCTGTAAATGGTCTTCTAATCCCGCCGATTCCGGGTAAGAACACAACAATTTTAATAATCCCTTGCGTTCCATCTCCTCAAAATCGATCCCCCAAGAAGAAGCATTTCGGGACAATTGGGCGCGAGATTCTTCATAAGCGAACAAAATCGCCCGCTCACCGCGCCGACAGCCTTCTTCCAGAAATTTACTGACTAAGAGAGTTTTACCCGTACCGGTTGCTCCTGTGGCCAAAATAATCGAATCCTTGAAAAAACCGCCTCCACACATATCATCCAGGGTTTTTACTCCCGAAGAAATGCGGACATTAGAAGAGCGCTGAGTTAAACGCATCGCACCGAGGGGGAAGATATTAATGCCATCATTGGTGATAGTAAAGGGATATTCGCCTTTCATGTGGGTTGTTCCCCGTAATTTGAGGATTTCTGCGGTTCTGCGTCGCCTTTCTCCCTCTAGGACGTTCCGCATAATTACCACATTATCAGAGACAAATTCCTCTACACCAAAACGCGCCACCGCTCCGTATTCTTCGATACGTTCCGTGGTCATAATTGAAGTCACTTCTAATAATTTTAACCGGGCCACGAGCCGAAAAATTTCTCGCCGCACCACTGACACCGCTTCGTACTGCTGAAAAACGGCAGTTACAGAGTCAATTGATACCAGTTTGGCTTTATATTTGGTAATTGCGTATTGAATGCGCTCGATTAGGGCCGAAAGATCAAAACTACCCACCACCTCTTGACCTTCCGGATCCGGGGAAGCATCGAGAATAAATAATTTACCCTGGTCAATTAATTCTTCTAAATCCCAACCAAAACTATAGGCATTTTGGATAATATCGGTGGGAGATTCTTCAAAAGTAACAAACAGACCCGGATAGTCAAAATACTTGATCCCGTGGTAGAGAAATTGCACAGCAAGCAGGGTTTTTCCCGTGCCAGAAGTGCCACTAACTAAGGTAGTTCGCCCCATGGGTAAACCACCGTGAGTGATCTCATCAAAACCTTCAATTAGAGTTCTAATTTTGCGAACACCTTTCGGTTTAATCGGTGGATTCGATTGGCTATTAGAGTTAGATTGAGTCATTATTTATCCAGCGAGTATTTAAAGATTAGGATTTTTATCTAATTTTTCCACAGAAACATATCAAGCCTGACTAGACACTTTACACCATCTCGATTTCCATTGACTCTTGACTTTCCTATAGACGTACTAGATTACGCCCTGATCATTTCTCCTTCAATAAATATAACCCGTCTAATCACCTATGGCCGAAGACCTAGCTATCATTTTCTCGTTCACGAATTTCCTCGTACAGTAAGTCTAAACCGATCAGAACCTTCTCTCGATCGGACAAATCACCGATAATTTTCCGCACTGGGGGAGGGAGGACTTTCGCGAGGGTAGGAGTAGCGAGAATCTTGTCTTCCTCCGCTAGTTGCGGGTTTTTCAGCACGTCAATCACCTTGAGCGCATACACTCCCTGAAATTCCTCTTCTAGGATATTTTTCAGGGTTTTCAAAGCGCGCACGGAGTTGGGGGTATTGCCGGCGACGTACAGTTTTAAAACATAGGTTTTTTTGAAGACGCTCATAGGTTAGGATCAAAGGGGCTGGGGATACGAGTTCATCGCTATTTTTCTGGGATATTTTAATCTATTCCCAATAATAAATCATAAGGGATATCCTCGCGAGGTATGGAACGACGGTACATTTCCCCCAAGTGAGCAAGGATATCAATGAGAGCGAGACGATAATCTAGGAGAATTTCCTCACTTCTGCCTTCTAATTTTAACTGTTGGGAAAATTCATCCATTAACTCCATGTGAATTTCCAGAATTTGCGACACTGAGAGATCGGTAAAAAAGACATTATTAACCAACTCATCGATCGCTTGATTAATCGGATAATCCTGTTGGAAGTAATTTAAAATAATCTCCCGATAATCTGCTCTTACTTCCCGCAGTAATTCGTTTTTTTCCTCTGGGGCAAGATTGCGATAGAATAGCTGCGGGTTGCGTTTGTAGTAAACACCTAAATAGCCGAGTCTTTCTTTTAATTTTTCCGCTAAACGGCGCTGTTGTAGGAGGAGAAAACTGTGATTATTTTCCACGGGATTTGGTTGGTTAACAATCGTGGTAGGCTCGGAAAAAGAGCAGTTAGGAGCTAAATGGAGAAATCGAGCGATCGCTTGGTCGATGACCGAGGTGATGCTGTCTAATTCCTTGACGGTAATTTGTAATTCGGCACTATGATAGAGACAGGTGGGAGAGTCATTCGTCTCAGGAGCGATGTTCTTGTCAGCGACAATGATCACTACTGGCAGTAAAATCCCCCCTTCGTAGAGTTGATTAAAAGTCGGCTGTAGGGAAGGATGAAAGACCACCAGCAAACAATCGATTTTTTCCTTCTGTGCCTCGATATTAGCCAGTAATTCGCTAGAAGACGACCCTAGGGTTAGATGATAGCGTTCATTAGCCAATAAAGCCGTCAAAGAATTAACCAGCCCCGGAGGTGAACTCACTCCCGTCAAGGGTGGGTCCGTTGGGACAAAAGCATAAATAGTCAGTCTCGGAGGCAACGTTTTCTCACCCGCAAGGTAGATAGAAAATAACAAACTATAGGTTAGGCTTTCTCTGTTGAGAAGACAACCCCCTCGCCATCAGATCGGGGAAGTTAAAGTTAACTTTGCTTTTTGGCAGTGGGTATTGTAGTTAATTGTAATCAATGGAGCGGTCCTCTAGATGAGCAAGCGTCATAATCAAGGTAGATTCAAGTTCCAGGACTACTAATAGTTTGGCCATCAGTTTGTTAATTATGCCCTAAAGTTACCGCCACCGCCCCCCAATTATCCAATTATCCCCATGCCTAGCGTTACCCTCAGTCTCCATCACTTTAATCAATCCGTCACTAGCTGTGAATTAATTATTGACAGGGCTAGTCTTTGCGATTTAATTAATAGGGGCAATCCAGAAGCGATCGTGGTGGTGGATGAGCGGTATTGTCCCCTAGGACTGATTGAGAGTCAAACCCTGATTGCTTACCTCCTCTATCAACAACAGCACCCCGAAACCAGAAACCCCTCCTCCAGCTGCCTGGATCTGAGCGGTTGGCTGCGTCCGATTATCCCTCTTAACGCTCGCATGGCCGTAAGTGAGTTTCTGGGAACCCTGACGGGAGAAGCGCTCGCCTTAGTCCCCATTTTAGTGGATGCTCAGGGCAAACTGTTAGGACGCTTAGACACGGGCAAACTTCTCCAATTTTGTCTCGGGCGCTCGATTCTCGATGATCCTCCCCCGCAGCCCCGCATCAGCGATCGCAATCCCCCCCCCCGCAGCGATCGTCCTCTGGAATTTCTGGAACAATTACCGCTGCCGCTGCTGCTCTACAGTCCAGAAGCGGGAATTTTATACCAAAATCAGGCTTGGTGTCAACAAATCGGGGCAGCTTTCCCCGCTAATATCGATAAATCTCCCTTTGCTTTGGTTAATGACCCCTTAACCCTCCCATCCCCCACCCCCCCCCTGTTTCCCCAGCGTCTAGAAACGGTGACATCGGGTTTAGCCAAGACTTGGCGACTGTTGTCCGTGCCGTTAAATTGGGCGAATAATTATCCCTTGATCGAGAAAGCTTCGGGACTGTGGTTACTGTTAGCCACCGATATCACGGAACAACAGCAATATTGTCAGGAATTAGCGGTTAAAAATGCCGATTTAGTCCATTTAAATCGTCTTAAGGATGAATTTCTCGCCTGTGTCAGCCATGAGTTTAAATCGCCCCTCACCGCCGTGATCGGTCTCTCCAATCTGCTGCGGGAACAAAAAATCGGTGAACTTAACCCCCGACAGTCGAAATATGCCGATTTAATCTATCGCAGCGGTCGCCAGTTGATGGCTCTGGTCAATGATCTCCTCGATTTAACCCGCCTAGAGACAGGACAACTAAAATTAACTTTCACTAGAGTCAAAATCGATCGCCTCTGTCAACGGGTGTACGATATCATCGTCGATAAGTATCCCCAACGTCTCGATCTCCCCGGCAGCTATCGTCTTGACATCGAATCCGGGTTAGATTATGCCCTGGCCGATGAAACCCGTTTACAACAGACGTTAGTGCATTTGTTAGATAATGCGGTGAAATTCACCATTGATGGCGGTAATTTGGGCATTAAAGTCAATCGTTGGGAAAATTGGCTGGCTTTTACCGTCTGGGATACGGGAATCGGTATTCCAGAAGAATCCCAACATCTGATTTTTCAGAAATTCCAACAGCTAGAAAGTCCTTTCACCCGTCAATTTGAGGGTGCAGGTTTAGGTTTAGTCCTCAGCCAAAAATTAGCGCGTTGTCACGGTGGCGATCTATCCTTTGTCTCCAGGGCCCGGGAAGGCAGTCAATTTACTTTACTGCTGCCGGTTCGTCCCCAAAGTGCAGATCAGGAGTCAGCCACTCCCCAGCGTCTGGTCTTAGTGGTAGAAACTAATCCCCAAGTGATCGAACAGTTTGTCGATCGATTGAGTGAATTGGGATTAAAAGCCATTATCGCTCGTAGCGGCACCGAAGCGATCGAAAAAGCCCGGCAGTTAACACCCCGTTGTGTTTTTCTCAATCCCAATCTGCCTCTCTTGTCCGGTTGGGATGTGTTAACGCTGCTCAAATCCCATCCCCAAACCAAAGATCTGAAAGTTATTGTCACCGCCGCCGATTCTGAGCGCAACCGCAGTCAACAGCAAGGAGCCGATAGTTTTCTGGTTCCGCCGATCACCTCGGCAGCCCTGCAAGCTTGCCTGAATCTGACCGTTTCCCCCGTTCCTAGCCGCAAACGGCGCACTGCTCCGACTCTGCTCCGTTTACACGGCCATTATGCCCCCAATTTCTCCGATTTATCTTCCTTTAGCTGGATTTGGAATAATCAATTAGTTCGGGAGAATTATCGTTTTATTGAGGCCGATAGTTGCGAACAGGCGGAACTTTTAGCTACTGTCTGGGAGGTGGACGCTATCTTAATCGATAGTTCGATCGCAGAAGATTTATACTCTTATCTGGAAACCTTGAGCGAGTCGGAAACCCTAGCTAATTTACCCCTAGTCACCCTTGATGTGGCTGTCACCGAGGTGGCCAATCAAATCCCCGGTTTAGCCGTTTTTCCCTGTTTAGCCCCCCCGACGGAAAACCGCATCGAACAGCTATTAAAGGTGATCGAGACTGCTGATCTGGCTTTTTCTCGCCACAAGGAAGAGTAAAGGGAATTAGGAGTTAGGAAATTATCAATTATGAAGTGGGGAGTGGGGAGAATAAATAAAAGCAATCTCCTGTCTGGGAGTCTCCTGTCTCCTGACGACCAGCTCCGTTCGGCGGTGAGACTTCGACATTCGACCAAAGCTCACACCGAAGTCTCACGGCCGAAGCCCATACTTTTTCTGGCAACACGACCCATCGCACTAAGCGCGAGGGACTTCCACTGACACTAAGTTAAAATTATCAAAAGCGCACAGTCCTGGAAAGCCATTTATTTTCTAGAATAGAAGATTACCTGGATTATTTTTGCGGGGGGCAATCGGTGATTCTCAATTTTTCCTTAAGGATTGTAGCGGCCAAAGGCAGACTATTCTGTAAGTTTTCACTCTACAAAACCTATCGGGTGGTCAGTAGCGCCCCCGTCGATGTCCTCTGGCAAAAATTAATTAATGTGGCCGATGTCTCTTGGCATCCTTTGATTGCCAAGGCTGATGTTCCCTTGGGTTTAATCGCTAAACCGGGGCTAATCTATCAAGCTGTCACCCGTCTGACTCCCATTCCTATCCGGGTTTTCGTGGAAAATGTCCGCCCCGGGGAACTCCTCAGCCTCAGAGTTCTCGCTATCCCCGGCATGGAACAGAAAATGACCTACCAAGTGGAATCAACCCTCTGTGGTAGTTATATTTCCTATTCTGTCACCCTGCGCGGTTGGCTGTCCCCCTTTATCTGGTGGTTAAGTCGTCCCTATTTGGCCAAAGTCGCCGCCCAACTAGCTCACGCCGCCGAAGAATTAACGGCCTAAAAAAAATTCTCCCCCATTGTGCTCATAAATAATCTGCCAAGGGTCAAGATCTAAGTCACAATGGTATATGGATAGACTTAAACAAAATTTTAGTCAGCTACATTGGTACATATAGTCTACTGATATCATCCCGACGAGTTGAGCGCAACAACCTCAATCCGCCGGGATGAACTATCTCTAGAGATTTTACTGATGAAGTAAGCTCTACAGGAGGGAATTATGGGGGAATTAAACACAGCCGAACTTCTAGTTAAATGTCTAGAGAATGAAGGAGTCGAGTATATTTTTGGGCTACCCGGGGAAGAAAACCTCGATGTTTTGGAAGCCCTAAAAAACTCCTCGATCAAATTTATCACCACCCGTCACGAACAGGGCGCGGCTTTTATGGCCGATGTCTATGGACGCTTGACGGGAAAAGCGGGGGTTTGTCTCTCCACCTTAGGACCAGGGGCGACTAACCTAATGACAGGGGTAGCCGATGCTAACCTCGATGGGGCGCCCTTGGTGGCTATCACCGGCCAGGTGGGAACCGATCGAATGCACATTGAATCCCATCAATACCTGGATCTGGTGGCCATGTTCGCCCCGGTGACGAAATGGAATAAACAAATCGTCCGGCCGGGTATCACCCCAGAAGTGGTACGGAGAGCCTTTAAAACCGCCCAAAGTGAGAAACCGGGGGCAGTTCACATCGATCTTCCCGAAAATATCGCCGCTATGGCTGCCGATGGTCATCCCTTGCCCCTCGATAGTCAGGAAAAAGTTTACGCTTCCTATCGGACTTTGAACATGGCGGCGGCAGTGATTTCTAAAGCGAAAAATCCCTTGATTTTGGCGGGAAATGGGGCAATTCGCGCTAATGCTAGTGAGGCTTTAACGGAATTCGCCACGGCCTTGAATATCCCTGTGGCTAACACTTTTATGGGTAAGGGGGTGATTCCCTATACCCATCCTCTGGCTCTTTGGGCGGTAGGATTACAGCAACGGGATTTGATTAGTTGTGCCTTCGAGCGCAGTGATTTAATTATCGCTGTTGGTTACGATTTAATCGAGTATTCCCCGAAAAAATGGAATCCAGACGGGAAATTACCGATTATTCACATCGGCATGACTCCGGCGGAAATTGACAGCAGTTATGCCCCGGTGGTGGAAGTGGTGGGTGATATCACCGATTCTCTCATCGATATCCTCAAACGGGCCGATCGCCAGAATAAACCAACTCCTGTCACCGCGGGATTAAAGACGGAAATTCGGGCCGATTACGAAACCTATGCCAATGATACGGGTTTTCCGATCAAGCCACAAAAATTGATCTACGATCTGCGTCAGGTGATGGGACCGGAAGATATCGCTATTTGTGACGTGGGCGCTCATAAAATGTGGATGGCGCGCCAGTATCACTCCGATTGTCCCAATACTTGCATTATTTCTAATGGTTTCGCCGCTATGGGTATTGCTATCCCTGGTGCGATCGCCGCTAAGTTAGTTTATCCCAATAAGCGCATTGTGGCGGTGACGGGGGACGGCGGTTTTATGATGAATTGTCAGGAATTGGAGACAGCTTTGCGGGTGGGAACTCCCTTCGTCACTCTCATCTTTAATGATGGCGGTTACGGTTTAATCGAATGGAAGCAGTTAAACTATTTTGGGACATCTTCTTTTATTAAGTTTGGTAATCCCGATTTTGTTAAATTTGCTGAAAGTATGGGATTAAAAGGCTATCGGGTGGAATCTACTCAGGATTTGATCCCGACACTAGAGGATGCTTTCCGGCAAGATGTCCCTACGGTGATCGATGTTCCCGTCGATTACGGTGAAAATCTGCGTCTTTCCCAAAAATCGGGCGATTTAAGCTGTCAGATTTGGGAATAGAAGTTGATAGCGGCAAGCAACCCCCTCGGCAGCTTGCCGTTAACTTCTCGAAAAAAATCCCCTAACTAAATCTCAGTTAGGGGGAAGTAATTAGGTTGGCTTTGGTAACGTTAGAAAACCCGATCTAGAATAACCATTCTAGAACCGCCTCATCTTTAGTGTTGGTATTGCGAGAGGGGGTTTCCCGGGTAAATTTCATGTGGATAGAACGATTTTGTTCCCCATCGGCGGCCACGGCCATAATCGGATAATCGATTAAACCGTCTTGGAAGGACATCTGATAGCGGAAAGTGCCATCGGGATTGAGTTTAATCGGACGACCACCGATAGTTACGGTGGCATCGGGTTCCGTAGCACCATAGACGATTAATTCTGCATCGGCAACTAACCAGAATTTGCGTGGACGTTGTAGGGTTTCCGAAGCACCCATACCGATACCAGAAGCAGTTATGCCGATACCAGAAGCGGTTAGTCCCGATACCGTGGGAACTGCCCACATACCAACCCCAGAGGGGAATACATAGGAACTGATCACTTCCGACATCGGTACGGAACCGGCGACGTGCTGCATGGAACCAAACAAGGAACCGGCCACCCGTAGGGCCTCGATATCGCCGACACTCTCAAAAATTTGGTCGTAGATAGGGCTTCCCGTGGTTCCGGCACCGCTGCCGTAGCGTTTGCTGGGGGTAACGAGTTCGTAAACAGTTTTGCCCACCAGTTCTTCTTCCCAGTTAACGGTGACAAAAATATCTTCAATCCAGTCGGAAGGATAGACGGGAGGAATCCGCACTAAAGGAGAACGGGCCAAAACTAACCAACGACCATCAGCACAACGATAACCGATATCGATAACATAATCTCGATCGCTGACCGGAATCGGTAAATACCATTCCCGGGCTAATTCATCACAGAGATATTCTTGGACGCTATGCGCGCCTTGGCTATTGAGATCGATATCGGTGACATCATAAAGACGCAGGGCTAACTGTTGTCCCCCTTGACGACGTAGATCTTCTTTTGATTCGTTGGGGATATCCCAGTAAGCATAGGCCCACTGAGGATCGCGAGGTAGGAGGGTAATGCGATTTTCACCGTAGCCCCCGGGCAGATCTCCTAAACCATCATCCACCGAACCTAGGATATCTTCGATCGGGTTAGCTTGACCTAATTCAAATTTTGCTGCTTCCACTGGTTTTTCCTCTTTAATAATAGATTTAAAATTGCCGCTTACTCCCATAGCTTGGGTAATTGCCTCGATTAACTGCGTTTTCCGCATCCGACTGTAACGAGAGATGCTGTATTGACTGGCAACTCGTCGTAGTTGCCGCAAGGTCATCTCATCTAAGGGTGGGTATTCTGGAACCATGAGTTGACACTCTCCGATTAGTTACGACGGCAAATGTTTTTGGGCATTTGCAAAAGCAGTTATCTGGGTAATCCTTCTAACTACTCATCGATTGCTGTGTGAACGAGAGATCCACTCGATGGGGATCAAGGGAATCGCTTGTTATAAATACCTATTAAACAGTAAGATTCCGATTTTGACCAAGTACATTGTCATGATTTCTTGATAAAACTGCCAAACCCTTGATCCCAAAGAGATTGTAATATCAGGAAATTTTGATATGCTGTGCTGCCTTGAAACTGTAGGCGAGATTTTAGTACACATATTCTACACTGATTACTGATTACTGATTTGTACTCTGATCCCGATCGCCTGTAATCTGATATTGAGACTTTTATTTAAGGAGACTGAACCGCTTGGCTACTCGTGTGATTATTGTTCGTCATGGACAAAGCAGTTATAACGCAGAGCAGAAAATACAAGGTCGCAGTGATGGCTCGGTTTTGACAGAAAAAGGCCATCTGGATGCGGAAAAAGTAGGAAATGCCCTCAGTCAAATCGATATCGCCGCTTTTTACTGTAGTCCTCTCCAAAGAGCCAAATCTACTGCTGAGGTGATTCAGTCTCGTTTAAATAACTCTCCCGTCATTCAACCCACTTCGCAGTTACTAGAAATCGATCTGCCTATCTGGGAAAATATGGTCAAAGAGGAGGTAAAAGCTCAATACCCCCAAGAATATCGGGATTGGCATCAAAAACCTCACGAATTTAAGATGATACTGCCCGATGGTCAAGAAAATTACCCCGTTCTCTCCCTCTATCAACAGGCCCAGGATTTTTGGCGAGAAATTATTCCCCAACACCAGGGTCAAACTATCCTCATTGTTGCCCATAACGGCATTAATCGCTGTTTAATCCTCAGTGCCATCGGTATTCCGGTTTCCTTATACCATTCCCTACAACAATCTAACTGTTGCGTTAATGTTCTCAATTTTACGGGTGATTTTGGTGATCCTGTGCAGGTGGAATCCCTCAATCAAACGGCACACTTAGGGATAGCTTTACCCCCACCGCGTCCTCCTTTCCAAGGATCGAGGCTGCTGCTTGTGCGTCACGGAGAAACCCAATGGAATCGGGATAAACGTTTTCAAGGGGTGCGCGATATTCCTCTCAATGATAATGGCAAAGCTCAAGCTGAGAAAGCCGCCGAATTTCTGCGAGAAACGGCGATCGATCACGCTGTCACCAGTCCTTTGTCCCGTCCCAAGGAAACTGCCCAAATTATCCTGCAATATCACCCCGATGTCACCTTAGATACCCAAGTAGATCTGACGGAAATCTGTCACGGACTTTGGGAAGGTAAATTAGAGGAGGAAATTGAAGCGAGTTTCCCCGGGATGTTAGAAGACTGGAAAAATGCCCCGGAAACCGTGCAAATGCCGGAAGGGGAGAATTTACAGGAAGTTTGGGATCGAGCGATCGCTTGTTGGCAGCAAATCGTTAAAACCTATAGTAATAGCGATACTCCTAAAACAATTATGGTAGTAGCTCACGATGCCATTAATAAGGTGATTCTTTGTTATTTATTGGGTTTAAAACCCGCCAATTTCTGGAATATTAAACAGGGAAATGGTGCGGTTAGTGTTATCGATTATCCCAAAGGAGTTGACTCTCAACCGGTCCTGCAAGCAATTAATATTACCTCTCATCTAGGAGCGGGAATACTCGATCGCACGGCAGCTGGCGCTTTATAACAGTTATCAGTGATCAGTTATCAGTTATCAGTGGGTAAGTTAACAGTTATCAGATTTGAATTTTAAGTGAGCAGTATGTGGTAAGTGTGCAGTATTAAATAGCAGTTTCTTGCCATCTTTTCACTGATTACTGATCAGTAATCAGTGATCACTGATTACTGATTATCAGCCGGTCAGCTGCCCTTGGCTTTCTTAATTAAGAACAGACTACCCCCAAGTATGGCGAAAGCAACAACCGCATTGGGTTCAGGAACTTTGGTAGCAAAAGAAGCATTGTCAATGCTAAAAGCATCGACATTTATCGTATTATTGCTAAAGACAACAGAACTAAATTCTGCCGTCCCGACAATACCAAGAAAGCCATCAGGTCCACCAATTGTATTATTGACGAGAATGGTTTGGTTCCCTGTGCCATCGAAATTCCCTATCAAGGTTAACCTGCCTGTATTAGTACTGAAAAAATCAGCACCGAATGCCCACACGGGAGCAGGAAACTGCCAGGTTATCGTATTAGAAGCACTATTACCTGTACCCGCTTGGGTAGCATTATCGTAAACACCAGGATTGACGATGCTGACACTGTTGTTATTAAACGAATTAGGCAGTGTGGGAGGAGCGGAATTAGTGGAAACAATCCCTGAATCTAGGGTAATTGACTGTGCCGAAGAAATAGTATTGCTAAAGGTATCGGTGGTAATCTTGTACGAGGGGTTCGTGGCGAGTGCCGCTTCCCAGGCAGTCCGATTTGTATAAATGGTATAAGCACTAACAGAAGACACGCTACTTAACAGTAGAGTTACTGTCCCTGTGGCGAAAGCTAAAGAATTAAGGGCATTGAGCTTCACTAGGTTATTTCCTCTCATTAAAGGTGAATAAAAACCAGAGTATCAGAGCAGGTACGAAAAATCCTCTCATCTTTGTACAGAATAATTACAACCCACCTTCCGCACTTCTTAACATTCAATTGATAATTTTTACTAACATATTGCTGACAACCCATTGCCAGTAAAGATTGTAGCTACAAGGATCGATTTTCATCAAGGTGAAGAATTGTAATTTGTTTTCTCAGAAAAAATCAATTATTGAAAATGTTCTCAATAGTAGTTTCTACAATGAAGCTTTTTCGTCAAAACATCTTGGGGAATGTAAAAATATATAAAGGTATATGAAGATGTGCGGAATGTCGGATTTAATTCCACCCACCCACTTAACTAGAAGCTAATAATTTATTCTCAATCTGTCTAACTACGGTTAGCGCCGAATAGCTGACTCCGGCAGTACCTTCTCCCGGATGGGTGGAATCTCCTACTAACCAAAGATGGGGGATCGGAGTGCGCGTCGCTACGCCAAAAGGGCCAAAAGTGGACAGTCTTTGACCAATACCGCCGACAATGCCCTGATTTCGCCCCGTAAACCGTTCAAAAGTGCGAGGAGTAGCTGATTCGATGTGAACGATGTGATCAGGACTAAGATGGAAATAATTACCGAGACGCTCGATCGCCTCTTGGGTGTATGCTGCTTTTAATTGCTGATAATTATCTTCTCCTTTTCGGCACCAAAGACTGGTATCGGTGAAGGAAGAAGCAATAATCGTCGCTTTTCCCACTGGGGCGCGGCCATCCCCTTCTTTACTCACGGAAACAAACAAAGAGTTATTTTCGCCGATTATGCCATCGTCATCGTAGAGGAATTGCAAATGGGGAGGACAATCGGGGGGAATAGCAGCGCGATCGACTCCTAAGTAAACCACAAAAGCACCGGATGCGGGGGGAAGTTTTTCGATTCTCCGGTGATAAAGACTGGGAATGGCTTCGCGATCGATTAATTGTGGTAAATTTTGGATCGGGATATTAGCGACAATCTCATCGGCCATTTCTGGATGTATTTGACCATTTTTTTGATTTCTGACGATAATTCCGGTGGCTTTTCCCTTTTCTGTCAGTATTTTTTCCACTGTGTGGCGCATTTGCAATTTACCGCCGTATTTTTCCAAAACTGTTACTAGGCGATCGCTTAATACTTGCATACTACCCTGAAGGTGGGATAAACCTTGGGGAGACTGAGAAACTGCTAAAGCGGTGGCGGCATAAAGTAAAGCGGTTTCATCGGCAGTAACTTGGGAATAAAGCTTTAACTGGAGATCAAGGAAGGTTTTTAGGCGTTTATCCCTCTCTAAGCCGTATAATCGCAGAGCATCGCCCACAGTCATCAAAGTAAAGGGGAAGGTAATGGCAGTATCTAAACGCAAAGCGGCGATTAATTGCCCTAAATCCCACCAGTTGCGCGGGGGTAAAACTGGATCGCGACTTTGAAAACGCCAACTAGCTTGAAAGAGTTTTTGTAATAATTGCCAAAAAGGTTCGCTGCCCGGAAATTGTTTTTGTCTTTCCTCCTGCCACTTTTGCCGATCGCGCCAGACATTAATCGGATTGGTTTCCCCCGGCAGAAAAACGGCACAGGCGGGATCGCAGGGGACAGAATCGGGTAAATCTATCCCTAATTCGGCAAAAATGCGCTGATGAATGCCCCCTACCTCTAATCCTGCCACTTGAGTTGCCCCCACGTCAAAAGTAAAACCCCGACGGGAAAAAGTCGAGGCACAACCTCCGGGGACAAGTGCCTGATCATATACTGTCACTTGATAACCTCGACGCGCCAATAATGCCGCCGCCGTTAGTCCGCCAATCCCTGCACCAATAACGGTAATTTGCGTCATTTTCTTAATAATTATTTATATTTATTTTTATCCTAACGCTTTTGGCAGTCCGGAGACGGGAGACGGAAGATAGGACTCAGGAGACAGGTTTTAGGTGTTGGGGGTTGAGGTTTTGGGGTTTTGGGGTTTTAGTTCAATTTCCCCACTTCCCCACCTCCCCAATTCATAATTCATAATTCATAATTCATAATTCCCGCTGCCAAGGACTCTTAACTGGTAAATTGGAGGCTTAACAGTTTACTTGGGCCCCTAGGGTATCTAAAGCCAAAATTTTGGCACTGGAGTTAATCCCCACTTCCTCCCAAGCATTTGTCATCTCTGTGGCTGTTTTTTGGGCATTGTCGGGGTTAGTTAAAGCTAATAGGCTCGGACCCGCGCCACTAATTACCATCCCGTAAGCACCGGCATTAATGGCGGCTTTTTTCACCTTTTCGTAACCCGGGATCAAAGATTGCCGATAGGGTTGATGCAGTTTATCCTCTAGGGCAATTCTCAGCCAATCGCCGTTACCCGTCTCCAATCCCCGCAATAATAAACCCAAGCGGGAAATATTGAAAATCGCCTCCTGACGGCTAATTTTTTCCGGTAAAACCGCTCGAGCTTTTGCCGTAGCCAGTTCAAAATCGGGAATCCCTAGGACGGGAATGAGATTTTTTTGCCAAAATACTTGACAAATAGCCCAATTTGTGCTATCACCTGCCGATAGCTGACATTTACCCCGCAAAGCTGGCACCACATTATCCGGATGTCCCTCCAAGGCGATCGCTAATGCTTCGATTTCCCCCATAGATAAAGGATTTCCGGCGCATTGATTAGCAGCCACTAACCCACCGACAATAGCAGTGGCAGAACTACCTAAACCTCTAGCCAGGGGAACCCCTAAACCGATCTCGATGGCGATAGGGGGCGGATTCTGTCCTATTTTTTGATAAACTTGCAAAAAAGAAGTGTAGATTAAATTATCAGCCCCTTGGCTAACTTTAGCTGATTCAGTTCCCTTGACACTAATGCTGACAGGGTTAGCTGTCGTTGCCGGCAGCAGGGTAAAAGTAAACTGATTATATAGGGTTAAGGCCGCTCCGAGACAATCGAAGCCGGGCCCAATATTAGCAGTGGTAGCGGGAACTGTTACCGTAAAAGTTGACATGGTTAAGCTTTTGCCTGAAGATAGCGGCGATTTACCTCCTCCCAGTTAACCACATTCCACCACTGTTTTAAATACTCAGCCCGTTGATTACGATATTTTAAGTAATAGGCGTGTTCCCAGACATCATTGCCCATAATTGGCTGTAATCCCTTCATTAGGGGGCTATCTTGGTTAGCAGTGCTGATAATTTCCAGTTCTCCTGACTTATTTAAAACCAACCATGTCCAACCACTACCAAAAAGTTTAGTACCTGCTTGGTTGAAAGCGTTTTTAAATTCCTCGAAACTGCCAAATTTAGCGATTATTGCCGCTCCTATTGCTCCTTTTGCTTCGCCACCACCATCGGGGGACATAATTTGCCAAAACATCGTATGATTAAGATCGCCGCCGCCATTATTGCGGACAGTGGTGCGAATATCGGCGGGTAAAGAGTCAAGATTTTTAATTAATTCTACTACTGTTTTTTTCTGCAATTCTGGATATTTTGCCACTGCCAGATTGAGATTATTAACGTAGGCTGCATGGTGTTTATCGTGATGAAATTGCATCGTTTCCTTATCGATATAAGGTTCTAGGGCATCATAGCTATAGGGGAGGGCAATGAGACTATAGGGACCAGTAGCAGCAAAAGCGGGACGGTTAAAACCAGCAAGAGTGGCTGTGCCAAGGGTAGCACCTAAAAGATAAAGAAATTGACGGCGATCAAGAGACATATTCCCAGAGCAGATGTTCCGATTATTAATTATCCTATCGATCGGTGCCTTGGCAGAGAAAAGTTTTAATTTTTACCTGTCCGCTATAAGATGTCAAATTTTTTGAGTAATTGCTGGGGAATTTTAAAAAAATTGTTTACCTAAAATTAAGAGTTAAATTTGGAAGGTTTCTAGAGCGCGTTTTTCCTCAAGTGGGGAGGGAAAAAATCCCATCCCCACACTTGTCAATTTATCGTTTTTGTTTGAATTGAGAACCGATGCCCAAAAGTCCTAAACCTAATAATCCTAAAATTGCCGAAGGTTCGGGAACCCGTTCGCCGGTCAGACTAAAGGCAAAATCCGTGTCACGTTGAGAGCGGTTCCCCAAAAAGTCTTGATAAGAAACACCATCGCCCTCACTGCTGGTGTACCATCCCCACGGGGGCGGAAATCCAAGACTAGGAACAATGGCCAGCCAATAGGTTGCACCCGCTTGGGCGAGGAAAGTATTGGTCAAGTTCGCACTATAGCTATAGATGGGAAGCCCGATATTACTTGTACCGATAAAAGTTTCCCCCGCATTCCCCGTTATCGTTTCCGAGAAAAGCAAAGAACCGGGCTGACCAGCGTTATTACCGAAAATAGAGAGGGCAAAGGAGGAGATGGGTGCTGCTGTTGGGGGATTAAAATAACCCCCCACCCAGTCAACACCATCAACTAAATTGTTACTGGAGAAACTAAAGTTGTCGTAAACAGTGGCATAATTACCGAAAGAATTAGTATCATTTTGGGATGCGAACGAGTCGCCAGCGGGGAAGTTAGCAGCTTGGCTAAAGATAACACTCGCTTGGGCGGCTTGGAAAGGGGCTAGGATGGCTAGAGTTGCCCCCGCTACCAATAAGCAATGCTTACCCCCCCCACATTTTTGATTACTTTTGTTAATGTTTTGTCCATGGAAAACTCTTCACTTGGTAAGTTTCCTTCGATTATATAATTGTATTTTTCAAAAGACTGGTACTGCCTGCTACCAATAAGCAATGCTTACCCCCCCCCCCGCACTTTTGATGATTTTTGTTAATGTTTTGCCCATGGAAACCTCTTCTTTGGTAGGGTTTCTTCGATTGTATAATTGTCTTTGCCTCTCTTGGATATTGGCTGAAAAATGTTCACAATGTCACATTATGGGCGCAAGCAGTTCGATAAACTCACTGACCACGTTGCACCCCCACATTACACAGTGACCTAAAATACTTTTTAAACCAGCCTTTATTACCATAAACGATAAAAACTTTTCAACAAACTAGGCGGAATTTTTAGATAATAACCAATAATTATTAATTGATTAACTAAGGTAGTTTTGCCAACTCCTAATTTTTGCCAACGTCTTGCCGAGGTAATCACCGCAGCAGAAACTAGGGCTATTTTACCCCTTTTTTTCAATCTTTGTATTAATTCAAAATCTTCCATAATTGGTAACTCAGGAAAACCGCCTAAATCGGCAAAGATTGAGGCTTTTAAAAATATTCCTTGATCTCCGTAGGGAAGGGAAAGCCAGCGAGAACGCCAATTAACTAATTTTTCCACTAAACGCAGGGTTTTTTCCTCTCCATCAATTTTTAATTCAAAGGCCCCCGCTACTATCCCAGATTGGGATAAAGTATTGATAATTTGTTCTTGAAATTCATGGGGGAGTAAAGTATCTCCGTGCAGAAATAACAAAATATCTCCTTTGGCTATTTTGGCTCCTAAATTCATCTGAAATGCACGACCTTTACTGGGGCAAATAATTACTTTCGCGCCCAATTGTTCGGCTATTTCTCTAGTTTTATCTGTACTTACCCCATCGACAACAATAATTTCTACTCCTTCACCTATCTGTTTTAACGTTGCTGCAATTCTTAACTCCTCATTGAGAGTCGGAATGATAACACTAAGATAATTCATCAGGTTTTAAGGTAACTAAAGTCACAGGATTTAGGGGCGACCATCGGGTAAATTTTCCTAGAGATACCGAGGGATTGACTGGGATTTTTAATAACTGTTTTTCCTGTAGAAAAGTTAAACATTGCTGCCAGTTCTCCAGAGTGGCTAAAGCTGGAGTCAAAAGTCGATACCAAATTAGGTTACACTTCATCTTTATGGAAAGCGAAACTCTGTTCTAAGATAGGTGGGACAATGCCGAATATTAAAGGAGACGATGGTGCGCTCAAAACCATCTTCAGCAATAGTAAAATTATCGCAGTGGTCGGGCATTCCGAGAAATCGAGCCGCGCCAGCTATCAGGTGGCCAAATTCCTGCAAGCGGTGGGTTATCGAGTCTATCCTGTCAATCCTATGGTCAAGCAAATTGACGGTCAAAGCTGCTATCCTTCTCTAGAGGCTATCCCCGAACCTGTGGATATTGTTAACGTTTTTCGTCATCCTGATTATCTACCCGAAATTGTCGAGTCAGCTATTGCTATTCGGGCTGCTACCCTTTGGACACAATTGAGAATTTATCACCCAGTTGCCGAAAAAAAAGCGATCGAGGCGGGTTTAAATGTGATTATGGATGCTTGTATCCAGATAGAATATCAGCGTTTATTTCCCTAAAACAAAACCCCAGCATGGGTGGGGTTTCGGGTTTAATTTAGGAAATCCTAGAAGGTAAAAGTTCCGCGGAGAGTGCCAATCCACTCGTTACCAGTGCCTTTGAACTGTTCAGGTGCAGAAATCCAGATGACACCGGGGGTGATAGAAATATTGTCGGTGACTTGGTACTTGTAGAACAATTCAACGTGGTAGGGAACGATGTTAGATACTTTCAGACCCATTTCTCGGAAGCTTAAGTGACCGATGTAGGGCTGCGCACCAGCAAACAGACCTAAGATATTTCCTTCTTTACCTAAGTCGGGGAAGGCAATACCAGCACCGTAGGTCCACACTTCCGCATCACCGAGACCGAGTAAGCGCACGGTGGAGTAGGAACCGAAGGCACTCAAGCTGGCAAAACCAAGATTCACTGCACCAGTTAAACCGTAGCTATTGGATACTTTCGCGCCAAAGTTGAAGAAACCGACATCATCCTGTAGGGTTACGTCTCCAGGAGGGTTGCCGTTGACGTTGAGCAGGGTGTTTAACTGAGTTTGGGAAAGGTTAGCGGCGGAAGTACCCGTTACACCGAAGGAACCACCGTTACCGAAGATGGCGGTATCGGCACCTTGGTAAGCGTTAACGTAGGTGAAGCCGACGTTGAGGAAGTTAAAGAGGTTAGCGTTAATCTGTGCTAAAGCGGCGTAATCCCCGTTAAAGAGACCATTACCCGGGTTAGGATTGGCCGCAGAACTAGAGCCACCACCACCGGCTAAGTAACCCAAGGATAGGGAGGTCGGACCGACAATGCTTTGGAGGAAGCCTAACTGTAGGCTAACACCAGCCCCAGAACCACCACCGATACGATAGATGGGGTTTTCGGAAGCGAAGGTCGAAAGCGCACCATTACCACCGTCGAAGTCTTCAAAGAAGGGATTAGTGGTGGGAACGAAGTCATTCCAAATACCACCCCAAGCGGCGACGTAGGTATTGAAGCGACCAAAATAACCTAAGTCAATGGGGGTATAGTAGGCCAACCAGTCGAGAACGACATTGCTACCGTTACCGGCGGCCGTCCAAGTTTGATAAAGGGAAGGGCTTTTTAGGTCATTAAATGTAACGGAAGCAGGATCGCCATTTTGTAGTGTGGTGGTCGATTTGTAATCAAATCCGAAGGGAGTGGCACTACCGGCCGCTAAACGGGTTTTCAACACGTCCTGACCGGTGAAGCTCGTGTTTAACAGCAAACGAGCGCGGTATTGCATGGCGGCCTGGGAGGCGGGGCTACCAGAACCAACCGTGTCGGTAACGGCGAAGATAACTTCCCCAGCTAATTTGGTGGTGGTGGAGAATTGGTTATTTTCGAGGAAAGACACCCGGCTTTCTAAGTTATCAACTCTAGCTCCCAAGGCCGCTAATTCGGCTTGGAACTCATCCATCAAGCGCTTGAGGGCATCTAAGTCTTCCTTGAGGACGTTGACACCATCTTGAATTAAACGTTCCATCACGTTTAAGCAAGCGTTTAAACCAGCCGCAAATTCCCAACGGGTTAAAGCTCGGTCGCCGCGGAAGGTGCGATCGGGATAACCAACAATACAACCATAGCGTTCAACTAAACTTCTCAGGGCCTCATAGGCCCAAGCGGTGGGAGAAACATCGCGCAGTTGGTTAACGCTGGTGACTTGATCGATGCTGTTGCCCTGTACGGGGGTAACTTGACCTTCGTTACCATAGCGCTCGATCTGATTGAGTAATTCGCCAGTTCCTGCACTGTTGTCCTGAACTTGAGCGATTTCTAGATTGTTAAATTCGGTAGAAACACTGGTAGATTTGGCGGGATCGAAGCTACTAGCATTAGCGGAAGCTACCAGGGTAGCCCCCAAAATTGCTGGGCTAACCAGCAATGATTTCCAGAACATTTTTAACATGATGGTTTTTTCCTCACACCTTATAGGTTGACTACACAGTTTGATGACGCATATAGCCTTGCTATTCTTCTGCCATTATACACAACTTAATTGCTTAGGGAAAGATGTGATCTCATTTTTTTCCCTTGACCAGTTGACAAAGTGGCCACTCTGTCGCCCCTGACGGCACTTAAACAAAACCTAAGAGTTGACACAGCGGCGAGGATATCAAAGTTTCTCCAATTTGCGCTTACGACCGATTGAGTAAAGAACGCCCAGAACGGCTCCCAAAATTAAATAAGCCAGCGGGGAAGCTGCCAAAAATGCCAATCCAGCCATCACTTCTGGGGGTAAGTTAAATAGTTTTAACAGCAGGAAAACCAGCAAAGGCACTAGCACGACAACGGCTAGAAGCGCCCGGAAGAGTAAAGCGGGTTTGCGCCAGAGGGAGAGCATTTTCTCGAAAGAGAGAGCGATCCCGATGGCTAACATCAGCGAAAAAATCGTGATTTTAACAAGGATTAGCAATATTGGCTTGACTTCGAGAGATATAAGGGAGTTCATCGGCGGTCAGATTGCCATAATCAGGGATTAAGTTGCGGCTTAAGACAGAACACTGTGGAAGGGACGGGGAGACGAGGAGAGGGGAGATACTTGCCCAACTCCCCCATTCCGAAACTGTTCCGCTTGAAACTGGTAGCCCTTCACCGTTCCCAGGGGTGACTGCCATTGCCGCTCAACCTCCAGACGTATCTGCTGGCTCTGGCTGCTCGAACGAGTTCTCAGTGGGCGTAACTGACTCCGCCGGCTTGCTTCCTGGCAAGATCTCAAAGTCTGGGGTGAACTGGACTAAGAGGCTCTGGAGTCGCACCAAGACCTGAGCATCGCCCTCTAGCTTCACCTTCCCTTCGCCAATCAGGGCAGGAAATGTGGCTATCCCGGCCATAATCAACTCCAGGTCGCTACGGTGGAGCGTGATGGTGAGATCAGGATTTTTTGCCTGGAATCCCTTGATGTTGGTCAGGGTTGAATTACTCATTTCCACCGCAAATTTCTCACCGTTGTCCGGTGTGAGCAAATTGATGGTGAATTTCATCCCTTCCGCTTTCTGGCTATCTAGACGAATGCCGATGAAGTCGAGCCAGAGTTGGGTGGACATGGCGCGAACCGTATCGGGGGTGACTGTCTTGGCCGTGACCCCCGTGGGGAAGCCATTTCGTAGTTCGTAAGCGGCGGCCAGAAAGCTGTTGCGGACACTGGGGCTTTCTTTCTGGTAGCCAATCTGCTCAAACACATCGGCCAGGAGGTCTTTAGCTGCCTGGTTCTGGGGTTCAGCAGAGACCAGCTTGTTCAGTATCTCCATGGCTTCGCGGTATTGGCCTCGAGCGTGCAACTCCTGACCTTTGGCCAGAATCTTCTCCGCACCCCCCATCATCTCGACGTAGAGCGGAGCCGATTCCCTCGGTGACAGCGGAATTAATGTAGCTGGATTGGCATCCCAGTAGCCCAGGTAGCGGTTAATCACGGCACGGCTATTGTGTTCCTCAGAACCGTGGTAGCTGTGGGCAGCCCACTGTTGCTGCAAACTTTCGGGCAGCTTGTAAACATTGTGGATTTCATTAATGGTCACGCCCTGGTTGGCTTGGTGCAGCACCTCGTTATGCAGGTGAGCATAGGCATCCCGCTGGGTTCGCATGACTTCCTGAATGCGATCGTTGCCCCAACGGGGCCAGCTATGGGAGGCAAACATCACCTCCGCTTGCTGCCCGAACCTATAGAGGGCTTCATTAATTTTCTTCGACCACTCCAACGCATCCCGCACCAATGCACCCCGCAGCGTGTAGATGTTGTGGATCGTACCGCAGATGTTTTCTGCTGCCCAGAACGCTTTCCAGTCAGGGAAATAGGTGTTCATCTCGGCGGGGGCTTCGGTGCCTGGCGTATTCTGAAATACCATCTTCACCCCGTCGATGGTCAATTCCTCAATGTCCTGCTCGATGTAACGGGTGGGTTCAATCAGTCCAGTGTTGCCCGCTGCGGTGTTCTTGCCGATCGACTGATCTACATGGCCGAACGGGCTGCGCGGCAATAGCAGGCCGTATTGAAAGAATGCCCGGCGGACCATCGCCGTCCCCGAATAGACGTTTTCGGCGATCGCATATTCCATGAAGCCAACGGGGGCGATAATCTGCACCTTCCCGTTCTTCACATTCGCCTCATCCACCACACCGCGCACCCCACCGTAGTGATCGACGTGGGAGTGGGAGTACACGACGGCGACCACACGACGGTGTCCCAGGTGTTCATTGACCAGTTCCAGAGCGGCTTTAGCCGTTTCCTTACAGGTCAATACATCAAATAGAATCCAACCTGTATTGCCCTTGATGATCGTCATGTTGGCTAGGTCGAACCCTCGCACTTGGTAGATCTTGTCCGGCAAGACCTCATAGAGTCCGTAGGCCATGTTCAGAACTGCCTGGCGCTGCAATGAGGGGTGAATGCTGTCGAAAACGCTGTCAAAGCCCCGCAACAGGAACTCGTAGCTGCCCATATCCCAAGCCACGTTACCCGCCTCTGCTATGATTTGTTTGTAAGGTGGGGCGGCAATAAAGCCTTTTTGGGCCTCTTCAAAATCCCGTTTGTCCTCGAACGGCAGGGTCTGGTGCCAACCGTTCTGTAGTTCGATGGTGAACGGGGAGGGCATCTTGCCTTTTGGATCGAAGTGCTTGTTTTTCATAAGGAGTGGTGGGTAATTAATGCGAACAAAAACAGGGACAAGACATTGACGGGAAACCCTGAAAAACTATCCGCCCTTACCAATTGCTCGGTAAGGGCGGTGTAGCGGGTCATCGGAATCGACACCAGACTGCCGGAAGGAACTCCAGCTAGTCTAAACGAGGTTTAGACGTGGGGGGTCTAGAGAACAGCCCCGGCGCACAGCCGGCTATTGTCGATTAGGAGACCCATGCTTTTACTACTTTCTACCATCGACATCACCTCCTGTATCCCTTGACGGATTAGTTATCAAATTTATCTACAGTTAGCTTAACGCAGCTGTTCGGAAAAAATCAAGACCGGCAGCCAAAAATTTTTTCGGCAGGCTGAGATTGGCCCCAAAATGTAGGTGGAGATAGGAAGCGTGCAGATTCTTACCTTGCCACCCTTCGCCATTGATAGCACCCTTGGGGAATGGTTGCAGTTGATAAATCGGTGCGTCGCTCACCCCGCTTAATTGGGAGCGATGGAATTCATGGCCGCGCACTGGTTGACCTGGTTTGAGCAGGATCGTCTCCTGTTGGGCGATGGCTTGCCGATAACCTAGGGTTAACTTCGGCGACATTATAGCAGATTGGGGGATTATTTGCAACATAGAATGATTTTTTTGCTCAAAATCAACTATTTTTTCACATAAATACATTAATCCCCCACATTCGGCGTAGGTGGGCATTCCAGAGGCGATCGCTTTTCTCACCTGAGTTAAGATAGGGGTGTTAGCGGCTAATTCCGGGGCAAAGATTTCGGGAAAACCGCCACCAAAGTACAATCCCTGGAGGTTTTCGGGCAAATTTGCCCCTTGCAAGGGACTCCAAAAGATTAATTCTGCGCCTAAATTGGCTAAAATATCGAGATTATCGGGGTAATAAAAGTTAAAAGCCTTATCTCTAGCAATACCGATACGGATAGGGGGAAAAAGCTTATTTGCTCCTGGGGGATTTTTCGGGTTCTCTTGGGGAGAAATAGTCAGTAAAGGCAAGAGAATGTCCCAATTAAAGCAGTTTTGGGCAATAGAAGCCAGTCGATCTTGTAGTTCCCTGATTTCTCCTAGTTCATCCCTGGGAACTAATCCTAGATGGCGATCGGGAATTGTCAGGGAATCTTGACGACGCAAAACCCCGACAATCGGCATATTGATGGATTCTAGGGCGGTTTGCAGTAATTGCAGGTGGCGATCACTACCAACCCGATTGAGGATAACTCCGGCTAGATGGAGATTTTTGTCTAAAGATTGATAACCGCGGACAATAGCGGCGACAGAGGTAGATAAACGACTACAATCGATAACTAACAGCAGAGGAAGCCCTAAAATACGGGTAATATGGGCGGTACTGGCATAATCGGGAAATTGAGTATCGCTTAATTGAATACCATCAAATAGCCCCATTACCCCTTCAATCAGAGCATAATCGACATTTTGACAATGTTGGGCAAAACAGGTTTGTACATAGTCTTCAGAAGTTAAAACCGGATCGAGATTGCGACAGGGGCGACCGGTAAAATAGGTATGGAACATGGGATCGATATAATCAGGCCCAACTTTAAAAGATTGCACTCGATCGCCACGACTGATTAAATAGGCCAAGATTGCCAGAGTAATCGTAGTTTTACCGACTCCGCTTCTTTCTCCTGCGATGATCATTATTAGTTGTTTGTTTCGAGATCGAGCTAGACTTAACTAATCTGTTAAGTAGTTGGACAAAAGTAAAGTTAACTGTGGGGTAAGGAGTCGGTCGTCGGTCGTCAGTAAGAATTGCGGCAATTTACATTTCTTAAGATAGACAACAGAATTTATGTCCGACTACTTACACAATCAATTCTCAAGCTTGCCAACGGCTAATAGAGTTAATTTTGGCCGCTAACTGGTTCCTGTGTCAATCGACTTTTTTTATTAGTGGCCAAATCAATTTCACAGGGATTAACCAAAAAATTAAACTGATGAAAAGAAAAGCTGATGGGTTAAACAACTTTGACAGCTTTAGACAGAGAGTCTTATTAAATTGGCACTTTGTTAATAATTGATCATACTCAGTCGACGAGAGCCACAGTAGATTGCTTTTGTGATTCTCCCCATCTCCCCACTCTCCCAGTCCCAATCCTCAACACCTAACCCCCATATTTACGATCACAACGGCCATAGATAAAAAAACCTGTCCACTGTTCCTGAGAAACGTTAACATAAATTAACAACCCCTTGACAACCGATAAAATCATCCTCAATTTATCAGGAGTTCGACAGCGTGAACAAAAACGGTAATAACAAAAAATGGCGCAATGCGGGACTATATGCCCTATTGTTAATCGTAGTCCTTGCCTTGGCCTCAGCTTTCTTTGATCGCCAGCCAGCAGTGGAACAGACTTGGAAGTATAGTCAATTTTTACAGGAAGTACGGGAAGGGAAAGTGGAAACCGTGCGCTTAAGCGCCGACCGGCAACGGGCGATCGTACCCACCCAAGACGGTACAAATGTATTGGTTAACCTGCCCAACGATCCGCAATTAATCAACATTTTGGCAGAAAATAACGTTGATATTGCCGTACTGCCCCAAAGAGAAGAAGGAGTATGGGTAAGAGCCTTCAGTAGCCTATTTTTCCCTATATTGCTTCTTGTTGGTCTATTTTTCTTGCTCCGTCGCGCCCAAAGTGGTCCTGGCTCCCAAGCGATGAACTTCGGCAAATCGAAAGCAAGAGTACAGATGGAACCCCAAACCCAGGTTACTTTCGGTGATGTGGCCGGGATTGAAGGGGCAAAATTAGAATTAAACGAAGTGGTGGACTTCCTGAAAAATGCCGATCGCTTCACGGCAATTGGGGCAAAAATCCCCAAAGGAGTCCTTTTAGTCGGTCCTCCGGGGACAGGTAAAACCCTGCTCGCTCGCGCAGTAGCTGGCGAAGCGGGAGTCCCGTTTTTTAGCATTTCCGGTTCGGAATTCGTGGAAATGTTCGTCGGGGTGGGTGCTTCTCGCGTCCGCGACCTATTTGAACAAGCGAAAGCGAATGCACCTTGTATAGTTTTTATCGATGAGATTGATGCTGTCGGTCGTCAACGGGGCGCCGGTTTAGGGGGTGGTAACGATGAACGGGAACAAACCCTTAACCAATTATTAACGGAAATGGACGGTTTTGAAGGTAATACAGGTATTATCATTATCGCCGCCACTAACCGCCCCGATGTGCTGGATGCCGCTTTATTACGTCCGGGTCGTTTTGATCGCCAAGTGGTGGTGGATCGTCCCGATTACGCTGGCCGTAAGGAAATCCTTAATGTCCACTCCAGAGGCAAAACTTTGGCCCAAGACGTGGATCTCGATAAAATCGCTCGTCGTACCCCCGGTTTTACCGGTGCGGATCTGGCTAATTTGCTCAACGAAGCCGCAATTTTAGCGGCACGTCGCAATTTAACCGAGATTTCCATGGATGAGATCAACGATGCGATCGATCGTGTCCTGGCAGGTCCTGAGAAGAAAAATCGCGTCATGAGCGAAAAACGCAAAACTTTAGTTGCTTACCATGAAGCTGGTCACGCTTTGGTGGGTGCTTTAATGCCGGATTACGATCCCGTCCAGAAAATTAGTATTATTCCTCGCGGTCGCGCTGGGGGTTTAACTTGGTTCACTCCCAGCGAGGATCGCATGGAATCCGGGTTATATTCTCGCGCTTATCTGCAAAATCAGATGGCTGTAGCTTTGGGGGGTCGTTTAGCTGAAGAAATTATCTTCGGTGAGGAAGAAGTGACTACGGGTGCTTCTAATGACCTGCAACAGGTGGCACGAGTAGCGCGGCAAATGGTAACTCGTTTCGGCATGAGCGATCGCTTGGGTCCGGTGGCCTTAGGTCGTCAAAATGGTAATGTTTTCCTAGGTCGTGATATCGCTTCCGATCGAGATTTCTCCGATGAAACTGCGGCAGCTATTGACGAGGAAGTGCGTAACCTAGTGGAACAGGCCTATCGTCGCGCTAAAGAGGTTTTAGTCAATAACCGCGCCATCTTAGACCAGTTAGCGCAAATGTTAGTGGAAAAAGAAACCGTGGACGCGGAGGAGTTACAAAATATCCTCGCTAATAACGATGTGAAAATGGCGGCTTTAGCTTAAGTTTTGTAACATTTTCTTGACAAACAGCATCCTGATGGGTGCTGTTTTTTTTCACGAAAATTAATGACAAACTTAATAGCTGTTAATCGGGTGCATCTCAATTTTTTTTTGTCAATCTACTAATTTAGGATTTTTAAGCGGAAACTTTCTCCTAAAATTGGTCATTACTTCCGATTTTATCACTCAATCCAAGCTTTTGGGGGGTTCTACCCCCCAAACCCCCCGTTGGGGACGCAAGCGCCGTCCCCAAACCCCTCGCGCATTAGTTTTTCGGTGGGATGCTTACAGATAGCTGCTGATATATCTGTAATAATTTAAGAGTCACTGATAATTAATGTGGGATGTACCCCTGTTAATCAGCTTCACAATGTTTAAATGCGTCTTAGCTTAACATTCCTATCTTTTCGCTGTTTACTGATTACTGATTACTGATTACTGTTCACTGTCATGTAGCATCGATGACTACTTCCTCTTTACCTATTCTGATTGTTATTTGTGGGGCAACTGCCACGGGAAAATCCAGTTTAGCCCTACAATTGGCCGAAAAGTTTAATTCAGTAATTCTCAGTGCCGATTCCCGACAAATCTATCGAGAATTTAATATTGGTACCGCTAAACCTAGCTTAGAAGAATGTCAGCGGATTCCCCATTATCTAATTGATATTTGTGATCCTCAAGATAATTTTACCCTAGCACAGTACCAAGAACAGGCTGAGGATTTAATCAACAATCTCCACTATTCTCCTCTGTTTTTGGTCGGTGGTACGGGACTTTATATCAAGTCCATTGTGAAGGGTTTAAAAATACCGAGAGTTTCTCCTCAACCGGATTTAAGACGGCAATTACAAGCTTTAGGACAATCCTATCTTTATCAAATTCTGACGCAGGTAGATGAAGAGGCCGCTAAAAAAATTCATCCCCATGATCAGGTCAGGACTTTACGCGCTTTAGAGGTTTTTTATCTGACAGGAAAACCTATCTCTAGTCAGCAGGGAGAAAATCCCCCCACTTATCCGATTTTACAAATTGGTTTAGACTGTTCCCCAGAAAGTTTAGACAAGCGGATCACTGTTCGTACTGATCAAATGATTGCAAAAGGATTAGTAGCAGAGGTGCAGAATTTGGGGGATAAATACGGTTGGGATTTGCCACTTTTGCAGACTTTGGGTTATGCAGAAATTAAGCAATATCTGCTCGGGGAAATTTCTTTAGAACAGGCGATCGATCTAATTATCCTCCACACCCGTCAATTTGCCAAACGTCAGCGCACTTGGTTTCGTGCCGATGCTGGTATTGTCTGGTTTCCCATCGATAAAGAAAATTTATGGGAATTGGTGGAACGAAAAATTATTTTGTTTCTTGAGGGGTTGTCAAGGCCCGATATAAAAACACATCATCCTGATTAAAGATTAACCGGAAGTTCTCATTTTGATTGAGTTTATTTAAGTGATCATCAATTAGTTCTGATGAACTAGACCAACCGGGATGACGGCGATCGAGTAGGATATAATTAAATTGATTTAAATCTAGGGATTGGGAACCTTCGATCGCTAATTTGATCATTTCCCGATGGGTAAGATGGGGGGCAATTCTAGAAGTAGTCAAGACACTCTCACTGGTGGTAATTTGGGTGAGAGCTTTTTGGGTGGCTGCCCAAGTATCGAGGGAATTTAAATATAGTGACCAAAAATAGCCGTATTTAGCTAAGGCAAAAAAGGCAATAATTGCCCAAGTAATTATCCATTTAGGCTGCTTCAACCAGTTACTATTATGGGCTAAAGTGGCGATAACCGCTAGAAATAAAAAGGGCAAAATTGGCAAGGAATATTGAGTGGTTAAGTTTTTTTGTGGAGCATGATCTGCTAATAAATTTAAAGCGAGTGCAGGAATAGCGGCAATTATTGGGGCAGAATAGCGCCAGGATAAACCCCAAACTAAGGGAATAATTAATAGGATGAGGTATTCTAGGTTATTGGCAGTCAAGATTTTTCCCAAGACAAGATCGGGGTTGAGGAACAGATTAAAGATAATTGCTGGTAAACTATCTCCTAGATAACTATATCGAGAATCAGCCATTTCAATAACTGCCGATTTTCCTGTCAGGAGAGGGATTAATAATTTCGTGGTGATAATAAACCAAAGAATGCCGCTAATAGTAGCAATTATTCCAGGGATTTTTTTCTTTTCCCAGAAAAGTAACCAGATACCCATTCCCAACAATGTTAAAGAGAGAATTGCTTTACAACCGAGAATAATAATGATTCCTAGACAAAATCTCCAGAGATTATTTAATCTTGCGGCCAAAATTGTCCAAAAAATTGCTGGAACTGCGATAACTTCAGGATGAAAATCAAAGAGATTAACATTAAAAATCAGGGGATAGAGCAGATAAACTAAGGCTAATGTATAAGCTTGTTTTTCTTTTAATCCCGCTTGTATTGCCAATTGCCAGAGGGGAAAAGCACCAAGAGAAAGGGAAAAAGCTTGTAAGAAAAGCAGCCAATAAACGCTAGGATAAATTTTATAAAGTAAGGCTATAGGATAGAGAATAAAAGCGATGTGATCGCCTAAAATATGGTAGTCAACAAAAGATATAATCGGTGGTTTACCTTGAGAAATTAGGTAAACTCCTTGATCGAACCAACCAAGATCGAGAGCATTAGATTGAAATAAAATATGTCTGATAGCACTGCAAACAAACAGGATTATTGTACTGGAACTAACTAACCAAAATAAATCATTTTTTTTGGGCATAATCATTAAGTTTTACTGGGATTTTTCGGGGTTATTACGACAATACTGCCAGGTATGTATAAAATAGGAAGCAACTTCAGTAAACCATGTTTTAAAAATATTTCTGTTCTCACTGGTGACGATAACCCCATTAATAAACTCTTGCCATTGGGGATCATTAGCAGGAAGAATGAAACCATAATAATCACAATTTAAAGGATTGCGGGGGATAAGTTGATAATCTTTTCCTAGGGATAAACCGAGAATGACAGCTTCTCCAATTAGCAGAATCCCATCACTAGCAAAAGCATCTATTCTATTCCTTCTTAAACTTTGGATACCTCGCAGTCTTCCCGTCACTCCTTGAAATTCCTGATAGGTAGCAAGAGGATATTTTTGTCTTAATAATTCTTGAGTGGTGGTATCTCGCAAAACTCCAATACTTATACCTTCTAAGGACGAAGAAAAGTTAAAATTCTTCTGATTATCACTCCGAACTAAAAACTGAGTTCCCGTGACAAAAAAAGGACGAGAAAAACTGACACCATCAGGTATATTTTTTCTGATACTATTAGGACCACACTCGAAATCAACGGTTTTATTTTCCAATAACTGGAAGCGATTAAATAAAGTGGATTTATAAATTTTGACACTGATGATTTGGAGGTTTAATTTGTGCTTAAGTTCCTCTCTAAGCAATTGGATAAAATCTAAGCACAATCCCTGTAAATTATTATTACTATCTCGATAGCCGAAAGGAATGGCATCTTCTCTCATCGCTACTTCTAATAATCCCGTGCGTTTAATTTTTTCTAGAACCGTTTCCGACTTAGCTGTGAGAGCAGCAAAAACATTAGATAAAATAACGAGAGTAAGAATGATTAATTTCATGGTTTTTGCCGAGATTATTTAAGATTTGTTATGGACGTGATCCCATTGATCTAAAATGTCTTTGAATAATAATTCATCTAACCATGTTTTTACTACCACCGTCAAAGGTAACGCCAATAACAAACCTAAAATGCCAAACATTTGAGCAAAGAAAATTTGAGCGATTAGGGTAATTGCTGGTAGTAAAGATACCTGTTTAGCCATGACAGTGGGTGTCAGCAAATAACTTTCGACATTTTGGATAATAAAATAGAGAATCAGAATAGCGACAATTTTCCAAGGTGCATCGATAACAGCAATGAGGATCGGAAAAATAACACTAGCAGTCGGTCCGATATTAGGGATAAAATTGAGCAATCCTGCTAGGATAGCATGAACGAGAACTAGATTAATTTGTAGAACGAAAAGACCGGAACCACTTAATAATCCTACCATAGTTGAACTCATGGCAATTCCCAACAACCAATTACCCAAGCCCGCTTCCGATAGGGTAAGAATTTCCTCGGCACGACGACGATAGAAGTTAGGAAATAATTTTAGGAAAGCTTGTCGATAGGGTTGGGGGTTGACTAACATCATCATTGCTAACACCAGCACGAATAATAATTGCAAAATGGCCGCCACTGAGTTAGAAAAGAAAGTAAAAAAGTTACTAAAAACAAAGGTTCCTAAAGGCTGTAACTGCCGGACTAAATCAGTTAAATTAGGCAGTGATGGCAACCAATCAAATTGGAATTGTTGTCGCCATCGAATCGAGTTATTACGGACTAAATCCCAAGCTTGCGGTAAAAGTTCAATTAATTTTTGAAACTGTTCGATAAAGGGGGGAACAATAATTATAAAAAATAAAATCACAATTGCTAGACTCGTCAGCAGGGTGATTAAAATAGCCAAACCCCTTTTAATCCCTAATCTCTGCAATCCTTTCACACATCTATTTAAGGCTACGGTAAACACGATCGCCATAAAAATCAATAATAACAGCTGTCGAATCTGCCACAACACATACAGAGCCATTATTAAACAGATAAACCCCAACCACTGACCAAATTTCACGACCTTGATTTATCCTATCGGGACAAGTTTTATCATACAGCAGTCGGTCGGCGGTCGGCGGTCGGCAGGTTTTAGGTGTTGGGGTTTTGGGGTGTTGGGGTTTTGGGGTTTTAGTTCAATTTCCCCACTTCCCCACTTCCCCACTTCCCCACTTCCCCACTTCCCCACTTCCCCACTTCCCCACTTCCCCACTTCCCCACTTCCCCACTTCCCCACTTCCCCACAGCATAAATTAAGTTTTGTATCAAAAATTTGCTAATTTTGCTGTTATGTGCTATACAGTTACACCACAAAACAGGATAGAAAAACGAGATTTTCTTAATTACCAGACATTTTCTCAAATTTTATGGCAACTCTCCCAGAGTCAAATTATCCTAAAAGAAATCCTCTCCTAGAAAATCCGACAAGACTCAGAGAAATTGTGGCCATTAGTGCTTTTATCCTTGTATTAGGACTTCGATGATGAAAGAATTGGAGCGATACTATAAAGTTTTAGGGTTAGATCATGGGGCATCTCTCGACGAGATCAATCAAGCCTACAAAGATTTGGTGTTTATTTGGCATCCCGATCGCATTCCCAAAGATAATCAGCGTCTTTTGGAAAAAGCCACCGCTAAACTGCAAGAAATTAACCACGCTAGGGAACAATTGCGGGAAATTTATCAAAATTCTCCTAAACGCTCCAATTCCGCCCCTAAAACTGAAAAACAGCCCGCCCACGCCTATAAAACTGCCTCCCCCCATCAGCCTCACCCTAGCCAACCGGGCCAAAATTCCCAAACCCACAGTCATAGAACCCATAGTCAACAAACCCACAGTCAACAAACTCATAGTCAACACAGCCACTCCCAGAATAACCATCAGGTTCACAATCATGCCGCCTGGCGTCCTCACTATCGGGATTTAAACGGAGCCGATTTACAGGGAGCTAACCTGAAGGAAAAAGATCTCTCTAGTCGCAGTCTCATCGGGGCAGATTTAAGCCATGCCGACTTAAGCGATAGCTTCCTGCACAAAATTAACCTAGAAAAGGCTAATCTCTACAAAGCTAATCTTTTTCGCGCCAATCTCCTCGAAGCTAACCTTAAAGGCGCAAATTTACAGGAAGCCAATCTCATCGGAGCGGATTTAAGTGGGGCAGATCTGTCGGCGGCGGATTTACGCGGGGCAAAAATTGGCTTCGGTAAGCGTATTATGGTCAAATTAACTGGAGCAATTTTAACGGGAACAATTCTCCCCGATGGTTCGATTCATCAATGAATAACCTCCTGCTAATTTTGATTTTTCTTTAATAGGAACTATCACCTGATGGGCATTTGTTACACAATTGCTGCTGTTTTTCTAGGGATGCAATTAGCTGCAGGAGAAAATTTATCGGCGGCGAATCCTGATTTTTTACGGCTGCAAAAAGCTCTAGAACAACACAATTTCATCGTCAAACTTGCCCCGCCACCAGTGCGAGGAGCCTACGGTTTATTTGATAGTAAAACTAGAATTATTTGGATTCATCCCCTAGTTTTTGACTTAGGTATTGCCCGACCAACATTAATTCATGAAGCTGTCCATGCCGCTCAACTTTGTCATGGAGGCGAAACAGTTAAAGCTCTTAATTTAGCCATAGAACCACCGGCAATGACCAGAAGATTTTTTATGCATTATGAGGGTTTTAGCAGACAAATTGAAGCCGAAGCCTATACTGTTCAAGTTCAGCCCGATGGTCTGGATTTAGTTATTTCTTTACTGCAAAAATATTGTCCTTAGAAAACCTGTTCATAAATCTACCAATCTCGTTCTAATTCTTCGGCCACACGACGATAATCAGCGCTGGCTTCTTGGGCATTTTTACCGCGCCAATTGGTAATAGCAACCCCGTCTAAAACGGCTTTTTCGTGGGCCTTATAATTTCTGACAAAAGCATGACAGGCGGGAATACCTAATTCTAATAAAGTATTTTGTGCTTCTAAAGTTTCCTTAAGACTACGAGAATCCACTTTCGTTAACAAAACCCGATAGGCAATTCCTAGGGGTTTAACTGCCGTGCGTACCGTGTCAATTAAAGCCATTAAATCCATCGGTGCGGGGGGAGTCGGTAAAATTAAATAATCCGATTCTGCTATGACTGCGGTAAGTAATTCGGAACGCAAAGCTGGTGGTGTGTCAATCACGATCAGATCATACTCGATAATTTGACGCAATTCTCCTAATTTCTCTGTATTAATTTGCTTGGCTAAATCAAATACCATACCCGCTTGATTTCTTTCTACCCACCAAGTGGAGGAACCCTGCGGATCCGCATCCACCAGCAAAACACGCTGATTCTGTCCCCAAATTGCCGCTAAATTAACCGCAGTGGTGGTTTTACCCACACCACCTTTACCGTTGACAACAGCGAGAATTTTTGGGCTATTAGGCTTTAATTGCGAGGTCATTTTCAGTTATCAGTTATCAGTTAAGTAAGTAGGCGTTAAAAGTTATCGGATGCCCCTCTTATTAAGGGGGGATCCCCCCGCCTACCGGCACCCCCCTTATCAAGGGGGGCAGGGGGGATCGAACCTAAAATCTATCTTCAATTTAATTATAACCAGCTACTTATCAGTTACCAGTTATCAGTTATCAGATTTGAGTTTTAAGTTCACTGTTTACTGTTTACTGTTTACTGATCACTGAAAAAAAGCTCCCTACTGATTACTGTTTACTGATTACTGTTTACTGAATATAACTAACCAGAAAGTTTTTGATCTAAGATTTGGCTAGTTAATTTGGGATCGGCCTTACCGCCGCTTTTTTTCATGACTTGACCGACAAAAAATCCCTTAAGATTGGTTTTACCTGCCCGGAATTTTTCTAACTCGCTTGGATGGGAGGCGATAATTTCTTCGATCAGTTTTTTGATCGCAGAACTGTCAGAAATTTGTATTAATCCTTTCTTTTCTACCAGTGCTTTTGGTGAACCGCCTTCGGTGAGAAGTTCCGGTAAAATTTCCTTAGCAATTTTGCCACTAATTGTTCCCGTTTCAATTAGTTTAACTAATTCAGCTAAGTCTGACGATTGCAGGGCAATTTCCGTGATCGTCAGCTTATTATTATTCAAATAAGCGGCGATATCTTGACTGATCCAGTTAGCGACTAATTTCGCATTTGCCCCCGCAATTACCGCAGTTTCAAAATATTCGGCCACGGTGCGATCATCGGTTAAAACCCTGGCATCGTAGGCGGAAAGACCAAATTCTTCTTCATAACGACGACGTTTACGAGCGGGTAATTCCGGTAATTCTTCCGCCCAAGCTTTTAACTGTTCGGGGGAGACTTCTAGGGGGGGTAAATCCGGTTCGGGAAAATAGCGATAATCGCTAGAACCTTCTTTTTTCCGCATACTAATCGTCCGTTGAGTAGCTTCTTCCCAAAGACGGGTTTCCTGTACGATCAATTCCCCATTTTCGATCGCTTCAATTTGTCGATCAATCTCGTATTCTATGGCTTTTTGGATAGCACTAAAGGAGTTCATATTTTTGATTTCTACCTTAGTCCCGAACTTCTTAGCGCCTTTTTTACGAACAGAAATATTGACATCGCAGCGCAGGGAACCTTCCTGCATATTACCGTCACTGATGCCGAGATAACGCACTAAACGCCGTAATTCTTGGGCATATTCCGCCGCTTCGGTGCCGGTGCGTAAATCCGGTTCCGAGACAATTTCCAATAATGGTACACCTGTACGATTAAAATCCACGAGGGAATGGGTGGAACCGGAGAGACGTTCGCTGCCAGCATGAACCAGTTTTCCCGCGTCTTCTTCCATGTGCAGACGGGTAATGCCGATAATTTTGCGGCTAACTTCCTTAGTTTTTTTATCGACAATCTCGATTTCTAGTTGACCCTGTTCGACAATAGGGAGATCATACTGGGAAATTTGATAATTTTTCGGCAGGTCGGGATAAAAATACTGTTTGCGATCGAATTTGCTATGAGGTGTAATTTTACCATCGATAGCTAATCCCAGTTTAACGGCACTGGCTAGGACCTCTTGGTTAAGGACGGGTAATACCCCCGGATAACCCAAACAGACGGGACAGACGTTAGTATTGGGGGGACTATCGAAGTTGGTAGGACAGGAACAAAATATCTTGCTTTTGGTGTTGAGTTGACAGTGGGTTTCTAAACCGATAATTGCTTCGTATTCAGTGGCAGACATATTTTATCGCTCTCGCCGACACAGGAATGATCTGTTTAATCATTATAGTCGCGATTGTGGAGCATTCCCTCCCTTCATAAAACTTAATAATGTAGTTACTAATAACTTTCTGCACCTTTAATATAGCTCAAAAAAGATAATTTATTCAACTAATGTCCGCCATTATTTTTAATAATATCAAAGGCATAAGACAGGGAAGCTTATCGATGATTTTTCAACGATAAACTTAGCTTTTCTAGTATCGACCACCGAAAACGAAAACGAAAACGAAAACGAAAACTTTCCACCTCACCGTTAAGATAACCGACATAAATCGTAGCAAAAATTAACTTCCAGAGACGGGATATTTGCTTAGTATAGAAACAGAGAGATTATGTCCAAGAACTGACCCCATAACCGGCCAAAAGCAATATAAGCGGCGACAGTGATCATTTTCTAGGCGAGTATTGCCTTAGTAATTGACGATTTTTACTTTTTACTTGATTTTATGTCTTTAACTCTCTCAGAACAACTCAAACGAGAACAATTATCCTACCCCCAAACTCTCCTCCATCATCTGCAAAGGTTACGGCATTTTGTGACAGTGGAAGGAGAGGAGAAATTGCAGCAGTGGAAAAACCTAATTGAAAGGGAGAATTTTCAACCTAGCACCCGTAATTTAGCCTATTATCTCGCCCTGAGACAAGAAGATATCCGGGATTTGCAATTAGCTTTAATGCCCTGGGGATTATCTTCCCTAGGCCGGATTGAATCGAAAGTTTTACCGACCCTCGATGCCGTAATTGCCACTTTAGGTGCGGTTTGTCATCAAGAAGCCTCATTATTACCCAAACATCCCCCTTTAGAGGCATTTTTCCAAGGAGATCAACTTTTAGCCTCCCATAGCGCCGAAGTTTTCGGTCTGCCTTCCCCCCGGCGTCGGGTGCGAATTATGGTGACAATGCCGACGGAGGCGGCAACCGACCCCGATTTTATCGCTCAATTACTGCGTTGCGGGATGGACTGTATTCGCATTAATTGCGCCCATGATGGCCCGAAAGAGTGGCAGGGAATGATTGAAAATCTGCGCGAGGCGGTCACAAATCCCGAAAATTTAGTCAATGGACATACCTGTAAGGTTTATATGGACTTAGCCGGCCCGAAAATCCGTTTAGAAGAGATTTTAGCCCCCCACTCCCAAACCAGACTATATCAAGGGGATTTTCTTCTCTTAACCACCCAACCGCCCCATACTGCCCATCCTCAGTATTTTCAGGCTAATTGTTCCCAACCGGAAATTATTCCCCAAATTCCCGTCGGGGCGAAAGTTTGGATTGATGATGGTCATATCGGGGCTGAAGTTATTGCCATAATGCCAGAAGGTCTTTTACTAAAAATTACCCACGCTAGGGAGAAAGGGGAAAAACTCAAAGCAGATAAAGGCCTAAATTTCCCCGATACCGTCTTAAATATCGATCCTTTGACCGCAAAAGACCGGCAAGATTTAGATTTTATTGCCGAAAATGCCGATATTATCGGTTACTCTTTTGTACAAAAAGCCAGCGATATCGAGACACTACAGCTAGAGTTACAAAGTCGTTTAGGGGATACTTGGCGACAAAAAGCAATCGTGGCCAAAATAGAAACACCTTTAGCCGTGAAAAATCTTCCCGAATTAATCATCCATGCCGCCGGTAAACAACCTTTTGGGGTGATGATTGCCCGGGGTGATTTGGCCGTAGAAATTGGCTATCAAAGACTCGCAGAAATTCAAGAGGAAATTCTCTGGTTATGCGAAGCGGCCCATATTCCGGTAATTTGGGCTACCCAAGTCCTAGAAAATCTGGTCAAGAAAAGTATTCCTTCCCGGGCCGAGATTACCGATGCCGCTATGGCCGAAAGGGCCGAATGTGTCATGCTGAATAAGGGGGAATATATCCGGGAAGCGGTGACAATTCTCGATGATGTTTTACAAAGAATGCAGAGCCACCAAGCTAAAAAAACCCCCCAATTACGCGCTCTCCATTCTTGGGTTTAAGCAGTTTCAGTTATCAGTTATCAGTCGGAACTGTGGGCTGATGGGAAGTGGGGGAGTGAGCAGTTAATCATACTATATAAAAGCGGATTTGGGAGCAGCGGTTAAGCAAAGCTATTCTTGATTTGAGCAAGAATAGTCTCGGGATCACGGATAAGTAGATGAGTGTCTTTAAACTTCTCAAAATCCCAATAGCTAAGACGACTAATTTTCTCCAAAGAATCCCAAGTCGGGATAAAATCCTTTCGGGTTTCCAACCAGAGTACAGTTTGTCCGTGACCGGGAAAAGTCGCATAACTGAATTGAGGGAAAAAATCATGGATAGCGAAAATGACCTTATAGACATCCCCCATCCAGCTTGGATCCTTAATCTTAAGCCATTTTCTTAATCTGCGAAAGAGCCGTAAATTAGGAAGAGAGGCCAACCAACTAATCGGATAGGTATCATCAATAAGCCAGATGGTGCGGGAATGAGAGTATCGTAAAGAATTACAAAAGTCTCTAAACGTTTGCTCGAAAGTATGTAATCCATCTAAGTATATCAGATCGAATTCACCGTGTTGGGGAGCGAGAGTGGAGAAAAAAGAATCACTCGTTATCTCATAAAAAATTGAGTTCTCATTGGCATATTTTTTATGAACATCGTCCCTAAAACAGGGATCTACAGCTATTTTTTTGGGAACCTTCACCCGAATAAAAGTCCCCCCAGAGCTAACTCCAATTTCCAAATATTTAGAGGGAGTTCTTGTTTTAATTCTCCATGTACGCAGTCTTTAAAAGCCTCTATTTCGTTCCAAGACACGATTAAGAGTGGCTTTTAGGCTAAGTATAATTACTTATCGCGTAAGTGAGATGCTCCCTATTTAGAGGCGGAGTTAATATCTGCTAATGCGTTTAGTCTTTCAAATCTACGTTCAAGCATTGTTTTCCTTTTATGATGGTGAATTTAAGGGTATTCCGACAGTTATGATCGGACAAAACCTATGTGTAAATCAACATTATTACTGGCAGAATAATGTCTCCTCTTGGTATCGACAGGGTACTGATCCATGACTATAGCGTTTACCAGTATCATGAGGCACGCTCACTTAAACCTTTTGTTCCCCTCCCCAAAACCTGAGATTTTGTACCTCATCAGCAGGGAAATTGCTAGGAATTCATAGAATGGATGATAGGCCCTATTGAAATTGCCAGGTCATAAGGATAACGACTAGCGACATTATCATACAACAAAAGCTAGAAATGTCAAATCTCGCCTTAACATCTGTCCTCAAAGGGACTTGGTGACATCCAGTGTCAGAAGCAGATTAACGCATATTATTGACCGCACCACTAACCAAACCAGCGCTAACATAGCGACCATAACCATCAAGACGGTTTTGTTGAGCGATTCGAGAGGGATTATTGACGAGATCGGCAACTCCCACACCCATCATCACCACGGAGATAACTGCGATTAAGTAGTTACGGACAAAAGTTTGATTTTGGTGGCTGGCTAACATGGTTGTTACCTCTCTTTCCTGTCGATAACCTTAGAATACGAGAGGGTTTGGGGTGATGTCAGTCCCATAATTCAGGATGACAGAAGTGGAAAAAAGTGGAATCCACAGATAAGCTGTTCCCTAGCGGGTGAAAATGGCGATAAAAAAAGATATTATTACTTAAAATGTCGGATGAATGCCCCCGCTAGATTTTTCGACAAGATACTCACCTTTGCGGGGGATGAAATCTGACTAACATAGCAGATAAAATCCTCATGCGAACCTTAGCGATCGGCGATATTCATGGTTGTTCGAAAGCTCTAGATCATTTGCTAGAAATCGTCAATCCCAAACCGCAAGATACTTTAATCACCCTCGGTGATTACGTTAATAAGGGCAGAGACTCGAAAGGGGTGATCGAGCGCCTGATTTCCCTACATAAACAGGGAAATTTGATTCCCCTCAAAGGTAATCACGAGATTATCATGCTGCAAGCCCGTCACAACCCTCTCAAACAGCGTCTCTGGTTACAAAAAGGCGGTAAAGCCACCCTCAAATCCTATAGCGAAGGCCACCTGATTAAAATTCCCGAATCCCACTGGGATTTTTTAGGAAAAGTCTGTATAAATAGCTACGAAACTGCCAATCATTTATTTGTTCACGCTAGTCTCGATCCCTATCTCCCCCTGGCCAGACAACCAGAATACAAGCTCTTTTGGGAGAAATTTCAACATCCCGCCGCCCATAGTTCGGGAAAAACCATGATTTGTGGCCATACCAGCCAAAAAAGCGGTAAACCGATTAATCTCGGCCATGCCATTTGTATTGATACCTGGGCCTACGGCAAAGGTTGGTTAAGTTGTTTAGATGTGGAAACGGGGAAATTGTGGCAGACTAACCAGCGAGGAAATTTTCGGATTAGCCATATTCAAGATTATTATCGTTCATCCTCTCTAGGTCAGGACATTAAGGACGGTTCGCCGATTTTTGGCGGTTCACTCTTGTCAAGAGCGGCAGCAATGACATTTAAGGGCAAATAACTGGGATAAACTCCCTCGCGAGCGCGTTTAATATCCGTTTCCTCTAGGGGAAGTTGGTATTTAATCGCAATTGCCTTGAGGATATCGCCGCGATCGATCACTCCCGCTACGGCGGAGGCCGGTGTTAACACCGTGATCATGCGGTCGGGGATGGTTTCCAATTTTTGCACCACTGTCCCTAAGGGGGTTTTTTCCTCAACGCTGGGAATTTCCCCGAGGGGATGAGCAATATCAAGCAGTTGTTTTTCTGACCAGAAACTCCGCTCGATCGCCTGTAAATCTGCCACCCGAATTAATCCCCGATAACGCCCCTCGGAAGCGGCAAAATAAGCAGTATTGGCGGCTGCTTGGTCTAAAACGTATTCTTGGACGAATTCCTCTAGGGTTTGATGGGCGTTTAAAACCCGCAAATTTCTGCTCATCACCTCTCCCGCTTGCAAATTGAGGAGACTTTCCTGCACATTAGTTAAATTATCGTAGGCGCGGGCATTTCTGAGGATAAACCAGCCCATTAATCCTAACCAGGCACCCCCCACATCTGCCGTCAAGAGAACCAAGAAAATCCCCAAAATAATCCCCAACCAACCGATTAATTGACCACTGATCGCAGCCCAATGTAAACCCTTCCAGCGATCGCCGGTCGCTTGCCAGACCATTGCTTTTAAAATTTGACCCCCATCGAGGGGTAAACCGGGGATAAGATTAAATAGAGCCAAAAACAGGTTAATTATCGCTAAATGCCCGCATATATAGGTTAAATTGGCGTTTAAATAGGGTAAGTGACTGGCCAGGGATAAGAGACAAAACAGGAGAAAACTGACGAGGGGTCCAGCGATCGCTACTTGCAGGGCCTCCGGAGGAGTCCGAGATTCTCGCTCGATCGAGGCCATACCCCCAAAGAGAAACAGGGTAATGGAATTGACCTGGATGCCTTGGGAGCGAGCCATGAAACTATGACCTAATTCGTGGAGTAAAACCGAGATAAACAGCAATAAAGCGATGATTAAACCAAGTAACCACGCTAAACCGAAACTCTGGCCAGCCAGAGACTGAATTTCTGCATCAGTGGCATTGATCAAGGTGACAAAAGCCAAAATCAAAAACCACGAGGAATCAATATAGAGAGGAATGCCCAATAAAGAGCCGATTCGCCAATTTGTACGCATAATTTTCAGTGGGGAAGTGGGGAAGTGGGAAGTGGGAAGTGGGAAGTGGGAAGTGGGAAGTGGGGAATTTAGCGGAAATTTCCCCATCACCCTAAATCCCTAACCCCTAAAACCTGTCCCCTTTTAAGACATTTGGAAAATAAAAGTCATTTTGTCCCCTTTACCGAGGGAAATGCGATCGCCAGCCCGGAGACGATGACGATTGCCAGGGGGTAGGGGAGTGTGATTAACGTAGGTTCCGTTGGCGCTGCCCGTGTCTTCGAGGTAATAAATGCCCCCTTCGACGCGGATATCGCCATGAACCCGGGAGACGATATCGGAATCGGGAAAACCAGAAACATCGATATCGGGGGGAATGCGATCGTTAGGTTTGCCAATGTGAATTACCGATAGATGTAGGGGTAATTCAATTTTGCTATCGGTTTGCAAGTGCTGCAGACTAGCCATTTCCGTCTGTAAGCGGGTGGCAGCCCGAATCGGTGGGGGGGCAACAGGAGGAGGTGCGATCGAGGCGACGGTGGCTGTAGGAACCGGTGAGACGGGTTCAGGTTCCGATTCGGCCTCGGCTGCCACCAGGGGAGCAGAATTAGGCTGTAAGTTGTAGCCACACTGACCACAAAAAGTAGCATCAGTTTGGATGGTTGCCCCGCAACCAGGACAGGAAGACATCCGCGGTAAGGGGGTATAACAGGCCTCGCATTGACTGGCCTCATCGGGGTTAATATGTTCGCAATTAGGACAAACGATCATTTTTAAGGAAAAAGCAAAAAAGCAGATTAGGGGTTGGGTGTTAGGGTTTTGGGGTGTTGGGATTTTAGTTGAAATTCCCTATTCCCCTATTCTCTAGACAAAAGAGGAACCAGCGGCCGCATCGAGTAACCAATATAATTCCCCGGCCGGGGGGTGGATGAGACGAGAAGGATAGGAGAAAGAGTCACCATAGGCAGAGAAAATCTCATGTAGAGCGGGGCGTTTACTTTCGCCGGCAGCGATAAAGATCACACAACGGGCCTGATTGATCAGGGGAACGGTAAAAGTCAAGCGGGGATTGCCGTCTTTCTCGCCGACGGTGATACAGCGATCGCTCACCGTTAAAGCTGCCGTGTGAGGAAAGAGAGAGGCGGTGTGACCATCATCGCCCATTCCCAATAAAATCAAGTCAAAAACGGGAAAATCGGGAGAATTTACCCCAAACCATTGGCGGAGATGATCATCGTATTTTTGGGCGGCCAGCTGGGGATCGGGGTCATCCGTGGGCATAGGATGAATGTTAGCGGCCGGGATCGCTATGCGATCGAGCCAGGCTAATCGGGCCATGCGTTGATTACTGTCAGGATGATCGGGACTAACGTAGCGTTCATCTCCCCAGAAAACGTGAATTTTTGACCAGTCGAGGGGTTGAGAGGATAAAGCTTCGTAGAGAGGTTTCGGGGTACTACCGCCAGAAAGAGCGATGGTAAAATATTCCTGTTGGTCGAGGCTGGTTGTGATTTTTTCCAGAACCAGCGCCAGAGATTTTGCGATCAGAGCTTGTTTATCAGCTAAAACTTCCACCAATTTCTGCATAGGTTTTGTTATCGACTCAGGGGGGGCTGTCTTTACTATAGGCTACCCATTGAGGACTCATCTGAGAGCTTGGGAAAATTTTATTCTTTGACAGCCTCTGTCTTAGGTAAGAGAGCCGGGGGAAAACCTCGTCTGAGAGCTTGGGAAAATTTTATTCTTTGACAGGGATAAGTTTACCGATACCATATTGAGGTAATATTTCTAGAGTCGATTCTCGAAAGGGGTTGACAAGCAGAACGATTTAACGTAGGGTTTAGCGGGAGGTTAAACGAGATTTAACTAAAAATTGCAGTTTGTCAAAGTTCCTCTGTCGGCAAAATCCTTCCGCGAATCCCCCGCGAGAACTTTTAAACAGACTAATGAATCTATTCATTGACATACCATTACAGAAACAGCGATGAACAGCTTTACTTCTTTGTCCCTGAAATTAACGGGATTGGTTTTCATTCTTTCCTTCCTTTTGGATGGGTTTATCCTGCCGCTGCCCTATCGATTCAATCAATCCCAATGGCAGGTAGGGTTCGTCACCACCTTTGTCGATCGAGGAATTGTTCCTCTACTAGGTATCGTTCTCGTTTTAATTGCTTACTGGATTGACGCTAACAATAGAGATATCATTCCCAGAAAATCCCGCTTTGAATTGCGTTGGCCGATCTTTATTCTTTCTACACTGTTAGGCTTAGTTTTTCTGTTGATGATTCCTGTTCACATCAATAATATCAACCAGATTAAAAACAACGCTTTGACTCAAATTGAACAGGGTGTTGACCAAGGGGAGGGACAAATTCAAGCTTTCTTAACCCAGATAAATACCCTATCCCAAAATCCTCAACTGTTAGACCAGCAGATATCTCAGAGAAATCAAGTAATTGAAACTGGTCGTTTCCAAGGACAACCGATCAGCACAGAACAGTTACAGAACCTCCGTCAACAACGAGAACAATTAACTAATTTACGGGATTTATCCAAAAAACCGAAGGAGTTTAAACAGAAATTAGATGAGATCAAAAATCAGCTACAAACTCAGCTGCAAGATCGACGAAAACAGGCGGAAAGCCAAGCTAACTTGGAGGCTTTGAAACAGTGGTTAAGAATTGGTATTCAAAGTATGTTGCTATCGATTTGCTATAGTTTGATCGGTTGGTTAGGCATTCGAGAACTAAGTAGTATGAAAAAACGCACCGCCTAAGTAGGGGATTTATCTTAATGAGCAAGTATACAGTTTTCGTTTTCGGGACTCAGAATTCGGGAGTCAGCAGACGAGCGCACACAAGAGCATAATTCATCCTTAGGATCAAAGCTGTAACTACTCAAATGTTCAGCCACAGGGCATCATTTACTGATGCCCTTTAATTTTTTGTTAGACCTCTAATACTAAATCCTGTCTAAAAGGTATAGGAGAGCAGGGGAGTGGGGAGTGAAGGGAGCGGGGAGAAAGGAGTGGGGAGAAGGGAGCGGGGAGAAGGGAGCGGGCGACGTTCGGACGTTCGGCAGCAACAAACTTTTTGCCGCAAACCCTAATTAGAGATTTTTCAGTACAAAGGCTCTAAAATGGCCAGTGCCAGTTATTGTCCCGAAGACTTGTTTTTTCAGTCTTGTGGCTTTATCATGGGTACTGTGTGGTGTGTGTGATGTGAAGGAGTAAGATGACTGCTAATAGCCAACTTATCTCCGTCAAGGCTCTACAAGCTTTGATGAAGCGAGGGTTCAAACCTTCGGTCTCCGGTAGACGGCATCAAAAATCTTGGTTAATAGCTTTAGACGGCGATACCTCAAAACGATTATTCGATATCGTTTTCTCCCTATCGGTTCTAATTTTCTTTTCGCCGCTTTATTTGATCTTAGCCTTATTGATTGCGATTAGTTCCCCCGGTCCGGTCTTCTATGTGCAGAAGCGCGTCGGTCAAGACTTCCAGCCTTTCAACTGTATCAAGTTCCGTACTATGGTAATGGATGCGGATAAGGTATTAGAGAAACTGATGGAAGACTCTCCCCAACTGCGGGCGGAATTTGAGGATAATTTCAAGCTTAAGGACGATCCCCGCATAACTTGGATTGGCAAATTTCTCCGCTTAACCAGTTTAGACGAGTTTCCCCAATTCTGGAACGTCCTGCGAGGAGATATGAGCGTCGTCGGTCCGCGGCCTTTAGTTCCCGAAGAATTGCAGAAATATGGCAATCGCATCGACAAAGTTTTAACTATTCGCCCTGGTTTGACTGGTTTATGGCAAGTTTCTGGACGTAATGACATCCCCTATCCCATGCGCGTGCAGATGGATGTGTATTACGTTAATTCCCGTAACTGGTTAACCGATATCTGGGTAGTCTTCAAAACTATCGGTGTTGTGGTTTTTCCCAAGAATAATGGTGCTTACTAAAGCAGTGAATAGTAATTAAAAATTACTCACTGCTGTTTCAATGTAATTAATCGCTAGACTGGAGGAGAGAAAGGCAGAACTGGCTTTTTTCTCCTCTTTTTTTGAGAAATATTATGACAGTAATTAGGGCTGGCTGAATAATGGTAAAACCCTTGTAAAATAAGGCTTTTGACCTGTTAAAATCCGATGTTAGTGCCATAAAATAGGATTAGGACCTTCAAAAACCTTGCCTTATCCTTCTTTTAGTACATAAACTGGTACAAAAAAGAGGGCAACAAAGCCTGAAACGACCGACGACCGGCTACTGACGACCGACTCCTAACCCCACCAACATACTTTTTCAGCAAACCCTATTTACATTTCTTGATCATGGCTAGAGACTTACGAGGATTTATTAAGCTTTTAGAAGATCGTGGCCAATTACGCCGCATTAGTACATCGGTCTCTGCCGATTTAGAAATTGCCGAGATCGCTAATCGGATGCTACAGGTGGGGGGACCGGCTCTACTGTTTGAAAACGTGCAAGGGGCCGAGTTTCCCGTCGCTATTAACCTGATGGGAACGGTAGAACGCATCTGCTGGTCGATGAACCTGAATAAACCCGAAGAATTGGAAGATTTAGGCAAAAAACTCGCCCTGTTGCAACAACCGAAACCGCCGAAAAAACTCTCCCAAGCGATCGATTTTGGTAAAGTTTTATTTGATGTCCTGAAAGCGAAACCCAACCGTAACTTTTTCCCTGCCTGTCAACAGGTGATTTTAGAAGGGGATGAAGTAGATTTAAAGAAAATTCCGATGATTCGCCCCTATTCTGGCGATGCAGGCCAGATTATCACCCTAGGGCTAGTAATTACTAAAGATTGCGAAACGGGAACCCCTAACGTCGGTGTCTATCGCTTACAGCTACAGTCTCACAATACCATGACCGTCCACTGGTTATCCGTGCGCGGTGGGGCGCGTCACCTGCGAAAAGCGGCACAGATGGGCAAAAAATTAGAAATAGCCATCGCTTTAGGGGTCGATCCTCTGATTATCATGGCCGCCGCCACTCCTATCCCCGTAGATCTCTCAGAATGGCTGTTTGCGGGATTGTACGGCGGTTCCGGGGTACAGTTAGCCAAATGTAAAACCCTCGCTTTGCAAGTGCCGGCCGACGCAGAAATCGTCCTCGAAGGAACAATTACCCCCGGAGAGGTATTGCCAGATGGACCCTTTGGTGATCACATGGGTTACTATGGCGGTGTGGAAGATTCACCCCTGATTCATTTCCACTGCATGACCCATCGTCGCGACCCCATTTATTTAACCACTTTTAGCGGTCGTCCTCCCAAGGAAGAAGCGATGATGGCTATCGCTCTTAATCGTATTTATACGCCGATTTTACGGCAACAGGTGGCGGAAATCAGGGATTTTTTCCTACCTATGGAGGCTTTAAGCTATAAAGCGGCGATTATCTCCATTGATAAAGCCTATCCAGGACAAGCGCGGCGAGCGGCCTTAGCTTTTTGGAGTGCCTTACCCCAGTTCACCTATACTAAATTTGTCATCGTCGTCGATAAGGAGATTAATATTCGCGACCCCCGGCAAGTGGTTTGGGCAATTAGTTCTAAAGTGGATCCGGTTCGCGATGTGTTTATTCTCCCGGAAACCCCCTTTGATAGCCTCGATTTTGCCAGCGAAAAGGTCGGTTTGGGGGGGAGAATGGGAATTGATGCCACCACTAAAATGTATCCCGAAACTGACCACGAATGGGGGGAACCTTTGGAGTCGGATCCGGCCATGGCGGTCAAGGTTTCCCAACGCTGGTCAGAATACGGTTTAATCGATATTAATTTACAAGAAGTAGATGCCAATAAATTTGGCTACGAAATGTAGATTTAACCGACTAAATAGTCAAGAGCTTATCTTGTCCCTAAATCTCAAAAAAATCGGGCTAGAAATATCTTCTAACCCGATGTTACTGATTAAATTCTCGACTTAGTAAGCGTCCTGTAGTTCGTAGAATTCGGGAGAAACGTAATCTTTGCGTAGAGGCCAACCGACCCAATCTTCCGGCATTAAAATCCGTTTCAGGTGGGGATGTCCTTCATAAATAATGCCGAACATATCATAACTTTCTCGTTCTTGCCAGTCAGCTGCTTTCCAAATCCAGTAAACCGAGGCAACCCGGGGATTATCTCTGGGAAGAAAGACTTTTAAGCGCACTTCCACGGGACTATCGACATTATCGGTTATTTTGACCAGATGATAGAAACTAACTAATTCTTTCCCCGGTCCCAAATCGTAAGCACCCTGACATTGGAGATAATTAAAGCCATAAGCGTATAAAGCAGTGGCCAGAGGAATTAAAAAGTCTGCTTCTACTTTAATCAATTCCACACCACTATGGTCAGCTTCTAAAGCTTGATGCTCAAAACCATTTTCGCTTAACCAAATCGAAGTGGGGCCAGCTTGCACAATAGCTGTGGTTTCTTCAGTCATTTAGATTTCTTCCTTTTGTTTCGTGGTCAAAAGAGCGGGGGGAACAGGCATACCGGTGGCTTCTAGTAACTCTTTCGGAGGTGCTTGACGGGTGGCCGATTGTAGATATTTACCGGTAAGAATCGGTTCCGTGGGCTGCATTTTGTGGGTGGTGCTGTAATAACGATTGGTTTGCTGGAGGACAGTCCCGCGTTCTTGAATAGATTCGTTAGCGACTTTTTTCCGCAGTTTAATAATCGCGTCGATAATCGCTTCCGGACGGGGGGGACAACCGGGTATATAGACATCCACGGGGATAAGTTTATCTACCCCTCTAACCGCAGTGGTGGAGTCACTGCTGAACATTCCCCCCGTAATCGTACAGGCACCCATGGCGATAACGTATTTAGGTTCTGGCATTTCTTCATACAGACGCACCAAAGCGGGGGCCATTTTCATGGTAATTGTACCGGCAGTGATGATTAAATCGGCTTGTCGGGGACTAGAACGGGGAACTAAACCAAAGCGATCGAAATCAAAACGGGAACCAATCAAGGCTGCGAACTCGATAAAACAGCAAGCTGTACCGTATAGCATCGGCCAAAGACTTGACAAACGCGCCCAGTTATACAGGTCATCAACGGTGGTAAGGATGACATTTTCCGATAAATCCTGGGTAACTTTCGTGCGTTCGATGGGATTAAGGATTTTTTCGCTTTGTTGTTCGATAATTTGCTTAAATTCGCTGGTAGGGTGGGGACTCATCGGGTTATCCTCTCATGAAAAGTCAAAAATAAGGAAAATTATGGCCGTTATGACCATTCTAAGGCTCCTTTCCGCCAAGCATAGACGAGAGCAACCACAAGGATAGCAATAAAGATCAGTGCTTCTACAAAAGCTAATAGGCCCAATTGATTGAAAGCTACTGCCCAAGGGTAGAGAAAGACGGTTTCCACGTCAAAAACCACGAAAACGAGGGCAAACATATAATAACGAATGTTAAACTGAATCCAAGCACCGCCGATCGGTTCCATCCCCGATTCATAGGTGGTGCGTCTTTCCGGACCACCACCACTAGGCCGCAGGACTTGGGAGGCAGTTAGGGATAGGATTGGTACTAAACTGCAAGCGAGCAGAAATCCTAGAAAATACTCGTAACCTTTGAGGACAAACACTGGGTTTTTTTCTCCTTATTCGCTATCGACAGGGGAAGTTGTCGGCATCTCTATGGCTAACTATTATAGAGGCTTTAGCAACCCGTCTCCTTCTCAAAAGCAGCATTGAAGATGTTTATCAATACCATTAGCCAATCGTCGGGTTGAGCTTCGCTTCTGTCTCTGCTTTGCTCTTAACTCTGACGGGGTGACAAAGAAGTGGCCGTAATCGGCTGCTGACTATCCAGATTACTCGTTAAGATTGTACGGGAGTGCTGGAGTTGCCAGTCCGAGCATTTGTACTAAAATTTCCGCTAGGCAGTCCAAATTAGGAGAAATGCTGTCAGACCCACTATAGTTTGTTAATGCAGCCGACAGGAGCAGCGATCGCTTAAGATAATATATCATTATGCAATTACTAAAACTGACTCGGTAGAATTATCGCTAAATCTCTTAATAGCTTGTTTAGGTTTTAAAATAAGACTGATTAGATGATGAGTGGTACAATTTCCAATCCTCAACCAGATGAACTTTGGAGGTTGGCCATACAACAAACTCCGTTGATAAAAATCAGAATCTTTCGAGACAATTATCAATTCATTGATACGCGCATATTCCCAAATCCTTTGATCGGGAAACCCTTTTAGGCCACAATCTCTAACATGAGTGCTATCGGGAAAATGTGATACCAGTAACGCTTGTATATCTTCTAAGGTAAGATCGGGGAAATCATCTAATATTTCTTCAATAGTCATCCCTCCTCCTAGATAATCAAAAATATCTGCTACTGCAATACGAGTATTGACAATGCAAGGCTTGCCACTGCGAATGTCTGGGTTAATCACAATCCGATCTCGATATTTAGCTGCAAAAGACATAGTAATAATTGTTGTTGGCTAATGATTATTATAGCTTAATACCATTTTTAGGCTTTTCTAGGTTCTGTGTGAGCATGGTGTAATAGCAGAAACGTTGAATCCTGTAACAAAACTTTACACTGACAAGAATAATACCCCTATAACATCAAATTTTAAGTTGAATAGACAATCCTCCGAAACCAGTGGACATAGCTAATATGTTGACATATAAAACTCTGTAAATAGTGCAGTTTATCTAATAAGCTTTTCCCAAATACTTCTTCAATATCTATTAGCTGTAGAATCAGATAAGCGATAATGCAGCTATAGCTCTGTAGGCGGATTCCGTTCTCATTTTTGGTGATTAGATTATTCAACTTTAGAGGCATTTTTAAAAATTTACACAGGAGTTCTATTTGCCATCTTTGGATGTAAATTTCGGCAACTTCTTCATGGCTAACTGCCCCTTCTCCTTCTAGAGGTAAATCTGTCGCCAGCCGAAATTCTGTTTGACTTTCTAGGTCGCAAAAAGTGACTACTCTTACTTCTATTTGTCTTTTATATTTTCCGAGTTTACACTTACCATTTTCGAGGATCTCTAGGCTAATATTATTTTTCACTCTCAAGACAAAATGCTGATCACTACTCTCTAATAATTCGGTGATTTTTTGATTAGAAGCAAATCCTCTATCCATTACGCCAACTCCATTTACAGGAATTGCTTCTATCGTTTTTCCTCCTTCTTTCGAGTCATGACCTTGACCAAAATGGATGAGGATTCCGACCACCTCTGTTGTGATACTATTAAGACCAGAGAATAGTTTTACTTGATGCCATCCCTAGGACCATAGTAGTTTAGTGGTTAAGCTAATTATTGTTGAGTCAATAGGAAATAAAGCTCGCACATTCTCTATTCCTTTTTTGGCAACTAAACGCTTATTTAATTCGACAATGACTTTTTCAAACGGACTTGTTTCTCTAATTTTGCTTGCCTGAGAAAATGTGAATAAATTTACATTAATTCCTTGAAGTACCATTCGACTGCATAAGTCCCTCATACTGACGATGCTTTTTTAGGCAGTGGTTTCCAAATATCTTTCATGAGTTTTGGAAAATTTATTAGCAGATTTTATGATATACTTGAGGTTTATCTTTACTTCTACATCCTATCTATAATAGGCGTTTTTGTGTGACTTTTTTCGACGTTCAACACTTCTGATTGGGAGCTACTGTAATTCGGTCTAGTTTTTCCATAATGGTACAAGCAGGATGCCTGTAAATGATATTGATGCAATTGGTAGCACAGGCATCCGCCGCCTCTAAAGAGATAGAAAGATTTAAGGTTAGAACAATGCCAGCCTATGTTATATCTTAATAGAGAAAAACCCCCTTGTCAAATTTGAGCAAATTCGGGCAAAATAGGGAATGTAAATTTTATATACTATTTAGTATTATTTTGATAGGATTAAAGAGGCTAGATTATGAACGGTGGCGAGCAAAATAAGCTATTTATCCTGATTGATGGGCATTCTTTGGCTTTTCGTGCCTATTATGCCTTTGCTAAGTCTCGTTCGGGTCCTCTCCGTACTTCTACTGGCATTCCCAGCAGTGTTTGCTTTGGGTTTTTAAATTCTCTGATGCAGTTACTTGAAACTCAAAAACCCGCTTATTTAGCGATCGCTTTTGATTTAGCAGCCCCTTCTTTTCGCCATGAAGCTGATGTCAATTATAAGGCTAACCGGCAAGAGACTCCCGAAGAATTTCGCCCCGATTTAACTAATCTGCAAAGTCTCTTGGCAGCGATGAATATTCCTATGGTGACTTCCCCGGGTTACGAAGCAGATGATGTTTTAGGAACTTTGGCAAAACAGGCCAGCGATAATGGTTATACAGTCAAGATTTTAACAGGCGATCGAGATTTGTTTCAATTGGTAGATGAGGAGAAAAAAACCACGGTTCTCTATCTGGATATTAATGCAGTTAAAAGTACATCGGGACAGGGTTATACAGAATTTAATTCCCAAGCTGTCACGGAAAAGTTAGGGGTGACACCAAAACAGGTAGTAGATTTTAAAGCTCTTTGCGGTGATAAGTCCGATAATATCCCCGGGGTGCGCGGAATTGGCGAAAAAACAGCGATAGATTTATTAAAAAAATACGATAACTTAGACGATATCTATACCAATCTGGAATCGATTAAGGGAATGGTAAAAACTAAATTATTAGAGGGAAAAACCGCCGCCGAAAGTTCTCGCTATTTAGCCAAAATTGCCCTTGATGCCCCCGTTAGCCTCGAAGAGGATAAATTTCGTCTCCGAGGTTTTGATCGGCGTTTAGTTAAACCTTTATTGGAAAGATTGGAGTTAAAAAAAATTCTCCAGAAACTCGATCAAATTCAACAGCATCTAGGTGGCACTCCTCCCCTAGAATTAACTAGCGATGCTGATTCTAATCAATTGTCTCTGTTTGATTTACCCCCTGTTTCTCCACCGGTTCTAATTGCTCCCGACATTATTGATACTATTCCTAAGTTAGATGCTCTACTGGCCAAATTAACAACTTTCACTAATCGGCAATTTCCCGTCGCTTGGGACACCGAAACGACGGATTTAAATCCTCGTGTAGCCAAATTAGTCGGGATCGGTTGCTGTTGGGGAAAAGAATTAAATGCTATGGCCTATATTCCTATCGGCCACCAGAACGGTGATAATTTAAATCTAGAGATAGTCCTCGAAAAATTACGCCCAATTTTAGCTGGTGATAATTATCCGAAAGTCTTCCAGAATGCGAAATTTGATATTGATGTTTTTTATCATCAAGGAATTACCGTTAAAGGTCTAGTTTTTGATACTATGGTGGCTAGTTATGTCCTCCATCCCGAACTAACTCATAATCTCGAAGATTTATGCGATCGCTATTTAGTGGGTATCACTTCCCTTAGTTATAAAAGTCTCGGTATTCCTGCGGGAAAAACCATCGCTGATTTAGATATTGCCACCACTGCCAACTACTGCGGATTAGATGCCTACGCTACCTATTTACTTCGAGAAAAATTACAAGCAGAATTGACTAAAATTCCTCCTTTGTATCAATTATTTTCAGAAGTAGAATCTCCCTTAGTGATGGTGCTTTGGCAGATGGAAAATTATGGTATAAAAATTAATATCAGTTATCTAAAAAACTTTTCCCAGCAACTAGAAAGAGACTTAGCAGACATAGAAAAAAAAGCTTACGAATCTATCGGAGAAACTTTTAATCTTGGCTCTCCTAAACAGTTAAGTGAAATCCTTTTTGATCGATTAGCACTCAATCGCAAAAAATCCAGAAAAACTAAAACAGGTTACTCTACCGATCAAAGTGTTTTAGAGAAACTACAAGGCGATCATCCCCTAATTGATTATATCCTTGAACATCGCACCTTATCCAAATTAAAATCAACCTATGTGGATGCTTTACCGAAATTAGCTGAACCAAAAACCGCACGAGTGCATACAGATTTTAATCAAACTATCACCAGCACCGGACGCTTATCATCCTCTAATCCTAACCTACAAAATATCCCCATTCGCAGTGAATTTTCTCGGCGAATTCGTCAAGCTTTTATCCCCGAAGATGGTTACTTGTTAGTGTCAGCGGACTACTCACAAATCGAGTTAAGAATTCTCGCTCATCTCAGCCAAGAACCAGTTTTATTAGAAGCGTATCGTAGTAATCAAGATGTTCATAAAGTCACCGCTCAATTGCTCTTTGATAAAAGGGAAATTACCCCCGAAGAACGCAGTTTAGGAAAAACGATTAACTTCGGAGTTATTTATGGCATGGGAGCGCAAAAATTCGCCCGTGAATCGAAATTAACCGTAGAACAGGGCAGAAAATTTATTGAAAAATATCATCAACGTTATGCCCAAGTATTTGAGTATTTAGAGAATAGCAAAAAACAAGCAATTGTTCAGGGATATGTGGAAACAATTTTGGGTAGAAGACGTTATTTTAACTTCGATAATCCCCTCTTAAAAAGACTGCGGGGACTGTCCTTGCATGACATCGATTTAGATAGCCTCAAACTCAACAACGAGGAGGCACAATTATTAAGATCGGCCGCTAATGCGCCCATTCAGGGTTCCAGTGCTGATATTATTAAAGTAGCGATGGTAGAATTGGCAGGGGTACTGCAAAATTACCGAGCGAGATTACTGCTGCAAGTCCATGATGAATTAGTCTTGGAAGTACCGAGGGAGGAATGGCCATCCCTAGAGTCAAAAATCAAGACGACTATGGAAGAAGCTGTTCCCTTGACGGTCCCTCTCTTGGTAGAAATTAAAGCCGGTGACAATTGGATGGAAACTAAATAAAACTATGATCGAAAACAGACAATTTTTAACCCCAGAAGAATCCGCAGATGTGGACGCTGCCCTCTTGACTTCTCCCGAAAAATTCCTGACTCGTTTAACAATTTCTTCCCTACGCTTACTAAAAATAATCGCCGAAGATATGGGAGTAACCCTAGAAGAACTAACCCATAAACAGGTAATCCAATGGCTAGAAAAAGATAGTAAACTGCGTCGGGAACAGGGGATCGAGGCGGCAGTGCTGAAATGGTAAATAAACTCTTAAAAAATCAGCTATCCCTGACAATTTATGTTATTTTTTAGCTATAAGTTGCTGGAGTTAGAACAATGACAATTACCCTAAAAGTGCCTAGTATTGCCTGTGAAGGTTGCGCTAATACAATTACTAAAGCGATTAACAATCAGCAACCAGCAGCCCAAATATCGGTGGATGTAGCCAATAAAATCGTCACCGTAGAAACCACCGCATCCCGGGCAGAAATTGCCCAATGGATCAGCGAAGTCGGCCATACTGTTGAGTCTGAAAGTGACAGTTGACATCCTTCTCCGTTAAAAATAGACCTCTGGTAAAAATCAAAAATTGTCGTGGTTATTGTTGAATGTCATCTCGAATACTGCGATATTTCTTAGCAAGAGTTTGGTAGAGCAAGTTTCTTTGTTCTATGTTAGGATGTTGGCGGCTCATTTTTGGGTCTGATTTGTTGTTGTACTCTGTCAACTCTTGAGGAGTCGTGCGTTTCATTTTTGAATTGGCGTAGTTTGGGTCTAGGTTTTAAAAATCCCAGTAAAGAAGATTCAGGTCTCAAATCAGCAACGCCCTCTGGGATGATATTCTAGGAGTTAATCTTTAATGCAAATCCGTTGTCACTTAAGGGAGTTAACTCATGCAGGTAAATAATCTCGGCTTTATCGCTAGTATTCTATTCGTCCTAGTACCCACTGTTTTCCTCTTGATTCTGTTTATCCAAACCAGAGAGGAAACCGAGGGTTAACTTCCTTTTTTATCTCTCAATCCAAGCTTTTGGGGGGTTCTACCCCCCAAACCCCCCGTTGGGGGCGTGGCGCCGCCCCCAAACCCCCCGCGCATTAGTTTTTCGGTGGGATGCTTACACGCAGCTGCCAATACATCTGTCATAATTTAACAGTCACTCCCCTTGCAGAAGTGCCTCTCCTGATATGTAGCCTATACTCAGCGGATTTAGTATAACCTATCGGTGAAACCGGAGATTTTCTATCCGAATGCTTCGCCCGTACTTTTTGCCGCAGACCCTATTTAGTATTACAATCGATCGGATTTCGCGGATCTGAGTTTTTGTCCCTTTTGAGTTTCTCGATTTCTCGTTGATTGGCTTTTGGGTCCTCAGCCACCCATAATTTTTTATCTTTATCCCACTTGGCTTGCGTGTATATTGCTCTTTCCCAAAAGCAGGCCGATTTAATTTGTTTTGGGTGAAGATCCTCGGCTCCGTAGAGGTAGGCTCCGTAGAGGTAGGCTCCGTAGAGGTAGGCTCCGTAGAGGTAGGCTCCGATGAGGTAGGCTCCGTTGAGGTAGGCTCCGATGAGGTAGGCTCCGTTGAGGTAGGCTCTGTAGAGGTTGGCTCGGTTGAGGTTGGCTCGGTTGAGGTTGGCTCGGTTGAGGTTGGCTCGGTTGAGGTTGGCTCGGTTGAGGTTGGCTCCTTCGAGGTAGGCCCCGTTGAGCTTGGCTCCGATGAGGTTGGCTTCTTCGAGGTAGGCCCCGTTGAGCTTGGCTCCGATGAGGTTGGCTTCTTCGAGGTAAGCCCCGTCGAGGTAGGCCCCGTTGAGGTTGGCTCGGTTGAGGTTGGCTCGGTTGAGGTTGGCTCGGTTGAGGTTGGCTTCCCTCAAATTTGTCCGACTTAAATCAAGAATTTTAATTTTATTAGAGTCATTTGTTTCAGCCAAATTATCGCCAGCTTGGTCATTCTCAACTTTACGCCGCCCGATTACCGTTAAAGCGGACTGAACTGGAATACTCACGGAAGGGAGTTTTTCTAGGGCCTTCTGTCTTTCCTCTGGCTCCAGTTGTTGAATATTCGAGGGAATGGGGGAATTTTTACGAATGTAGGAAGTCAGGACTTCCATAATTGTCCATTGATCCTTGGGAGAATCTTTGGCAATTCGCTCTAGGGAATAAATGCCGCCAATTACCACCTCCTCTTTACCACTACCGATTTGCTCGACAGCTTTCGAGAAGCGCTCGGTAATCAGACGTTGCTGAGTCAGTTGCATTTCCGCTTGAGAATTGAGATAATTGAGAAAAAGTACGATTCCTGCCGAAAGGGTAGCAATTAATCCTAGGGCAGAAATAATCGTTTTGACCACCTCAATGGCAAAGGTGCGGCTGTCTTTGTCTTCACGGGCAAAAAGCCCCGGTATTTGCTGAAATAGCCAGAAGGGAAAGATTAGCAGTTTCCAAGCAACTCTGACAAGAGACTGGAGCGATAGCAACAATCTTTTAATTAGCCTTTTTCCCCCGCGATAGGGCATTTTTAGATTCCAAGCAAGAATCGCTCTGGGATGTTGGCTCAAATATTCTTTCGCTTGCTGCCAGTCATCTATCTCATTGCCTTCTTTACCCGATGCCAGCCGTTTTTGATAAAACTCGTAAGCCTTGATCTGGTGCAATTCTAAAGGAATTCGTGGTGATTTTTTCGGAACCATGTAGCGTTTTCCCCACCAATAGATGGATTTTGCCAAGGGACTGAGGGACTGACAAAACTGTTTTCGAGGTTGGTTGAAAAGAAGTAAGTAGGTAGGCGTTAAAAGTTGTCAGATGCCCCCCTTATTAAGGGGGGATTAAAGGGGGGACTAAGGGGGGATCGGCACCCCCCTTATCAAGGGGGGCAGGGGGGATCCCCCCGCCTATCGGCACCCCCCTTATCAAGGGGGGCAGGGGGGATCGAACCTAAAATCCATTTTTAATTTAATTATAACCAGCTACTTACAATCCAACCATTAAAGTTTATCTGTTAATCGAGTAATCGGCTCTCTCGGCTGCTGTGTAATCAACAGGATCGATCATCGAGATTGTCGGTATAGACTAGAGCCTAACGTCAACCTTTGATCAAGCTGTTGGGCTACAATCCAGCAAGGACAAGAGAGCCTGTTTAGAGAATCGATCGCTTTAAGTGGTGTACTCGGCGTTAATTTTGACGTAATCGTAACTAAGATCGCAACCCCAGGCCGTACCTGTTCCCGAACCGTTACCGATACAGATAGACATTAAAACGGTATCTTCTCGTAAATAAGCCCCGCTTGCTGCCGCTTTCAGGTAATTACTGGCACTAGCTCGATCGAACGCCAGAGGTTGACCATTTTCCATCATCACGAAGTCGCCTAACTTGATTTGTAGGTCTTCTTGATGGAAGACAACCCCGGCCCGGCCCGCGGCCGCCGCAATTCGTCCCCAGTTAGGATCTCGACCGAAAACCGCCGATTTTACTAAGGAAGAACCGGCAATGGTGCGAGCAATCTGACGAGCGGACTGATCATCGGCCGCCCCCGAAACCCGCACTTCTATTAAACAGGTGGCTCCTTCCCCATCCCGGGCGATCGCTTTAGCCAAGTATTGACAAACTTCCGTTAACATGGCCTCTAACTTTTGGGCATCCCGGCCCATTTCTGTGATCGCCGTGGTGCGCGATTGACCGTTAGCCAAGGCGATCAGACTGTCATTGGTACTGGTGTCCCCATCCACCGTAATCTGATTAAAACTTTTATTGGCCGCCCGACTTAACATATTTTGCCAGAGAACCGTCGATACTGCGGCATCACAGGTAATAAAGGAGAGCATCGTCGCCATATTCGGGTGAATCATCCCCGATCCCTTGGCAATTCCCCCAATTGTGACCGGACGACCATCGATGGTGGTTTGCAAGGCGATCGATTTGGGGACTAGATCCGTGGTCATAATCGCCCGGGCCGTGCTTTCGCCGCCATTTTCCGACAATAAACCCGCTAAGGTCGGTAAAGCGGCGGTTAACGCATCCATGCGAATCCGTTGCCCGATCACTCCCGTAGAAGCCAGCAAAATTGCATCGGCGGGAATCCCTAAAACTTGGCTCAAGGCGGCGGCACTATCGAGAGCATCTTGCCATCCAGCTTCCCCCGTGGCGGCGTTGGCTTGGCCAGCATTACACAAAATCGCCCTGGCGCTGGCTTTAGTTTGGAGGCGTTGACGGCAATAATCGACGCAAGCGGCCCGCACTTGACTGGTGGTAAAGACTCCGGCGGCGATCGCTTCTGTTTCCGAGACAATTAGGGCTAAATCGGGCAAACCGGACGGTTTTAGCCCCGCAGCCATCCCTGCGGATTTAAATCCTTTTGGGGCCGTGATCCCCCCCTCTATTTCCTGCCAATCGGCCATTTTCTCCCGTCTCCTACTCAAATTCGACACTCGATTATAGCAAGTAAAAAGCCAAAAATTAGCAAAGGGTTTGACCGTTTCGGGTTGGGAAGTGGGGAAAAAAGGCCGACGGCTGATAATTCCTGGCTGCAAATTAGCCTAAAATACGATTAATTGACTAGGATTTTGGGGCGATAGTTTATGGAACGCGGTTTATTGTGGACACCTTTATTAATTCTATTTATTTGGTTGGCTTGGAGTGGTTGGAATGAATACCAAAAAGTGGAAATCTATCGAGCATGGGCGGAAAACTTCGATCGAGCTAAGTATGATATATATTCTGTCTTAGGTCAAAAAGATAAAATTATCACTTGGGGAAAACCAACTCGTAAGGGAGTGATTAATTTACAAACTTTTTCCCTAGAGGAGGTCAAAGAAATCCGTTTGTTAGTTAATAATCAAGTGGTGGATTTAGATGCTCTTCCCCCGCAGGGTTCCCCTTTCCTAGAATTTATTTTTAAGGAGCGATCGCCTGAAAAAATTCCCTTTACTGAAGTTGAATTGGCTAGTCAGTGGGCGAAATTTTTACAACAACAAATCTTAATTTAATGGCGATAATTTCTAGCGCAATCTTCCTGATCGCAGGATACCGACAACTAACCATAAACCGATAAAACTAGCTGTAGCAAATAATACGGTACTAATAATAGTTAATTGCCGAGATTGGGTGCTGGCTGTGACAATGGCAGCCCCGATAATTAAGGAGCCAATAATCACACTAAAAGCTAGTCGATTGGCGGAATTATCTAAACTGCGACGGAGATTATCTAAGTCGCGAATTTTCAGATTAACATTTAAAGTTTCCGAGGTTAAACCATCTAGTAAAACTTCGATTTGACGGGGAGATTTCAGGGAAAAAGATTTCAAGTCTAAAACTGTTCTTAGGGCAGTTTGTAGGGGAGTGCTACCGATTAACTGTTGTTCAAGAATATTAGTTAATAGCGGTTTGACTTCTTCTAGGATATTAATATCAGGATTAAATTTTCGGGCAGTTCCTTCTAGATTAGCGAGACTTTTGGCAAATAAACCTAAATTACCCGGAAGTTTAATTCTATTGCGACGGGCAATTTGCAAAAGTTCATAAACCACCTCACTAAAGTTAATTTGATTTAAATTCAGGTTATAATATTTTCGCAGCATCCGCTCATAATCCACCTCTAATTGTACTAAAGTAATCGGGACTACTGACTCGGATAATTTAATAGTTAGTTGACTGCATCTTTTCGCATCTAAGTCAACAATTGCCAATAACAATTCTGTTAAAATTTGTTGAGTTTGTGGGTCTAATCTGCCCACCATACCACAGTCAATTAAAGCTACTCTACCATCGTCAAGATAGAAGATATTACCCGGGTGAGGATCGGCATGAAAGAAGCCATCAATATAAATTTGTTGAAAAAATGACCGAAACAAAATCCTAGTTATTTCGCTTTTTCTTTGGGAAATTGTTTGCTCGGTTTCTGGCCTAGAAACATCGGCCTCTAAAATTTGTTTTCCCTCTAACCATTCTAACACTAATAGCCTAGAATTAGTTAAGTCCCAATAAATTTTAGGAATAACTAACTGTTTTGGTTCTGACCAACGACTCTGGGTTAAATTATAGCGTAATTGGTCAGTATAATGACCTTCTTGGGTGAAATCTAATTCCGCATTGACTGCTTTAATAAATTCCTCTGCTAAGTTAACAACGTCGTAACTTTGACCAAATTCTGTTAGGGCAACTAAATCAGCAATTCCCTTAATTAAGGCACTATCTTGGGCGACAATTTTTTCGATACCCGGACGCAAGACTTTAATCGCGACTTCCTCCCCAGATAATAAAGTTGCCCGATGAATTTGCCCGATCGATCCTGCGGCGATCGGTTGGGTATTAATATACTTAAATACCTGTTCGATCGGTTTTGCTAACTGTTCGGTGATGACTATTTCTATATCTGTCCAAGCAACGGGAGGAACTTGCGCTTGTAGAGCAGTTAAAGCCTCGATATAATTAGCAGGTAGCAGATCGGGACGGGTACTAAGTAACTGTCCCAATTTGACGTAAAAAGGCCCCAATTCCACGAGAATTTTTTTGAGAACTTCTGGGGTGGGAATCTGGGGATTTTCTGTTTTTCCTAGGGTTAAAACCCCGCGCATATAGTCCCAACCATTGCCGAGAACTATCTCAAGGATTTCTTTTTGTCTTTGACTGGTTTGGGGGAGTGAGAACACGGTATTATCAGTTATCAGTTATCAGTGATCAGTTATCAGTTATCAGTGGGTAAGTTAGGTACTTATCGATGGGTGCATCCCACATTTGCAGAAATACCGATAATCAGCAATTATCAGTGACTCTTAAATTATTACAGATATATCAGCAGCTGCGTGTAAGCATCCCACCGAAAAACTAATGCGCGGGGGGTTCTACCCCCCAAAAGCTTGGATTGAGCGATAAAACCGAAAGTAACGCCCGATTTTAGTAGGAAGTTTCCCTTAAAAAATCCCAACTTAGTAGATTTACAAAAATGAGATGTACCCCTTATCGATCCTATAACAATTTCTCTAATTTGGGATCGGTTTGTAATTGCTTGAGAACTTGTTTAATATCTTGGGTACGATCTTTGTGGACAACGAGAGTCGCTTTACCGTCGCGAACAATTACCAGATCTTTTAAACCAATAGTAACGATCACTTCTTCCCGATCACTAGCATAGATAATAGCCCCTTCCGTGTCCAAACCGACATGATTGGCCAGTTCAATATTTTTGCCCTTTGCTTCCAGTAATCTTTCCAGAGCATTCCAATCTCCCAGATCATCCCAACCAAAATTAGCGGGTAAAACGTAAGCGAGTTGGGTTTTTTCCATCAAAGCATAATCGATACTTTTTTTCTCTAAATCCTCATAGGCAGCGATGCCCCGATCGCTCAGAGGTTGTAAAATATTATTAGCGTGGGTTTTTAGCTCCTCTAAAACCACTTGTCCCTGAAAGATAAACATTCCGCTATTCCAGCTAAAAAGTCCCGTTTCTAGGAATTTTTCGGCCGTGCTGCGATCAGGTTTTTCCGTAAAACGACTCACTTTATACACGGGTAAACCATTAAATTCGCCCTGATTTTCTCCCTGTTCGATATAACCGTAACCGGTGGAGGGATAATCGGGTTTAATCCCTAAAGTAACGATCGCTTTTTGGCTGACGGCCACTTCTACGGCCGCTTTTAAAGTGTTAATATAAGCCTCTTGATTACCAATATAATGATCGGCAGGAAAAAAACCGATCGCCACTTCTTTACCATAACGTTTTATCACTTCTAAAGTAGCCCAAGTCACAGCCGGGGCCGTATCCTTGCCCACCGGTTCCACTAATAGGTTACTCTCCGGTAAATCGGGCAGTTGTTCGCGGACACCATCAGCGATCGCACTAGAGGTAATTACCCAGAGATTTTCCCAACCTGCCCCTAAAGATAATAGACGATCGGCCGTTGCTTGTAAAAGACTGCGACCACTACCATCAAGACAGAGAAACTGTTTCGGACGCGCTAGACGACTGAGAGGCCAAAAACGTTCCCCTTTACCACCGGCGAGAATGACTGGAACAAGCGACTGATTCATAAAAAATTGACACTTATCGGTTAAGTTGAACCGATTGTATCAGACGGCAGCGAGGGGTGAGCGTTTTCCTGACTCAAAGCTAAAAAGCGGGCAAATAACCCGCTTTTTAGCAAAAATAACCGAAATATTGCGATTAGAAATTCATTTCGGCCGCTTGTACTGTTTCCACTTGTTTTTTCTTAATAACTAAGAGGATTTGGCAGAGCATAATGCCACCGAGGAATAAAACCAATCCTTTGATCCGGCCGGGATTTTGCAGGACAACTTCCGTCTCTTTTTGACCAAAACCGCCAACATTGGGGTTACTGGTTAAAAATTGTCCCACTTCGATCGCTTGACCTTCCGAGACGATTAACTCAGGACCTGCGGGAATATTTTCCACCACGGGGCCAGCTTCAGAAGTGATGGTGACTTCATAACCACCGGCTTCGGTTTTGCTGATCTGGCTAATTGTACCTGCGGTAGAAGCTTTGAAAGCGTTATTATTGCTAGGTTCACCAGTGGGGTACACTTGACCGCGACCGCGATTGGCCCCTAAATGCACAGCATATTTACCGAAGTGAATACCCTTATTTTGGCTAGGATCGGGGGCCAAGACGGGGAAAACGATTTCTTTGTATTGATCACCGGGTAAGGGGCCGACGATAACCACGTTATCTTGACCTTCTTTGTAGGATTGGAAATAGACTCCACCGAGTTTTTCCTGCATTTCTTCGGGAATGCGATCGGGGGGCGCGATTTTAAAACCATCCGGTAGCATTAAGACTGCACCGACGTTTAAACCCCCCTTGGATCCGTCGCCTAACACCTGTTGACTGGTGGGATCGTAGGGGATTTTTACCACTGCTTCAAAGACGCTATCGGGTAATACCGAGTGGGGGATTTCAATTTCGGCGGGTTTTTGGGCTAAATGGCAGTTCGCGCAGACAATCCGACCTGTTGCTTCTCTGGGGGTTTCCGGGGCGGTTTGTTGCGCCCAAAAAGGATATGCTTGGGCAGATTGGGGGTTAATGACATCGCTGGTTAGGAGTAGGGAAACGGTAGCGATCGCCACGAGGACGGCTTTCACTAGGGCCTGTCTGTGGACTTGCGGGAAGCTTAAAAAGTTGAATGTTCTCATCTCTATCGGTTGAATAATTCCAAATCTCGTCACATTGAATAATCTAGGACCACCAGGGTTCTTCACCGGTGCGGAAGTCGGTTTCCGTCCAAGTGGAGAAGACGACTTTATCATTATCGGTGACGTTGGCATGGGCGAGGGCTAAGGATAGAGGCGCTGGACCGCGAACTACTTTTCCTTCGGCATTGTACTGGGAACCGTGGCAAGGACACATGAATTTTTCTTCGCTGGCATTCCAAGGCACCACACAACCTAAGTGGGTACAGACGGCGTTAATTCCGTAGTTGGCCAGGGTTTTGTCCTCTTGGACGACTAAATAGGTGGGGTCGCCTTTTAAACCTTGAGCTAAGGTGCGATCGCCAGGGTTATGGCTTCCCAGAAATTGACTGACAATCACATCATTACCGAGGGCATCTTTAGCGGTGACACCGCCACCCGTACCACCGGCCGAGGGGGGAATAAAATACTTAACAATCGGATACAAAGCCCCCGCCGCTACTCCGGTAATTGTACCAAAGGTCAACAGGTTCATAAATTGACGACGACCCAAATCGGGAACATCTGTACCGGAAACTTGACTCATTGCTCCTTATCTCCAAATGTAAATTTTTGTAAACTAATTCTCATCTAAGGGCGATTTTGTGCATCTCGATCAAGACGAAAACCCAGAGCTTAAAGAAGGTTTACAAGGGCTGTATTAGATTATTACAGATATTGAGTCACGGACAATTGCCACAGCCATCAGTTAATCTTTGCCCTCACTTCCCCAATTGTCTCAATGTCGGAACTGTGGTAAGAGATTGAAGATTGCTGCTTTGTGGGAGTTGGGAGAATGGGAACGGCAAAGCTGCCCCAAATGCGATCGCCATTAACGGTCATCAAAGAAATGACCATAACAACCTAGTCAAAATACTTTTCTAATTCTGCCTGAGTATGATACATTTGTTTGATGGAGATATAAAGTTTCGATAGCAAGGATAATCGTTGTCATGGTACAAAATCTTTACAGTATAGTAATGGAACTGACAGCACCATCGTCATCGACATTGCTGACTGTAGATCGTACTAGGAAAATACTTAATGATTTTGCCTATAATTTTGAATGGACACCCAGTGATAGCTTAGATATTCCATCAACGAATGATTTTGCCAATGCTCATCTTATTGTTGAACATGGATTAGAACATCAGGCTGTTATTACTTTTTTGAAAAGACCCTATGCCGACCTTAATTATACTCAGAAAAAAAATCTTTTGGGCATTTCCTATAATAATTTACTTGACTGGCATATTCAAGTCGAATCCGAGAAAATCCTTTATGTTTTTAACAGATGTAGCCCAGAAAAAATTGCAAAATCATATCCAATTTCTCGCGAAAATTTAGACAATCTCAGAAGCGGAGTATTTGAAGCCATTTCAGGGCAACGCCATCATCCTAATCTTCCTGCTTTGGATGATGCTTTGATTGAAACGATTTCATTCTGGAAGCGAAATCTATATGCCGAAATGGAAGAAAATATATCTAATCAACAGTTTTCGGCTTTGTTTAATGCTATTATTTTTACGAGAGCCGTTGAAGATAATTATCGCCGCTTATATCCCCAAAGGTATGACGAATTTTCTAATTCAAATACCCTATTTGAAACCTTCTTAAAAAATAACAGCAATTCCTTAACCATTCGAGAGTCAATTCTTAAAACTCTTGAAGATTTTGGACAAACTAACATACCTGAGTATTTAATTGATCGCTCCTTACTCAGTGCTTTTGATAGTTTAAATACTCAAACTGTGAAAGCTTTGCTGCAGGATTTTTATAGAATTAAATCTGCAAGACCCTATGAATATGATTTTTCTCTCATTTCTAAACACGCTCTTAGTCGAATTTATGAAAGATATACCAGTATTTTAAGAGTTGAAGAATCCGATCAACTAAGCTTATTTCCCCCCCTACCAACAGAGCAGAGAAATAAAGCTTATGGAAGTATTTATACTCCTCAATTTATTGCGAGGTTTTTTGCTCGGTATCTACGGGAACAAATGCCTCCCATTGAATTTCAACAATTAAAAACGTTAGAACCTGCTATCGGTTCAGGAATCTTTGTAAGAACTTTATTAGAAATTCAGTGTGATCCTATGCAGGGAGAAGTTACAACTGAATTGATTCAATCAGCTTTTCAGAATGTTTTTGGATTGGATGTTGATCCTAATGCTTGTCAAGCGGCACTTTTATCTCTTTCACTTCTTCACTTAGTTTTGACAGATCAATTACCGTCACAATTATCCATTGAAACAGCAGAGTCAATTCAATACTATCAAGATCATCCCGAATTAAAAGAGAGTTTTAGTGCAGTTATTACTAATCCCCCCTTTGTTGCTTTGTCGGATCAAACAGAAGCAATGAGAAAAAGAATTGCACAATTTATGGGAGATGATGGAAGGGGAAGAATTGATTTATCTTTAGCTTTTATCAAAATAGCATTAGAAGTATTAAAACCGGGTGGTTATGGATTATTTGTTTTACCTCATAAATTTCTTTTCTCAAAAAGTGATGCTAAAATTCGTCAACTTATCACCCAAGAAGCTTGGATTCGTTGCTTAGTTGATCTATCTGCTATCCCAATTTTTGGTCAAGTAGATACTTACATTGTTCTTCTCATTTTTCAGAAGCGATTTAATGTACAACCAGAACCTTTAGCGACGATTTCTCATTGTCAAGAATTAGTGGGACGTGCTTTACAAGATGTTGTAGAAGGAAGGGAAGTAGAAAGTCAATTTTACAGTGTTTTTAAAGTTCCTCAAAATGCTTTTAATGGGGAAGACTGGTTGATCAAACCTCCTTCAATTGCTCGAATTCAACAAAAGCTAGAAACTTTACCAAAACTTTCAGAGTTTATGAATATTCGCGTTGGAGTGCAAACTGGCAACAACAAGGTATTTATTGTATCCAAATCTCATATTCCTAAAGGAGAGGAAGCTATTTTTATTCCTTATTTATCTGATCGAGAAATGGAAGTTTATACTACTCCTCAGAAAGTTAGTCAATATCTTTTTTATCCTTATTTTGAGGAAAAATTATTGGAAGAGGATGAGATTAGAAATAAATATCCCAAAACTTGGAAATATTTGTTACTACATCAAGAAATGTTAGAATCTCGTTACGCCGTAAAAAAGGAAAATAAATCATGGTGGCAATTAGATAGCCCCCGTTGTGATTATTTACTTAGACCTAAAATTATTAGTCCCCATTTGTCAATTATGCCTCGTTTTTCCCTTGATATTGAAGGCAAGTTTGCTGTTATTCGTTCCCCAATTATTTATCCTAAAGATCGTCAACTGGAGAGTGATTTACTGCGGTATTTTGTCGCAATTTTGAATTCTAGTATTTGCTATCGCTATATTTCTGAACATTCGCATAAATATGGTAGTGGTTACTCAATGTTAGAACCAAAAACGCTTTTAAAAACTCCTGTTCCTGATCCAACAAAAGTGTCATCCTTTGATATGTCTCAGCTTTTACGTCTTGTTGATCAGCGTTTTTTAGCATCAGGAAAAGAAGCAATTCAACTTGAAATTGAAATTGATAAAGCTGTCTCTAAGCTTTACGGATTTACTGAAGAAGATTGTTCTATTTATGGTGTATGAATACAAAAGATGAGAATTGAAATAAACTCTCAAGATTTGAAAGAGCGTCCTCAATTAATTAAAAAGATGCTAAGGCCACTTGTTTTAAAAAATAAGCTATTTGTTCAACCTGTTAGTAAAGGTGACGAATATGTTGCGTCTGTCAAAGATACTTATCAATCAACAACGAATCAATATACTGAGAGCCGTTTTAAAACTTTTGTCCCTGACTTACAAGCTACCTATTATGAAAGATGGTATAAAACCTATCAAGGCAAAAAAGAAAAATTCTATCTAGACCGTGCTTATCTTCATTTTTACATCATTGATAAAACCTTACCAGAACCAGCAGAAAAAGAATTTTGTTTACTTCATTGCGATCCTAATGAACCTGATGATGCTGCTCATGCTAAATATAAACAAAGCTTACACCTTCACATTGAATGTTCAGATGCTTCTTGGCCTCATTGTGATGTTTGGCCTCGCGCTCATATTGCACTTAATAATGGATATTTAGATTATGTCCTCAAAGATATTAATTCTCTAACAAACGCAATGACAGAAGCTATACTTATGCTCAAAGAAGAAGTTTTAGCCGCGGTTAAAATCTCCGATTAGACTTCTTGGATAATTAATTTTTGAGAGTTCAAAAATGAGAAAAATAGGGATGAAGTTGCAAAAAATCTCTAAATAGACCCTTTATTAGAAACCGATGAAGAAACGGCAACTGCTCGGATAAACCAACAATTAGAAAGCTTGGGAGTAAAACTAATACGATGAACACAAAAATAAATCTACCAATGGAACAAATTAAAGCATTTTGTCAAAAGTGGCAAGTCACCGAATTGGCATTATTTGGTTCAGTTTTACGCGAAGATTTCCGTTCAGATAGCGATATTGATATTTTAATTACCTTTTCCCCAACCGCTAAACGAGGTTTAACCGAAACCCTACAAATGCGCGATGAACTGCAAGCAATTTTCAATCGAAAAGTAGATTTAATTGTGAAAGCAGCACTCAAACGGAGTGATAACTGGCTAAGATGTAAAAACATTTTAGAATCAGCACAGATTATATATGCCTCATTGTAAATGCTATCAGACGTATTTTGCGCTATACTGATGGAAAAATAAATTAACAGAACTTTTGAAAGCGATCACACCCTTACTCTAAGAGTGCTTTAAAAGCAAAAATCCAAACAACTATTAGAAATTGCTAAAATAGGAGTAGAAAAAGCGATAGAAACCGATGAAGAAACGGCAACCACTTGGATAAACCAACAACTAGAAAGCTTGGGAGTAAACCTAATCTGATCAACACAAAAATATGAAAATTCCTCAAGAAAAACTCTCACAACTTTGCCAACATTGGCATATTCATAAACTTTCCTTATTTGGTTCAGTTTTACGAGATGATTTCACCGCAGATAGTGATATTGATCTGCTCGTTGAGTTTGAACTTGGTTTTACCCCTAGTTTTTTCAAACTTCATCAAATTCAAGAAGAATTATCTCAATTATTTGATGGACGTACTATTGATCTCGTTACCATCAAATCTCTTAATCATCATATTCGTGAGCGTGTTTTAGCAACAGCAGAGGTGTGTTATGTCGCAAAAAGATAATCAAGTGTATGTTGAACACATGATTGACACAGCAAATAAAGCACTTAGCTTTGTAGAAGGTGTCAGTCGAGAAGATTTTGATAATAACGAACTTTTACGGTTATCCCTCACCCATTTATTGCAAATTATCGGAGAAGCAGCGCGTCGTGTATCACCAGACTTTCGGGAGAATTATCCAACAATTCCTTGGCAAGCAGTCGTCGGAATGCGGAGTAAAGTAGTACACGATTACTTAAATGTTGATGAAGATATTGTTTGGAATACCGTTAAAAATGATTTACCATTTTTAGTTAAAGAACTAGAAAAGATTCTGATCAGGTAAAACTTTGGGAAAATTAGCATAATTTAGATATTGAACTAACCCACTCAAGCAGAGAAACATGAAAGCACTCAAGGTTATGGCAACCATTGATGAACAAGGACAACTCACCCTAGATCATCCTTTAATCATAGACAAAAACAGCCGTGTAGAAGTTATTATTCTCATCCCAGAGGAGGAAACCCAAGATACATCTCAAGCAGAAATTTTAGCAGACTTTCGGCAAGCTTGGCATGAAGCCATGACTGGACAAACCATTCCCGTTTCTCCACTTTGGGAGACGAACAGAGAAGAACAGAAAAAAGAGCCGGGTCAGCGCAGAAAAATAAAAAACAGAAAGCGGAAAAAGAAGCAAAGCTAGAAGTTTTAAAGCTAGGTAAATATAGCCTGTTAAAAAAGGAAGAAGATTTAACGGAACCCCAAAAAATTAAACTAGAAGCTATCAAAGAAACTTGACCAAATTTGAAAAAGATGCAGGAATTAAAGGAAGAATTCAGAAAGATTTATGAAACCTCAGAGAATCTGACAGAGGGAATGCTATCCATCTCGGAATGGTTGGCAAAATCCTCCGGTGTTTTTACCAAGAGTTGTCAAACAATCCGAAACTGGTTTGAAGAAATCATTAGTTATTTCGAGCGAAGGACAACGAATGGGGTAATCGAGGGAATTAACAATAAACTTAAACTAATAAAACGGAGAGGCTATGGCTTGAGAAACTTTCGGAATTTTTGGGTTAGAAGTATGTTATCTTGGCATCTTGTATGTTGATTTAGCATAAAGAGTAACGAAGAGCCAAAATTAATTCTTTTTTTGTTGTTCGTTATCTTTTGTTCCTTGAGAACAAGGTTCATGCTTTTAGTTTGACCAGTGAGCAAAAATTGCCCAGTCGTCTGGAACAGGCGAACCAAAAGATTCGCCCGCCCACTCCCAATTAAACAAGCTGAACATCGAAAGAGACAGCAAACCCTGCGGGGCGATTTTCAATGGTTGCGAATTGTTGCCCAAGAAAACTTAACCCACCTGTTAAGCTATTGTAGTTAAATTGGCTAAGGCTACTAGCAGTAAATCCGGACTTACTGATCTGGATGACATCGCCCTCTATCCACTGAAAATCCTTGATTACGTCAACTCCTTCTAGAAGAGAACCGAAATAAAAGACATCGGCACCAGTGCCGCCAGTGAGGATATCATTGCCATAGCCGCCATAGACAAAGTCATTCCCAGCGCCTCCTAATAGAACATCGTTGTCGGCTCCGCCAAAGAGATAATCATTGTCGTTTCCGCCTGATAAAGTGTCAGCACCTGCTTCGCCAATGAGCAAGTCACTACCGTTTCCGCCGAAGACATTGTCATTTCCAGCGCGGCCGAAGATGTTATCTGCACCATCTCCACCATCAATGTAGTCGTTGCCTATTCCACCGTCGATGTAGTCGTTGCCTCCTTGGCCGTAAATGCTATCATTCCCTTCATTCCCGTAAAGGGTGTCATTACCGAAACTGCCGAACAAGAAGTCATTGTAAATTGTACCGTTGTAAACTGGCATTAGCTGTCAACTCCTGTGAATTAATTAAGTTGATGATTCAAGTCAAACATTCAGAGCAAATAACATTCAATAGATACTGAATAACAAATTGGTATCAGCCAACAACTCTAAATAACTCTAAATAGCTCTAAATAACCGTACATAACTTTTAATAACAATTAATAACAGTGCTTTCTCTTTCTCATAAAAATATTGACAAATTAGAGGAAATGATGTAATCTTTAAATATCTCTATTAATTTTTGATTATTTTTGAACTAAAAATGGTTGGCATTCCTGACACGATAGGGACTAAAGATAAAGACCTATTGCAAAAAGCATTTCTAAACTGGATCTTGCAAAGTACTGGTTTGATAAAAAATCAAGATCATAGTTGTTTATTTCAACTTCTATATCATCCAAAAAATCAAGATAAAAAAAGAAGTGAAATTGTCGAAATAATGAAAGATAAGCATAATCTTCATTATACGGAAGCAACTATTAATGAATATGCGAAAAGAATTAGGAGAATAATGGTAGATGTGTTTAAACAAGCGATGATAGACGATGGATTAGAATTAAGTGTCAATTTAATTACTACTAAATATGAGAAGAAAGGAAAACCTCAGAATTCAATTGAACCTCATCAAGTGACTTATCAATGGTTATGGGAGAAAAAATTTCCTCGGATGGGTTGGGAATTAGCAAAAGAAGTTGCTGCACCTGCTTGTAATAAGTTAACGATGCTGGATATTAATGAAAATTTTGAGGTAGAAAAATCCCCTAATGGAGGAGCCTCAAACGGTAGTTCAAAAAGGGGTCTAGTTATGAATGGTACTGTAATTAAGCCAGAGCCAGATAAGGGTAATTATATTTATCTTAACAAGCCCCATTATTTATGGGTTAATTTACCTGACAATGGTAAATATTTATTATTAATTAATGAGACGGTAGAAGGAAATTTTTATCTCTTTAGTCCTTCAAGAGCATTTGCCTATATTCCTTATACTAAGCTGTCAGAAGGACTTCGTTTACCCCCGTCTGAAGGACTAGCTCGATTTTTCCAATATGATGCAGTAGGAGATGAATATTTTCTGGCAATTGTCACAGAGCAACCCATTGAGTTATCTTGGGTTAATTGGGAATCTGACCCTACAGATATTATCTTAAATCAAAAGCGTCTTGAGGAGATATTTATTAAATTGGGTCAACAGGGTAATAGTGAAGTGTTTTATAAGCGGTTTAAGGTGGTAGAACAAACAATTAATTACTCTGATCAATCAGCAACAATAATTAACAACAAAAACTTAGTTTATTCAAGGAGAATGGTAACATGAATCAAGCCATAATTAACCAGATACAATAGTATAACCAGATCGCATCATGCCAGCGATCGCCCTTGCCCATTGTCAACAGTAATTGCCCATAAAATAGGAAAAAACAATGCAAATTTCTATTCAACTAGACGATGAACACGCTCAAAAACTAGCCTATATTCAACAAACCACCCAAGAAAATACTTTAGAAACCATTCAACAAGCCATTGAACTACGCTATCAACAACTCCAAGAAAAAACACACGATCCCCTAGCTAAATTAAAACAAAGTTCCTTTATCGGTAGCTTTGAAGCAGAGGCTGACTTTGCCGAAAACTCAGAAAATATTTTGCATTCACTCCTATCAGAAAAAAATGATCATTGCTGATACAGGATTCTTTCTCGCTCTTGGTAATCGAAAAGACAAAGATCACTCGTTAGCCATTCAAACTATTTATAGTCAAAATGAAGCCTTAATTACCACCTATCCTGTTATCACCGAAACCTGTTATTTACTCTTAGCCAGAATAGGTAATCAGGCGCAAATCAACTTTTTGCAGGGATTGGTTAACGATAACTTTGAAATATTTCATTTACAAAATCATCATATTGAACGAATGATTGAATTAATGGATCGTTACGCTAACTTACCGATGGATATGGCAGACGCTTCTTTGATTGTATTAGCAGAGCATCTAGGACATGGAAGAATATTAACTGTTGATCGTCGAGATTTCAGTATCTATCGTTGGAACAATACGGAGGTTTTTAACAACTTATTGTAGGAGATATTTATTCAGGGTAATCAGGGTAATAGTGAGGTGTTTTATAAGCGGTTTAAGGTGGTAGAAAAACCCATTAATCACTCTGATCAATCAGCAACAATAATCAGCAACAAAAACTTAGTTTATTAAAGGAAGATAGTAACATCAATCAATCCATAATTAACCAGATACAACAGTATAACCAAACCATAGGAATGCTATATCAGCAGGGGCAATATGAGCAAGGGATTATCTTCGCTCAAAAAACCTGTGATTTAGCCAAAAGTTACTCACTAACTAATGAGCCTATTTATGCTTATTCTTTGAATCTTTTAGCCATATTATATAAGTCAATGGGACGGTATGAGCAAGCTTTACCTCTCTCTCAACAAGTTCTCGAAATTGTTGGTAAAAGTTTAGGTACTGACCACCCTGAATATGCTAATTGTCTGAATAACTTAGCCCTATTATATGAGTCAATGGGACAGTATGAGCAAGCTTTACCTCTTCATCAACAAGCTCTGGAAATTAGTGGTAAAAGTTTAGGTACTGACCACCCTGAATATGCTAATTGTCTGAATAACTTAGCCCTATTATATGAGTCAATGGGACAGTATGAGCAAGCTTTACCTCTTCATCAACAAGCTCTCAAAATTATTGGTAAAAGTTTAGGTACTGACCACCCTGACTATGCTACTTGTCTGAATAACTTATCCGTATTACATAAGTCAATGGGACAGTATGAGCAAGCTTTACCTCTCTCTCTACAAGCTCTCGAAATTCGTAGTAAAAGTTTAGGTACTGACCACCCTAACTATGCTAGTTCTCTGAATAATTTAGCCGTATTATATGGGTCAATGGGACAGTATGAGCAAGCTTTACCTCTCTATCAACAAGCTCTCGCAATTCGTGGTAAAAGTTTAGGTACTGACCACCCCGACTATGCTGATTCTCTGAATAATTTAGCCGTAT
>SFCA01000098.1:0-12127 GCA_007095475.1 Microcystis aeruginosa Ma_QC_C_20070703_M131 | reverse complement strand
TTTCCACAGTCAAGGGTAGTTCTGATCGATCATTTGATAGATGGTTTCGTGACTGAGCGATTCTTGACTGGCTCTTTTCAGACGACCGGCTATTTGTTCCGGACTATGATAATCTTTCAGTCCTTTTTTCACCAACTCTAAGGCCGACTCGCTGACATTTTTAAAGGGTTGTTTGGCATTTTTGGTGCGCGTCTCGCTTTGAGCTTGTGCTGTGTCAGGTAGATAGCAGCCGAGGGAACTTTGATTCCTTCTTAATTCTCGTGATATTGTGCTTTGATGACATCCGAGCCAGACGGCTATTTGCCGTTGAGATAAATTTCCCTCTTGACTAAGTTAGTAGAGCAAGTTTCTTTGTTCTATGTTAAGATGTTTTCGGCTCATTTTTGGGTCTGATTTGTTGTTGTTAATGATCAGACAGTACCTGAGGAGCCTTTCTTTGTCAACTCTTGAGGTTGATGCGTTTCATTTTTGAATTGGCGGAGCCTTTCTTTGTCAACTCTTGAGGTTGATGCGTTTCATTTTTGAATTGACGATTTTTATGACAGAAAACAATGTAGTGCTATACGTTCTTAAAGCATTGAAACAGGAGGGTATTGAACATATTTTCTTGGTTCCTGGCAGCAGTATTGACCCTTTCGTCGAGCATTGTCCGAACAACATGACGGCAGTTGTGGCGGCTTATGAAGGAGGGGCGGCTTTTATAGCTGACGGTTATGCCAGAGCGAGGCAAGGATTTGGTGTTTGTATTGGACTCGGTGGGCCAGGTGTGACCAACAGGGTGACGGCGATCGCAGCTGCGTTGACCAATAACTAGCTAGGGGACGAATTTACAACCACAAGACACCACCTTGGCAATAAAGTGTATAAGTTAATTTGGGCTGCAACTATAGGATAATTAGTTTGATCGGAAAATATGCCTAAGACTGTACAATTTACTTGACTTGTACTCAGCCTAAAACGTAGGTTGGGTTGAAGCATGGAACCCAACGCCCGCATGGGTTACGCTACCGCTAACCCATCCGACAAATAATTGTGCCTCCCTACTTATAGCGGTAAGCGCTTGAGTGAGATACAAACCAAGCTTTGCCTAGCATGGTTTATAGCTCGTGACACTGTACCTCATACGACTGCACACCGCTATATTTTCTAGATATAGGTTTAAAAAAAGAGAAAATTACTTTTTTTTTAAACTTATTTAATGCCTCTGGCTATTTGATACCCCCTAAAGATATACTTTGGAGAAATTTTATGAAAGGAAAAAGAGTTCTCACGGTCGTTTTTGCAACTACGAAGCATATCCCTGCGAATGAGGTTACTGTTTCTTGTGAAGAATCGTTGTCTTCAAAGAGACCAATCAGGGGGGAGTATACTAACCATGAATGGCAGTACCGCATTTCTTTACCTTCGGATGCGGATAAGGCTACTCTTTGCTTCCATGTTAATGAGGATATTACGATGGAGCAGAATCCGATTGTCGTTTCTTACGATAATTCGCAAAAAGTCAAGTTTACGGATCAAAATATTTCATTTCCCAGCTATAAAAAGAGGTATCTCCACGCTGTCGAAAACTTACTTAGTGAAGAAACCGACTTTTCCCGTCGATATGTGCCTAGCAATTTAGATACCGATCAGAAATATGATGTCATCGTCATTGGTTCTGGGATGGGGGGTGGAATCGTTGCCGATCAACTATCGGATTTTGGCTTGTCAGTCCTCGTATTAGAAGCTGGATCAGTTCATTTACCTTCTCATATTGGCAATACACCTATTCCCGCTTCGGAGGTGGATGTCAGAAAATCGGTAGCATACGACAACGCACCAGGATCAGTACTGAAAAAAGACGTACACCTGAACTTGGGAGGGCGATCGATATATTGGTCAGCTCTGATTCCCCGGATGAACAAATGGGACTTTGAACAGTGGGATAAAGAGATTGTTGACTACCTAAAACTGGGTGGATATATAAAAGCGGAAAGGCTTTTCCGAAAGAGAACTGAATACAACAACTACGAAAAAGTCTTTCGGGCTCGTCTGGAAGAGGAACTGCCAGATTATGATGTGCAGCACCTACCTCGAAGTTTCCATCAAGAAATGTCATGGATTACAAAGCGTCAAGGTAATCCAGATGAGCGCCCAAGGGGTTACTTCTCCACCGCAGCTCTATTACTCAACTCTGTCAGTTATCCAAAGATGAAGACTGGCGGAGAAAATATTACCATCAATCTCAATCACTTAGTTACCCACCTTGAATGGGAAGGACACAGGGTAACTAAGGTATGTTGTGAAGATCTCATCAATCACTGCAAACGAAGCTATCGAGGAAAGGTCATTGTTTTAGCGGCTGGAGCCACAGAAAGTCCCTGTATTGCTCTTAGAAGTGATCTGTCCGATAAAAGCGGAAAAATCGGTATTGGTCTTACTGATCACCAGGCAGCAGAACAATCTTTTGTCATCCCACAGATGGGAATGAAGACATTGATCACGGCAAAAGACCAAGTTAAAATTCTTATTCTGCCCAACCATGACTTAGAAAAGGAAAATAATCATTTTAGTTGTGAGCTTGCGATTAACCCTCGGATTTGGGAGCCTCGCTATGAGGATGATGATTTATTCCGAGAGGAGTTTGAAAATGATGATCGCATTACTGCTAAAATCAAGTTTCTTTTTCCCAGAAAGCTGAACGATTCTAACTGGGTCAAGCTTGGTGATATTCGCCCCAAGGTCTATGTAGCACCGATGGAGGATCGTCCCCTAGAAGTGGAAGCAAATGCCTTGAAGAAAAAAGTGTTGGAATTTTTGGGCGTTGATCTCTCTGAGTTAGAAAAGCCTCTTCAATATCGAGAAGAATCCGAGACTTATCACACTGGTGGATCTCTACGGCTAGGGAAACTCGGCGAAAGTGTTGTTGATAAGCACCTAAAATTTCACGAGTATGATAATCTGTACTGCTGTGATCTGTCGGTCTTCCCGCACATTCCCACAGCAAATCCTTCGCTTACGTTGGGTGCTCTAGCCCTCAGACTGGCCGAGCATATCAATGAAGTGCATAAGTCAAAATAGCTTACAACTATTTAGAATCAGCAAGGTTAGCCTAATCATAGATCTCCTGTTGCTAAAAATAGATAAGGAACAATATTAATCAATCTTGAGGTAATTCCTAATGAAATTTGCCGATCAGAATCTAGCCAAACCGCGACCAGGTAGTCTAAACGATTTTTCTTTACCTCGCCGTGAGAGTTATTACCCTTCCTCTGCGGATTGGAGAAATGAAGTGCTTTATTTTCTCTTGCCTGATCGTTTTAGTGATGGGAAAGAAAACACACGTCCTCTGCTGAATCGTCAACAACTGAATCAGTCTCGACCTAATCTGCCAAATGGACAGTCTTGGCGATTTGATAAATGGGCAGAGTCAGGCGGCGATCGCTGGCAGGGAGGAACGCTTAAAGGATTAGAGTCGAAGCTAGATTATCTAAACCAACTAGGGGTAACAACAATCTGGATAGGACCCATCTTTCAGCAACGGGGTCACTTGAATACCTATCACGGTTATGGTATTCAGGATTTTTTAGAGGTTGATCCTCGCTTTGGGACTCGCCAGGAGCTGGTTGGTCTGGTCAATCAAGCCCACAAGAAGGGATTACGCATTATCCTCGATATCATTTTTAACCATTCCGGATATAACTGGGACTATGCTCCGGGTACTCCTGGGGGAGAACAGAAACCTCCCTATACGTCGAGTTGGTATCAGTTTGGCTCATGGCTAGGTGATCAGGGACAAATCATTGCAGGGAAGCCTCGAACTAACGCGGACGGGGTTTGGCCGAGCGAACTCCAGGAAGCAGATTGCTATAGTCGGGCCGGCTATAGCAAGGGAGGCCTGGGGCGGGGAGATTTGGAGGATCCCAATGCCGAATTCCGGCGTTCAGATTTTATTAATTTGCGTGATTTCCAGTTAGACTATCCTCATCTTTTAGACAACTTAGCCCGGTGTTACAAATACTGGATCGCGTTGACAGACTGCGATGGCTTTCGGATTGATACGCTCAAGCATGTGACCTATGATCAAGCTCGAAATTTTTGTGGAACGATTAAGGAGTTTGCGGCTAATTTGGGCAAGAGTGACTTCTTTTTAGTGGGAGAAATAGCAGGCGGAGACTATAACCAAGACCGCTATCTAGATATAGTAGGGCAGAACTTAAATGCTGCCTTGGATATTGGCGAGATGCGGGGGAATCTTAATCAGGTTGCCAAAGGGCTGATAGACCCAAGAGCTTACTTTAACGGGTTTGATCCAGGGAATGCGGTAATGGGATCACACCGGAACCTCGGACGGCGGCATGTTTCAATTTTGGACGATCACGATCATGTATTTGGTGAAAAAATCCGCTTTTCCAGCGAAGCTGCATCAGATCATCAGGTCGTTGCTGGGGTGGCATTGCAACTGTTCACATTGGGGATTCCCTGCATTTACGCTGGAACAGAGCAGGCATTGGCAGGGCCAGAAACGGCTGAACGGAAGTGGTTATCCGACTGGAAGAAATGCGATCGCTATTTGCGAGAGGCCATGTTTGGTCCAGAGCATCCCCGGCAATTCGGCGTGGCGGGCCTGCAATCCGTTGATCAAAACTTACCTGGCTTTGGGCCATTTGGGACAGCAGGTGCTCATTGTTTTGATTCCAATCATCCAGCCTATGTCCGGATTGGAGCTATGGCGGCAATCCGTAAACAGTTTCCAGTGCTGCGCTTAGGACGGCAATATTTACGACCAACCGCCATCCCTTTTCTGAACTTACCCTTTGGCGATCACGGACGGAGTGGAGAAATTATCGGTTGGTCACGGGTTTTAGATGACGAAGAAGCACTTTGTGCGCTAAACAGTCATGGAACGGATAATCGAGGAGCGAAAGTGTTGGTGGATGCCAATCTCAACCCAATCGGAAGCACTATGACAGTGGTTTTGAATACGGCTGAAGCGGCGGTTCCGGGTTACACGGGTCCTCATAAAGTGGGATCAACAGTCCCGGTACAACGACAAGATAAAATTGCCTACGTTGAAATTCAACCGATTCCAGCATCGGAATTTTTGATTTTGATAAATCAACCATAGTTCCTGTACTCATTAAACCCAGGTCTATTTGGCACGCCCAGTTGTAATACTGGATCACGGGTTTCAGGGTTGTCATTTCAGAAAGGTTTAATGGCTAGGGCGATCGCTTTGATGCTGAGGGATTCAATCACAAAGATGGCGATCGCTTTCATTCACGTTGGGATTCGTTTTCAAATAATCATGTACCCAATTGCAACCGTACATCAAGGGATTAAGCGTAAGAACCTGCTCCTTATTCCACAAAATGACAGTTTTGTCTTCATTGGCTGAGGCAATGGTTTGACCATCGGGACTGAAGGCGATGCCCCAAAAGCGATCGCTATAGCCATTCAGAGTCGTCAACAAAGTACCATCCGGTTTCCAAAGCTTGATCGTCTTGTCCCAGCTTGCTGAGGCAATGGTCTGACCATCGGGACTGAAAGCGACTGAATAAACGACAGCACCATGACCTTTGAGAGTCGTCAATAAAGTGCCATCCGGTTTCCAAAGCTCGATCGTGTTATCTGCACTTGCCGAGGCAATCGTCTGACCATCAGGACTAAATGCTACTGAGTAAATCTGAGCAGTATGTCCTGTCAGTGTCCTCAGTAAAACAGGTATCTGCGCTGGCTTCACTCTCCAGAGTTTAACGGTATTGTCTGCGCTTGCGGAAGCTAGGGTTTTGCTGTCAGGGCTAAATGCCACTCCAAAAATTGCCCCTTGATGTCCTCTCAGGGTAGCGAGGAGTTGAGGCGTTTTTTGCCCTACATTCCAGAGTTTGACGGTATTATCCCAGGCTGCGGAGGCAACTGTCTGACCGTCGGGACTAAAGGCAACTCCCCAAACCACTGCTTGATGTCCTCTCAGGGTGGCCAGGAGTTGAGGCTTTCTTGGCCCTAGCTTCCAGAGCTTGACGGTATTATCTGCACTTACCGAGGCCAACCTCTGACCATCGGGACTGAACGCTACTCCATAAACTTGAGCGGTATGTCCGACCAAGGACGCAATCAAAGTACCGTCTCGCTTCCAAAGCCTAATCTTTTTGTCATCACTAGCTGAAGCAATGGTCTTACCATCGGGGCTGAAGGCCACTCCAATTACGACCGCAGTATGTCCTGCCAACCTTGTCATCAAGGGGCTTTTCAGCCGCCAAAGCTTGACCGTTTTGTCACCACTGGCCGAGGCAAGGTTTTCCCCATCGGAACTGAAGGCTACTCCCCAAACGCGATCGCTATGTCCGTTGAGAGTCGTGATCGGAGTGCCGTCTCGTTTCCAGAGCTTAACAGTCTTGTCCCAACTGCCTGATGCGAGAGTCTGACTGTCAGGGCTGAAGGCCACTCCATAAACCACTTCACTATGTCCTGTGAGGGTTGTCAGTAGAGTCGGCATTTTCCCCGTTTCTAGTTTCCAGAGTTTGATCGTTTTGTCCCAACTGGCTGAAGCTAGGAGCTGCCCATCGGGACTGAACGCTACTCCATTCACAATATCAGTGTGACCTTTGAGAGTCGTAATTAAAGTGCCATCTCGCTTCCAAAGTTTTACTGTCTTATCGTCACTGGCTGAAGCCAGCATTTGACCATCAGGGCTGAACGCTACACCGTTCACAACATCAGAGTGACCCGCGAGAGTCGTAATCAAAGTGCCATCCCGCTTCCAGAGTTTAACCATCTTATCGTCACTGGCTGAAGCCAGCATTTGACCATCGGGACTAAACGCCACTCCTCTCACATCATGATGATGTCCAACAAGGGTCGTTATTAGAATAGGTATCTTGCCTGCTTCTATCCTCCAAAGTTTGATGGTTTTATCTTTGCTAGCGGACGCGATTGTCTGACCATCGGGACTGAACACAGCTTGCCAAATTTTATCGCTGTGTCCGTTGAGGGTGGCGATTATAGTACCATCTTGCTTCCAGAGCTTGATAGTTTTATCGCCAGCAGCCGAGGCGATCGTGTTACCATCTGGGCTGAAGGCGACGCTTTTAACTTCATCACCATGGCCTAACAAACGATTGTATTCAAGAACGCCATAAACTGCCTGCCGTAAGACGGAATCTACCTGAGTTTTAGTCTCAGCGTCTGTTCCTCCTGTCCTGGATAATTTTTGCCAGGCCCGAATGGCCTCAATCAACGCATCTAACTTATTATTGGAGACAAAAAGTGCTTCTGAGGACGCAGTGATGGCTTGGATCTCGCTACGCGCTGAATTCTGCCATTGCCCCCAAGCGACTCCTGCTAAGATTAATGCCCCTAGCAAGCCACCTGTGAGTCCTGAGATCGTTAACTTTCGCCTGCGCTTTTGGGATTTCAGGTCGCGATCGCGCAGTGCCACACTTTGCTCAATCAATTCGCAATCGCTCGAACTCAGTTCATCAGCTCGATTCAGATACCAATATTCTGCATCGGTCAGAGGTTTACCCCGCAACAATGCCCCTTCATCCTGATGGCTGCGCTCCCACTGGTAGCGGTTTGCCCGCAGTTGCTCTTGCCAGAGGCGAAACTCTCGATCGAGCTGCATCCAATTCCTGAGTCGTTTCCAGCCCCCAATTAATGCCTCGTGAACAATTTCTACGGTTTCTTCTCCTGTAGAATCGTTGCGGTTGGTCACCACTAAGCGAGAGGAGGCTAAACGCGCCACCAAGTCCCAGTTTTCCGGCTGCACGTCTTCCTGTGTAGCAGTACGCCGGCTATCGTCTGTCCCGGCACCGGGCTGCACTAATTGGATAAATACCCGTTGCGATCGCTGTCGATCCTCTTCGTTCAGTTGAGCGTATACGAATTCTGCGTGATTGGCCAGTGCTGCTTCTACGCCGCCAATCTGGTCATAAGCCTGATTGGTTAGCCATCCATCTCGCTGGTTTGACCACAATTGCGTGAGGGCAAATTCCAACAAGGGCAAACGCCCTGGCTGCTCGTTCATGGCATGGATCAGCTTCTGGATTAATCCATCCTCTAATTTCACTTGCATTTGGGCGGCGGGCTTGGCGATCGCGGCTGGCAATTCTTCCCGGTTCATCGGCCCCAAAACCTGAATGGCACCTTGCAAGGCATCACTCAAGGGGCGGTAAGCCAGGGCATAGCCGCAAAAGTCTGCTCGTAGGGTCAGAATCAGGGTGAACGCTGGAGCAGAGTTCACGGCATTTAGTACAGTATCCAAAAAAGTCTGTCGCTCTGACTCTGGACAAAGGGTATAGAGTTCTTCAAATTGATCGGCGATCAAAATCAGGCGCATCCCTGAATTCTGCTGTTTAACCCACTCGATGAGGTGGGATAATCCCTGGTCGTCTTGCCGCAAGAGCCGCTCTAGTTCTACTGCGTTAGCGAAACTGTCGCTTTGACCTTCTGGGAGAGCATCGCCACACCCCTGTTGGGGCTGATGTAGAGAGACAAATTGAGCGATCGCAGGACACTGCGCCAACCCAGTTGCTAAGGCTTCCAACGGATTATTCCCTGGGCGAAACGAAACAATCTGTACAGACGGCGAGCCTTGTTCTTTCATGCCGCTACTGCCTAATTCCTGACGCAAGCGCGGCACTAATCCCGCAAAGACAACGGATGATTTGCCACTGCCAGAAGCACCAATCACCGCCACCAATGGCTTTTGTTTGACCGCAGCCAGCAGTGCCTGAGTTACCTGCTCCCGCCCAAAGAAGAACCGAGCATCTTCCTCCCGAAAGGCAAATAGACCGCGATAGGGACAGGTTGGCGTTCCTCCCAGCTGAATCCAAGTGGGAGGTTCAACGGCTAGATTTTGGCAAATCACGGGCAACCAAGACGCTGCTGGAAAATCATCTTCTAATCCTTGGAGCTTTCGACGCGCTTGCTGAACGGCAAGATAAAGCGGCAGTTGCTCGAGGGCAAATGCTGTCAGAAACTGCTGAAAAAATTCTTGTGCCACCCGATTGGGAATCGGTTCGCGCATGACAATCACGGTGGGAATGTGTAGTTTCTCCAGTGCTTGTGCCAAGCCTAAGCCATCACAAGAATTAAAAATAGCCAGCTTTAAACCCTTCTCGATCGCGGTTTTCAGTGCCTCTTCTAACTGTGATATCGTCAAACTATTGTGGGTTGAATTCTCATTAATATATATTCGACCCGTTTGTCCCTGGGTTTGACTGTGACCGGCAAAAAACAGGATGTCCCACCCTTCAGGCTGCCATAATTGAGTGTTGAACTCCTGGCGTGAGGGGTTGACCAAGAACTTAACTGACCCATCCTGCAACCGCTGAAGTAAGCGGGTTTCTGTGGCTAAATCAATGCCAGAGCTATTGCCTAAGACGGCTAAAATCCTGACTTTCTGGTCGGTTTTTGCTGACTTCAGAACATTTCGATAGTGGTACTCTGGTTGACTCAACGCCATTTCCGCTTGGGGATAATCCTCAAAGAAATGCCAGCGATGCCAGGGAAGAGAGCGCAATTCCAGATCGTTAGTTTCAATCATGACTCGGATGGGAGCGGATGAGTCGAGTCGCGATCGCAGTTGCAGTTCAATGGGGAGAAAACCCTCTGATTTCAGCCAAGTATTGATGCTTGCCTGTAGCTGCTGGCACAACTCATCAAAACTGACCTCAGAAATATTGGTAATGCCTGCTTCACTGATTTCTAGTTCACCAACTTCTACGAGAGAAGCTGAAGATAGATGTCCTGGTTGGGATATTATGGGATGGCGTTGTCCGCCCGTAATGCGTTCAGTTTCGCTGCGCCCAAGGCGATCGCATAGTCCCCGATAAACAAGCTGCCAATTCCGATACAGTTCCCCTAAAGCAGGTGCGGGGGGCAACGTGCCGATAAATTGCTCTGGCCTCGGATTGCCGTCCGTCCATAATTGAACGGTAACTCGCGGAAATCCCTGATACAAGTCCCCACTGCCTAGATTAATAATCACTGACTTGTTCATTTCAGGTAGTAAGGTAAGTTGGCTCTTCGTTACTTGTTATGGTTCGATAGGGGGGCATAAATCGACTAAATCCTTATCTGGCAAGAGACTTAATTGATTAGTTCGCTCTAGAGCAAAAACAATTGACAAAAATCGCTAAATGCCTTTCTATATAAGGGTTCCATCCCTTATAACCCCCGTCTATTGCATAACACAAACCGAAGAGCCGGTAAGTTTTGCCATCGGCGCATAATATAGATGTCAGCCCTTTCATCTTAATACAGGAAATCGTAAGAAAACTGGAGAATGCTTTAAATTTGGGAAGGGGGGGATGCGATACGCCCTGACAGCAAGGCTTTTCAGCTATCAGGAGAGTAAAGCTTTTCTCAAAATGTATTTATCTGATACATTTTGTCCACAAAACCCAAGAGAGCCATCCAGAATTTAGAACCGTAAGTGTATAGGTTGATTTTGCTCACAACTACTAACGAGTGTAACGGTTCGCAGTCGTATGAGGTACATTATCACGGACTACAAACCAGTCTAAGCAAGGCTTTGCCTGTATCTCACTCAATTGCGTATCGCTATAACTGAATCGAGAGCTAACAAAAGGAGAAATTACATGGCAGAATTAAGTTTGACCGCCCTTCAAGATACCGTGATCAAGCGATTTACTATCGATAGCACGGATATTGACAATCCAGGAGAAAAGTTTGATTTAGAAAAAGGCGAAAAAATTGGTATCAACTGGTATCGACCAGCTTCCAAGAATCATTGGGAATTTGAACTCAAATCTCCCCACGGAGGCTTTTTCAATTGGTACGTTTTCCAGCCGCACGTTCAGATTAACGATCCCACACCTGCACATACTGAAGCTTCAGGAAGCAAACAAGTCATGGCTTTCTTAGATGCCATTGCTTGGCCAGAAGGGACAGATAAGAGCGTTGGAGATGGTGTAAGGACAGGATACAATATCATGTTCACTGGCAAGACATTTTCTAGTTTTGCCGATCATCCTCGTCGTGTTATATGTTCAGGCAGCTTATGCTCGGATGCAGCAGGGCGATATCAATTCCTGAGTAAAACTTGGGATGGAGTTGCCAAAAAACTAGGCTTGAAAGATTTTTCTCCTAGCAATCAAGACAAAGCCGCCATTCAACTCATTAAACAACGAGGTGCATTAGACGAAATAGAAAAAGGGAAAATCAGGGCAGCCTGTGACATCCTAAGCTGGGAGTGGGCTTCTTTACCACCAGGTCGTTATGGTCAGCCCACAGTTACCTACGAGAAAATGGAGCAACTGTTTAAACAGGCGGGGGGAGTACTAGGGTAGTAAAACTTAGTGCGATCACCTCTTTCTAAGTGGATTGATACGGCTAATTTAGTGTATTTAATTGGGTGGGCAATGCCCATCAAATCTCGAACATCTAATACCTCATTTTAGTCGTGTCAATCAACTACAAAATTCTACTTGTGATGATCGAAAAAATTGATCACACGAGAAACAAGAGGGCAGGGTAAATTTAGTATACTTCCTATTGTCTAAGGCTATTGTCTAAGGGGCTGAATGGTATTTTCCCGTAAGCATGATCCGTGATTGGTGAATCCATCCTATTTGCTCTTTTCCGCAGGCAATAGTTGAATACCAGCCATTTATTGGACTACCTAGCCCATTCACACTATTGGTAAAGTGATACACAGAAATTGTGACTTTTTTGGTAATGCGACAGATAATTTTTCCATTAGGTTGAGATCGAACATTAGAAGGGATTTTCTGGACTATTGCGTATTCTGCCATGACAGTTGAAGCAGATAATGGTTGATTGAATGTCAATCCCAGATTCATTAAAGTAAGAAACGTGATTTTCAAAAAGAAGTAAGTATTCATGAGGTGTTGTCGAGTAAAGATTAATTATAACTTGAGCGTTGTTCAGTTACGATCAAAAGCCCAAACTGGCTCATAGCGGAAACAGCGAGCATGGCCAATAAACACCATACAGCTTACCTCAAGATGTCGGGAGAGCCAGTCACTGAGATCGCCGATCTGGTAGCGACTGTCTTGATTGTCAAGGGGTAACTCAAAAAACAATCAAGGAGTTGCTGTCGAACCTAAAATCTCAAGCCAGAAAAAAGCGCAGCAAAAACTAAGTCGCTCAGGTTAAACCA
>SFCA01000097.1:0-5105 GCA_007095475.1 Microcystis aeruginosa Ma_QC_C_20070703_M131 | reverse complement strand
CGTCTGCCGTTAATTGCGCCGTTGGTGTTCGCCAAAGGTGCATGATGGAACTATTAGGGTCGTTGTCAGTTGGAAAAATCGATCGCTCCGATAGCGATCAATTTTTTCTTTGGGGTATCTGTTGTTTGAAAGCTGGCATCACCTTCTAGACTTTATGCTCGATGATGCCATCCCTATGGCTCTCGTTAATTCTTCTTGATGTTGGATTGGGATGTACCAGGCAAAAGGGTTTGATGTTCCGTATCATTTCCTACATTCTGAATTGGGAATGGCTGGAATGGCTGTAATTATCTCAACTATCTTGACTTATGGATTGTCCGATAGTATAATAGAAGGTTGTGAAAGAAAAATGCGGAACTGGCGGAATTGGTAGACGCGCTAGATTCAGGTTCTAGTGTCTGCAAAGACTTTCGGGTTCAAGTCCCGAGTTCCGCATTATCTCCCTCAAGACGTAGTTATTTAGGGCAGCCCTAGCGGGGTAAAAAATCCGATTGGCTATGATTAGCAGTGTTCAAAACCCTTTAATCAAGCAAATTCGCAAGCTACACCGCACTAGAGAGCGACAGGAGCAGAATTTGTCCTTAATTGAGGGAACGCACTTACTAGAGACGGCTTTAGCGGTGAATTGTTCCCTAGAGACGGTTTGTTATACTGAAAAGTGGCGGCAAAGACAGGGAGAATTAGCAGAGAAGCTTCAAAATCAAGCGAAACGAGTCGAGATAGTTTCTCCGGAAGTCCTCGCTTCCCTAGCAACAACGGTTAATCCCGATGGTGTGATTGCCACTATTTCCCGTCATCACCTTCATCCAATCCCCCCAAATCCGCTACAATTGGGCTTAGTTTTGGAAAGATTGCAGGATCCGGGTAATCTCGGCACTATTATCCGCACTGCCGTGGCGACGGAAGTACAGGGTATCTGGTTAAGTCTCGATAGCGTCGAAATCGATAACCCCAAAGTGATCCGCAGTTCCGCTGGGGAATGGTTTCGATCGCCCCTAGTGGTAGAATCGGATTTATCGGCTTTAGTGAAAAAATATCAAGCACAGGGGGTAAAAGCGATCGCAACTTTACCCACAGCCACCAAAAACCACTGGGAGATTGATTTTACCCGTCCGACTTTAATATTATTAGGCAATGAAGGAGCCGGTTTATCGCCCCAATTAGCGACTTTAGCCGATGAAACGGTGAAAATTCCCCTCTTTGGTGGTGTAGAATCTTTAAATGTTGCGATCGCTACTGCTGTCATCCTCTACGAAGCTAGAAGACAATTATCAGTTATCAATTAGCGTCATCCACCGTAGGCTTCTATGGCGGCAAACCCATCGACACCAGCTAAGACCGCCAAGATAGCTATGGTAATTATCGATACTAGGCTATGATTGCGCCCCCTGTCCGCTCTGGGGTCTTCTAGATGCTGAAAATCTTTCAAGACACTGTTTCTTAAAACCTTAGCCTCTCGCTCTTGCTTGGGGTTTAAAACTAGGAGACCAAAACCGGATGCCATGCTCAACTGCCACACCATGTAACTTTTTGCTTCCTCTCAGATTAACTCCTGTCAGTTCGCCCTGCTAGGCATGACATTCAGTCACCTCTGTCTGTTATATTTTATACAAAACGACGTGCGATTACCCTGCATATATACCCTATTAATTTAATTTTCCAAAGTTCTAACTGTAACCACCTGCGGCGGTGTAGAATCAGGTGGATAAATAACATCTAATTGTACTTTTCTTTGAGTTCCTGGTTTTAAATCTAGTTTTAATAAAGGATCTAAAACCTGCCCTGTTCTATGCCATAAATGTACATAACGGGTTTGTTGTTTACCTTGATCATCGCTATATTTTAAACGCACTGTACCACGGAAAAAGGGAAAGTCTAATGATGGTTTTCTAAATTTAATTCCTTTTTCAGATAGTCTATCTTCTTTTAATGGAGTTTCTAAAGTGATGCTAACTGTCTGATTTTTATTAGTGTTATTAGTTAAAGGTATGTTGAGTTGATATTCTACCCCATAGTTACCATGTGCTTCGTAAGCAGTATCAGGATACCGCACTAGCATTTTTGCGGTTTGGCTTTGTTCTGTTCCTAACCTTCCACCCCGTAAGGTGGCTATGGGATAAGAAATAGTTTTACCCGGTTCGGGAATAGTCAGGGTTTGGGTTTTGGCGTTGTCTGTGAGGTTTGCTTTCCATGTTGCACCTTCGGATATACCTGCGACTCTGCTGTAAATTAATTGACCTCCTTTTGCATCTGGGGGTGTGGGGGTTTTATCTCTTGGTTCTGCAAAGTTACCGTTATTTAATAAGTCTTGCCATTCTTTTAATGTGGGTGTGCGCTCGCTACCATCAGCATTTTTTTTCGCAAACATGGCTAAACTCGCTGCATAAATTTTACCACTGCTATTTAATCGGAAAAAACTGGATCTCCCATTGACAGGTCTTTCTAAATTTCTGACTGGGATAGGATGGTTTAATAACATTCGACTTCCCCCAGCAGGAATGACTATTCTTGCTGGAAATTCTTTTTGACGTACTCCCCGCAAAACATCCGCTACTGCTCTTGCACCTGGTCCAGAAAATGCTTTACCATCGTTATTTTCTATGTAGGGTTGCCAGGTGACAAACGGTGCTTCTGTCATTAAATAACTCGCACCTTGTAAAATGTTAATAGTGATAGATTTTTTACTGGGATTATGTAAAATTACTCCTATATATAAGGTTTGTAAATCCTTGGGAGTGTGGGTATAATGATGAGCAAATAAATCAAATCTGCCTTGAATGGGAAAGTTTAAATGTGCGGCTGGAACTTTTTTGTTATTAGGTGTAAAAGTAGAAAGTAGAATACCTTCATTTTTGATCCATTCTGGACTGTTGCTATTAAAAACAGGTATTTTATCTAAACTACCAGGTAAAGGGCGCACTTCTCCAGTTTGTACAATTTCTTGGGGTGCTGGTTTTGCAGGTGTTTGGGCGTTTACTTGATTTTCCTGATGATAGCTATTGAAAGTTGTACAGCCGATAGTTTGAGTAATCGCTAATCCTGATATGATGATGAATACAGGTTTGAGGATGTGGTTTTTTGCTTGCAAAGTTCCCATAATTTGATTTTTCCAGTAAGTTTGCCAGTAAGTTCGCCAATTCAAAAATGAAACGCATCAAAAAGAAAGGCTCATCAGGTACTGTCTGATCATTAACAAAAACAAATCAGACCCAAAAACGAAGCCCTCAACATCTTAACATAGAACAAAGAAACTTGCTCTACCAACTTATCATGCCTAAAAGCCTGAAGACTCGTAAAATGAACTTGTTAATCCCGTTGAATTTTACCCCGTATTACGCGAACTAAAACCTGAAACCCTTGCTACAGGGCAAATTTAGAATTGCTGTAGTCAAGAGGGAAATTTATCTCAACGGCAAATGGCCGTCTGGCTCGGATATCATCAAAGCACGATATCACGAGAATTAAGAAGGAATCAAAGTTCCCTCGGCTGCTAAGCTTTTCCGCATTTTAATAATCAATCCCCCTTCATTTAAAAGCTGATTGACTACTTTTTCCAGTTCTTCTTTATTTTCAAATTCTCGATTAGCTATGTATTCTTTAGCGGAATGCCACACTAATTCTATTATAGTGGGCCTAAATGAATTGTGAAAAGGCATCGTATTTCTTAAGGTTAGGAAAATTAAATAATTGAAATTTGGCAAAAAACTCGAACAAACGTTTAACCAATCGAAAACTTTTGGTCAACCAATAAAATCTTCTCAAAAGATTTTTTAACTGTAGCCAAATTGCTTCTACTGGATTTTCTTCGGGAGCGTATCGAGCAAATTTATGACAGGTAATCTGCCAATCTTCTGGAGATAAACCCTGATTTTGTTCAGTAAGAAATTTGCTCATCTCTTCTCCCGCATTATAGGAAGCTCCATCCCAAATAATCAGTATTTTTCGCCCAGGATTGATTTGAATTAGTTTTTTTAAGAAATCTACTGTCTTCTCGACCCTTCCCGCTTTGTAGGGGGCTAAAATAAATTCTTTGCCCACTAAATTTCAAGCTCCATAATAAGTTTGTCTCTCTTTTTCATTCTCAATTTTTACTAAAGTTCTTTCGGGTAACTCTGAGGGATTTTGACCTTCTTTTAGTCTTTCTTTAATAAAGTTCCAGAGATAGCCTAGAACATCTTTCCAGACCAGATGACATTCATCAAGCAAATACACCACAAGCTTTCCCGACTGAATCTCCTCTTTTTTGCTCTCCAATAATTGACTGATTTCTTCATTCTTTTTTTTGACCTCTTCTGGAGCTTTTTTCGGGTTTACTTGTTCCGCCTTTTGCCAGCTAATTCTCGCTTCTTTTAGCAATCGGTAGTAGCTCTGTCTCGATTTAAACACAACCTCACAAGTTTCTAGTACATAAGTTTCTAGCTCTCAAATATCCCAGTAACTCTGGTTGATAATCCATTGAATTAATTCTTGTTTTTCCTCGGCATTTAGATAGGGTCTCGAACCTTTATACTTCAAGATAATCCCCTCAATTCCTGCTGAAATAAATTCCTTTTTCCATTTAGCAATGAATCCGGGGGTCACTCCAATAATTTCTTGAATTGCTCTATAAGCGTATCCCGACAAAGCCAGCTTAACCCCTAAGGCTCTTTTCAGTTCTCGGGAGTCAGGATTAGTTTTGATGAACTCTTCGAGAATTTGAAGTTCTGCTTCCATTTGATTCTCCAAACACTTATATTTGTCGTCCTTTTATTCTAAAATATTTCGGGATTGTTGTCGGCATTCTAGTTTACATATCATTTAGGCGCACTATATATCGCTAACTAACAGAAACCCGAAATTTGAGTTTTTATTAGAAAAAAAGTTAGCGAGCACTTGTCAAGCAAGGGTTTCAGAATCTAGATTCGGTCAGGGATTTCCGAAAGTCCCAGAAGAGCGATAACAACACGCTGGGGTAGATTCGTTGAAGAAATGGTAGAGCCTGCGGTGGTGCGTTTATTTCAGGAACGGGGCATTGATGTCACCCAAACGATGAGTCGCTTGAAAAGTAAGCGTCCTGGGGCGGCAATGGAGATTGATATTGTGGCGGTGAATGGGAGCGAGTTGGT
>SFCA01000096.1:0-17551 GCA_007095475.1 Microcystis aeruginosa Ma_QC_C_20070703_M131 | reverse complement strand
AGACCAGAACAGAGTAAATCTGTTAAGGCAGGTGCGAAAAATCCTTCGGGAAAGAAGCAGAAACCTAAATCGTGAGGTTTGGGAATCGCCGTCCGTTTTACGGCGGCGAGGATGTCAACATGGCACAGTTGTCATTCCCCCTGAATACCCCTCTAAGTGGGAAGGTAAGGCGATCCGTGTGATACTCTGAAGGGGTTTTGAGCTTGACTCAACCTTCTAAGATACATATAATGTATGTATGACATTTGAATATGATCCCAGAAAAGCAAAAACCAACTGGCAAAAGCACGGTGTTTCCTTTGCAGAAGCTGAAATGGTGTTTTTTGATCCCCTCGCTATTCATGATCTTGATCCCGATTGTATAACATAAGAACGTTTTATTGCAGTGGGGATGGGAAACATGGGATCACTATTAGTGGTTATTTATACTTTGCGGGGTGAAGTCATTCGCTTGATTTCTGCTCGTCGTGCTACAAAACAAGAGAGAAAAACTTATGAGAAAGGAATATGATTTTTCTAAAGGAAAACGAGGGGCGCTCATTTCCTCTCAGGGAAAAACACGCATTACCATTTATCTAGATGATGAGATTCTAGCTTATTTTCGAGAACAGGCTGAAACCGCAGGAATGGGTTATCAAACCCTAATTAATGAGGCTTTAAAACAATATATCCAATCTCCTTCTGAGCGATCGCTCACTCAGTCCGATTTACGCCGTATTCTTCGGGAAGAATTATCAGCCCTCCAATAATGTTGCTTGTGATAGTTACAAGTTAGGCGATCGCTGTCTGTTTTCAAGGATTGCGATCGCTTTTTTATGCTTTCTTTTCAATCTCTGAAAACGCTACCAATCAATTGATTGGGTTAAACTTGATATGACACTTTATAAAGCTTAACGAATGGAAGCAATTGAATTTAAGACGATTCTCCATCATGGTACAGTTGTCATTCCCCCTGAATATTCCTCTGAGTGGGAAGGTAAGTATATTTGTGTAGAAGATGCTAATGTCCGATAGGATTTTTCTCAATACGAATATCTTAATCCATGGATATTCTCAGGATGAGCCAGATAACCCAATCAACAAACCTCTTTATTAATTTTAGGTTAAGGAATAACTTCAAAAGATAGCTTGCCTTGAAATCGGTAGATATAGAAATCTGTATCTAAAGTAAAAATCAGCCTTTGATTAAGAGCTTCTGCTGCCGCTACTAAGGAAGCATCTGCTAAATCCATTGGTACATCTCGATATTGTTCCATCAAGAAACGCATTCTTTGAATGTCTGATGATTCAAAAGAATATAATGATAAATCTTGATTTTCTAAATAACTCCATAAAGCCTTTTGTCCGAGCCAACCCACATCCCTTCCCAGTAAATACATCCCTTCGACAAAGCATGGCCATGTGGTCATCAGAGGAGGTTGTAAAAAGGGTAAAACAGCAACACAGCGTTGATGGTTATTGTCGCTTCGACTTAGTAAGGCAATAAGCGCAGAAGCATCACACAAAATCAAGACAAGTCCCCTCTTTTTAGCTGTTTTTCCTGCATTAAATCGGCAAATTTTTCTCCTGTGTGGGTAGAAAGGTCTGGGGAAACCCCTTCAATGATACCCACTTTTCCCTTAAGGACTTCAGCGAGGGAGTTACTAGAGGGTATCTTTTCTTCGTCTGATACAGAATCAAGTACAGTTAGCCTAACTCTTCGCCCTTTTAGTTCAGAAGCATAGGCGGCAATTTCTTCCCAAGTTCCTTCGTAAATTGATTGTGCCATGAGAATGATACTTGTTTAAACAGTAATACTCATCATCTAATCATAGCATCTCTTTATTCAAGGAAGAAGGTGATCGCTGTCTGTTTTCAAGAATTGCGATCGCTTTTTTGCTGCTTTCTTTTCATCCCCTGAAACCGCTACAAGTCAGAGGGTAAAAGGGTTTTGAGAATTTTAGCCGACAGATTAATTCATTTGTTCTACTTTCAGGGATGAGGGAGTCATACCATAAAGTGACCCTTTAAATCTAATACAAATCTAATATAAATCTCATATAAAAGTTAATATTCTACTCAAAAAAACCTATTAGAAAAGTATTAACTTTAGAGATTGCCATTACTCAAAATAAAACTTATTCTGGTATCAAAGGTGATTAAACAAATCACTTTTAATCCAAAAGACAAGGCATTTTGCTTAAGGCATTATGGCTAACTCGAAAAATTCAGAAATGGATTTTTGAGAGTGTTTTAGCGGTGTACAAACACTAAAGGCAAAACAATGACTAATCAGAACCTATTAGCATTGATCCTCGGTGATGAAGTGCGAATTACTCAAGCTATTACCACTGGTGCAGCATGGGAAGTGTGGATGCAAGTCGAGCTTGTTGTTTTGTTACTTCAAGCAGGACTTCAGGCCGCCCGTGAACTCCCTTATCCTCCTCCAAATAGTACATGGAGGCTTGATATAGGAGCACAGGATAGCCAAGGTCAGTATGCAATTGAATTGAAAGTCGAAAGTGCTACTAACGCAGGAGCAGCACTTCTTAACTCAGTTCAGCAAGACATAGTAAAGATCGCTAACTACACTCCTCTAAATCCTGGTGCCCGATGGGTAGTGGGCATTGGCTACAGTAGCCAAGCCAGAGGCGCAATGTATGCCTATGCTTCTTCTCCCGCGAATCATGCCATTTACAACGAAGTTAACAGTATCGGTGTTCTTATCGTAACTGTTTAACTCTTAGAGAAAAAATCTCTAGCTCAAAAAATTTAGAAATTCGCCTTTGAGATGGTCTTAAAGGTGTCACACCAAAAACGTTCTAGTAATCCCTGGAGGATATTATGACTACTTTTTCAATGGACTTTGATTTTACTTCTGCCGAGCAAAAAAAGGTGCTAACATACCTTCAGGCGAACAATTATCAACTTCTCGGTTTTAAAGGAGCAAAAGGACCCAACCAGCTTGCTGTTGGAGTGCCGACATGGTTTTCAGTTCCTTTTGGCAACATATTTGGGACGGTAGCTATTGACTACGAGCCAAAGTATAAGGTTTATGTTTTTAACAAGTCACAAATTGCCGCCTATACCACAATTGAAATGCAAGCGTTATCCAGTGAAATAGCACTAGGTAATGGACTTGTGTTCAACGCAGATGGAACTTTTACTGCTGGAACTAATCCGGTGCCACCAGGTAGTATAGCCTTAACAAATAACCGACCAGCAGGTACACCTAATGTCACTGTTGGTTTAGCAGGACTGATTAACACACCAGCAGGTCAACAGTACCTTCCTTTTTGCGCCTTTACTCTAACCCCGCAAGGCTCTATTAACATGACTCCCCAAGAGACAATTGCGTTATTTGCCGCACAAGTCAATCTTCAGTCTGGTAATGTTCAAGCGGTGGCAAGTGCGCCGGGTTGCTCTTTCTCGTTTTCTAGTAGTACCACTTCTTATCAGTTACAAATCCTAGATAGTACTTATCAAGTGCTAAACGCGCCCGGAACGACACCTGTTACTCCAGTTGGGTCTGGAGCAAATTTAGTGACACTCGTTAATTTTGTGTGATAATCAGTGCTTATCATTCGTAGAATTCTTGCTAGGCAGGGCTTTGAAGACTATATTTCTGGAAAATTATCCCTATTCTTCTTCCTTCCACACAGAAACGAGAAGAGCCGAACTGTTGACTTTTAGTTGACTTGGATGATGTTACCTGAAAACGCAAAGTATTTGCTAAAGCGTCTCTACACCTAGCTGTGAAATCAAATGGAAGTTAACCTAATGACTAACTATACAATTACAATTACAATTAATAATCAACAGCCAATAGAAGATCAAAAAGACAAGTTGAATTTACACTTTTTTTGGGGAGTTGGTGCTAACCCTAGCAGATATGTAAAAATTACTTTATTGACCTTATTTAATACGAATGATTTAGCTTTTCCACCCTACACTATCAAGATTAAACCTGATACGATAGGTTGCCGTGTCAATCAGTATAATCCTGATGAAGACACCATTATTCAACCTACCTGTTATAAATCTACTTTATCGGTTGGATATGTCTATACTTTTGATAATGATAATTATCAAGATCCAAAAATAACACAAAACCCCAGTTTAACCTACTCCTTTGTTGTGCAAAATAATCAACAGTCTTCATTATGGTATGCACTAATGAAACCAATCGCTCTGTCTCCTAACCATAATAATTATACCAATAAAATCTATAGTGTATTTACGCTACCACCCCAAACTGCATTAGAAATTCAAGCTAAATTATTCGCAATTCTTCACTATTCATCAGATCAACTTAAAGAAGGACAAATTAAAACATCCGTTGCCACGGGATTTTATCCAGTTCGGGTTAATTTGACGGAAAATTGCAATTCTCCAAGTCTAACTTTTTCCCTTGATGACAATCTCTGGACTTTATCAGGAGATCGTCAGTCTTGTACTATAGAAAATCTTAAAACGGTCAAGTCTTTGTCTGAATATGCAATCACAGAAATAAAACCAGATTCATCAGATCCTTATGAAAATTTAATCAATTTATCTGTTCCAGTTAATTTTCAAGATAATCAAGCTCGATACATTTGTGGATCTTATAAAGGGACTGCTATTCTTCCTTATCAATACCCAATACTGGGTATCAACTGTACTCAACCGACACCCTTCCAATTAAGCCCCTCTTCCACAGGTCAAACTTACCTAAAAGGAAACACAATAATAGAGATCAAAACAGAGAGTAGTCAAGATTTAATTGATACAAGTGGTACAACAAATAATGATCGTTGTTTACTTGGTTACTTTTCTGGATTTCGGTCTGACCCAATTACCAAGTTATGTTGTTACTATTATTCTCCCTATAAAGACAATACAAAATGGTCTATCGTCCCCGTACATGATTCTGATACCTTCAACGGATTTATCAAAAAAGGTGCTTTTGTCTATCTTAAAAATTTAGCATCTAATCAATACCTAATTCCGAAAGCGATAGACAGTAACATCTATCTCACCGTTAGCGATCAACTTTATCCTTGGATCATAACTCAGCAAGAGACTTAATTGATTAGTGCGATCGCTTTTTCTTCTCGATTAGTGCGATCGCCCCTTCTTCTAGATTAGGTTGAAACAACAAAACCCAACACTATTTAAGGTGTGTTACTGCGGTGACACACCTTTTACTATCAGCGGCGATCGCTTATAGATCTCTCTATTAATCAAACTTTGGCAAGACGCGATCGCAGAGGAAAAATTGTTATTCCGCCCTCAGGATATGCTACAATGCGGGATATTTCAGTTGGCAAAGTGGCAATGATTTGGAACTAGCATTTGAATGGGATAAACAGAAAGCAAAAATAAATCAAAGAAAACATAACATTTCTTTTGAAGAAGCATCCACCGTATTTGATGATCCCTTAGCTGTAAATTTCGATGATCCTGACCATTCTACAGGAGAGAATCGCTATCTTATAATAGGTTGATCAGATCAAGGTAAATTTCTATTTGTTTCTTATACGGATCATGATCATAAAATTCGTTTAATTAGTGCAAGATTAGTTACACCCAAAGAAAGGAGATATTATGAACGAGAAAATCCAAGATGAATTAGAAGATGACTTGCGAGAAGAATATGATTTAAGTCAACTTAAAAATCCTGTTCGCGGAAAATATTACCAACAGTATCGGGAAGGTCATAGCGTTACTATTCATCATGAAGATGGAACAAAAACGGTTGAACATTTTCCAGCGCAAAATGATGTAATTATTCTTGATCCTGATGTTAAAAAGTATTTTCCTAATTCGGAATCCGTTAATGCTACTTTAAGAAGTTTAATTAAATTAATTCCTCAATAATAGTGCGATGCCTACGGCACTGCATAGCAGCACGCCCCTTCTTCTCGATTAGTTTGAAACAACGAAACCCAAGACTATTTAAGGTGTGTTACTGCGGTGATGCAGCTTTTACCTATCAGTTATAATGGAAAGGTTTGAAGCCTAGACTTTCATCAAATGATGCTCATCTCTCTGAAAAATCCTGGTATCGTATCGTACATAGTGTAATGTCGTTGTCACTACATTATGTTAAAATAATTAAGTTTGGAATTACACACCCATCTTATGAGTAGTAAAACAAAAAGTAAGACTCCGCATAATACCCTAAATTTGCGAATTAAGCCAGAAGAACGCAATTTGATCGATATGGCAGCCAAAGTGCAAGGTAAGAATAGAACTGATTTTATTTTGGAAGCCGCGCGGAATGCTGCGGAGGAAACTTTGCTCGAACGTACTATTTTTTTGGCTAGTCCAGAGGCTTATGCAGAATTTATCGCACTTCTAGATGCACCACCTCAACCTAATGAACGTTTACGCAAAACCATGCAGACGCTCGCACCTTGGGAGAAGGAATGAATTTGACACCACCTGAACCTCTGGCTAGTTATCACTCAATCACTGATTTTTCCTGCGGAATTACTTCTCTTGATGATTGGTTGAAGCGTCGAGCTTATGCTAATCAAGCCAGTGGTGCAACTAGAACTTTTGTTACCTGCGTTGACAATAGGGTAGTTGGGTATTACGCCCTTGCTTCCGGGGCGATTAGTATACAATCAGCTAATGGTAAATTTCGGCGGAATATGCATAACCCAATTCCAGTGGTAATTTTGGCACGATTGGCAGTAGATACTTCTTACCAAGGTCAAGGTTTAGGATGCGGTTTATTTCGTGATGGTGCGCTACGGGTTGTTAAAGCGGCTGATACCATTGGTATTCGGGGAATTATTGTTCATGCTATTTCAGAAGAAGCTAAGAATTTTTATTTGGCTTTAGGTTTTGATGTGTCTCCTCTTGAACCGATGACGTTGATGATTACTCTTAATGATTTACGCGCTTGTATTGCTTAGTGCGCTACAGGGGCAACACGGGGTCAACCACAGGGGGTTTGCCCCTACAGGTACGTTTAAGTCCAGAATAACTTTGCTTATGGCCTCATGAACAAGATGTTTGCCCTGATACACTTTACTTAGATTCAGTGCGATCACCAGTTATCTTTAATTAAGTTTCTCCCTTACTTAAATTATTACAAAACAATTGAATGTCATTGATTATGGTTTGATAAGAATTAACAATTTGATGGGCGATGATTAAAACCTTTTCCTCATCTAATTGGCAAGAATAAGCACTTCTCACCAGATGACGAAACCGCCTTAATTCATCCAAAATGAGCCTTGTTTCTTCTGTAATAACTGCTTTTCTCACCCTAGGTATATCAACAGACATTTGCTCTAATAAATCTCGATGCCATTTATCCCCCGTTGGGAATCTTTGATCAATTTTTTTAGCAATCGCTTCAAATATACGCTCAATTCCAGTATAAACTCCATGGAAATTAAGCGCAATAGAATTAATTAATGCGTTTTGATACATGACATTCGATTGATGAGATAATTCTCTTAAAAATATCTCTAACTGTTGTAGGGCTTGAAAAATTTTATTGAGTTCTTGATTAATTCTATCTTGAATTGATAAATTAGTCATAATTCAACCCCCTGAGCAATTGCCTCTAAAATATAAGGAGGAGCCTTTTGAACTTGTACTAAATCCACCTCAAAATCCTGTCCATTATCTAACTCTGCTATCGCTTTAAAATAATCTTTCTCTGGTAAATCCCAAACCGCTCAATCAAGATCAGAATGGGGAGTTATTTCTTCATAATTTAACAATGAACCAAATAAAACAACTTTCGTGACTCCATACTTCTCTTTAAGGAGACTAGCACATTTTTGAGCAATTTTTAACCCTGCTTGTTGCCGTTGTTTCATCTCTAATAGAAATTGTTCACGGTTTGCTCTCGCTGCTAAAACTTCAGCAATAATCTCTTGTTTTCGTTCTTCAGTTAACTGTGTCATTATGATTACCCCTAAATCATTGAATATCAATAGTTTCTATGATAGCAATTTTTGTGATCAGCGATCGCATCTTCTTCTCGATTGGATTGAAACAACGAAACCCAACAATATTTTATTTAAGGTGTGTTACTGCGGTGACACACCTTTTATCTATCAGTCATCAGGAGAACTTATTTATTTTCTGCTTAGATCAGTTAGAATTGAGGAATGATCGGCCTAGAAATTGGATTCATCTTCGTACTTAACCTTAACGTGAGAGTGTAGGTTGGGTTGAACGATAGTGAAACCCAACCGTATTTTATCTGTTCCTTGCTGAGATTCAGTTAAAATTGTAGCGTTATCACCATGAGTTAGATAGAACCCAACATCCATGATCATCTCTCTCAAAGAAGCCCAGGCTAAACTCCCCGAACTGATTGACAATCTCAAACTGGGGGAAGAATTGTTAATCACCGACAACAATCGTCCAATTGCCCAATTAATCGGGCAAATACCCATACTGCGCCAACGCCTGGGACCCGGACTATGTCAAGGAATGATTACCATCGTAGCTGATGACGAAGAACATTGGCAAGATTTTTTGAAAACTTAAATAGAGATTTAACATTATGACTAAATTAGATATAGCTCAAGCTAAATCCGATCTCTCAAAACTTCTCGATTTGGCAATTAACGGAGAAGAAATTGTTATTATGCAAGGCGACGAGCCAGTAGCCAAAATTTCCCCCATCAAACGACCCTTAAAACGAGGAAGTGCTAAGGGAAAAGTATGGATGAGCGATGACTTTGATGAACCTCTTGAAGACTTTCAAAATTACAGGGAATGACTTTTTTATTGGACACACATATTTTTCTTTGGTTTGTTAATGACGATCCTAGATTAAGCAATGCTCTCAAAGATTTAATTGAAGATGAGAACAATTTTAGTTATCTTAGTATCGCCAGTCTTTGGGAAATGTCTATTAAATATAATTTAGGAAAGTTAAGGTTAGTTCCTTCCTATGAAGAGTTTATTGAGAAAGAAGTGAACGAAAGTAGGATTGTTTTACTAAATCTTGAACTAGAGCATCTAAAAATTAATGCTTCTCTACCTTTTCACCACAGAGATCCTTTTGATCGCATTATTATTGCTCAATCTATGGCTGAAAATCTCCCTATCATTACAAGTGATTCAATTTTCAGTCAATATTCGATTGCGCTTATTTAGTGTAACTCAACAAATGAAAATATTATTGATCTTAGATCAAGATGAAGGAATAGCTCCCAATGATTCAGCCGCTCTTCTAGATTAGATTGAAGCAACGAAAACCAACACTAATAAAGGTGTGTTACTTCGCTGACATACCTTTTACCTATCAGGAATCAGTTTGCTTATGGCCTCATGAACGAGATATTTGCCCTGATACACTTTACTTAGATTCAGTTAAACTAAAATGATCATTATCTTGCTTGTTAACTAACGAACAATTGACAAACTGATGATCCTGTTATACTAAATTAGGTATCAACCTTAATCATTAACCCCAACATGGGAGATAAACCCATTTACTGGATTGGGACGTCAAGGGAAGATATTAGAGATTTTCCTGAAGACGCAAAGCGTAAAGCAGGTTTTCAACTGAGAGCTATTCAACAAGGAGAGAAACCCAATGATTTTAAACCCATTCCCATTATTGGTCAAGGAACAGAAGAAATTAGAATTTGGACAGGAGAAACCTACAGAATCTTTTATGTGGCAAGGTTTAAAGAAGCGATTTATGTCCTTCATGCTTTCGGTAAAAAACACAGAAAACCTCGAAAAAAGAAATTGAATTGGGACAAAAACGTTATCAACAAATGATTCAATTTAGACAACAATTACAGGAGGGATAACCATGACACAATCTAACCCTATTGAGATCACTTTTGGTAGCGATAACATCTTTGAAGATTTAGGATTTAACAGTGAAGAAGCAACTAACTTAAAAATTAGAGCCGATTTGATGTTAACCTTGCGGTCTTTTATCCAAGAAAAAAGATGGACACAGCAAGAAGCCGCCACTTTTTTCGAGGAAACACAACCGAAAATTAGTGATTTAATGAATGGAGAAATTAGCCGTTTTACTGTTGATAAATTACTCAGTCTTTTAGATAAAATGGGAATGAAAGTTAAACTCGAAATCTTCACCAAGTAACTTAAAATCATCAACAATTGACCATGAACAAGGGTTACATCCACATGGGAAAAGGATTTAATTCATCTTCCGTCAAAGTCTCTTTTAACCATCCCATGCTAACAGGAACATCATACAATCTTCCTGCCCCTAAACGCTTCCACATATGACGCATTCCGGGGATAATGACTTTAGCCACTCTTAAACCAATATCAGGACGAGTCTGATCTAATACTAACATTTCCATCCCCTTTGACTCAACAATTTGCTGACACAATTTAACATCCGCTAATAAATCATCACTGGCTAATTGTAAATAATCATTACTTTTTTTCGGTATTATTTTACTATCGGGAACCAAATAAGATTGATTGCTTAACCTTGCCGTTTGCCACCATTTAACCGCCAAAGGATCAGCAGAGGGAGGATAAATCGTTGTCCCATCTTCCTTAAAGGATAACACATTCGGTAAGATTTGATTAACCTCCGTTAACGCCCGACTAATGGCAATTTTCGGGTCAAAATGCGCCCCATACCCTAACAAAATGTCCTCCACTTCCCGCTCCTTTCTCGGACTAATAGCAGCAAAACAGGGAATATTCAAATCACTGGTAATATCTAACACCCATAGCTCCCGATTTAACCCCTCATAATATTGCTTTAATTGCTCAAAATATGGCTCATTAAAGCTCTCTAAATTAACGGAAGGTTTAACTAATTGATTATACCACCATAAAGCCACACAATCTCGTTCCACTAACTCCATAAATCCTTGTAAAATCGCTTCTTCTATCGTATTTCCTGCGGCGCAGCCATTAGAATCAGCCCAACAATCTAAGGGTTCAGATTGAGGATAACCATAATAACAATATCCTGTCGGTAAATACTTAAAATCTTGAGCAGTTAAAGACCATACAGGAGTCCAATCAATGATTCTAGTTTCATCAAAAGGTTCAGGTACTTTTTGAAACCATCCTTGATTCTTCCCATTCCATTCTTCTCGATGTTGATATTGTTTTTCACTAAAATTCATACATTTGTTAGGATGAATAGCTTTATATCCTAACTCTTGATAACTCGCTTCTTCTTTGATTTCATTTCCTTGAAAAACCCCCGAATAGCGCTCAATAGCTTCACAAAATCCACTTGCTTTTGCTTGACTATCTGTACGGCCTTTTCCCGCACTTCTACCTCCAATATTTTGCCGTAAACTGTCTAAATCATCAAAGACACTACGAAAATGATGTTTAGCTACATAAGTATGAACTAAAGCATTCCCTTGTATCTTATTTAATTCTCGCACAATTCCCGTAATAGGACCGATATGATGTTGATAGGTTCTTAAGGTTTCTTCAGGAGAACAAAAACGATGTCCCCCATCACTGGTAAAAGCCTTTTTCCGATGTCCCAAAACCACAGGTAAAGGTGTTTTATTCTGAGAATATCCACAACTAGGACAGTTCGGCCGTTTAACTAAAATATGCTCTTGAAACTGTAAATTTAAAGTATCATAAGTCATTAGCATTCCTTCTAAACGTTGATTTTTACCTTGAATAATCCACTTAAAAACCTCCATAGCCGTCATATTTAAAACCGTCTGCATTGTCGCTGAAGAAAATCCTAAAGGAGAAATTAAAGAAATCTTATTTTCTCTCTGTCTAATGATAAATTCCTCCACGGGACGATTATCTCGTAACCGTTGAGCCAAACAATGCCAACAACCAGTTTTATCGGGATCAAATAAGGGACCAATCCATGCTAGGTTTCCCCGGGGATTAACTAATAACCAAGGCTTGTGCGAGGCTAAAGCTTGTTGATTAATACTCTCTAAATCAGGATGAAGATAATTATCGGTTAAAATAATGGTTAAGTCTCCTTCATCTGCGACTTGAACTTGCAAGGAATTGAAAATATTGATCAAATCTTGCTGGGGAATTAAGCCTAGGGTTTTAACTGTAACCTTAAGAGATTGTAATCGTTCAAAAGCTTGGGCTTGAGAAACCTGAAGATGATGGCATAAAATTGCTAAATTAGACGGCAATAATTCTTGTTTTTCTAACAAAAACCCTCGTTTATATAACTGAAAAATCGCTTTTTGAATTGCCAGACTATAATTAATAATAACTGCAAACGAATTAGGATTATTGGGATTGATTTTTTGATTTTGTAAAAATTCTAACTGAATAATATCAATAATTTCATCAAGATTACGTTGACCATCAATTAATCTTACCAAACGATAATAAAGCGGCTCTTGAAAACAGATTGATTCTCGCTCAGATAGAAAAAATACCGTATTTGGTTCTAAGGTTTCAATTGAGTAGGCAGGATTCCAATCAAGCTGGTTGAACACAATTTTTACTCTCTTTTTAAGGTATAGTTAAGGTTGATTATATACCTATAATATAAGGTTGATAGCAGTTATCTTAATAGTGAGGTGCGAAGTTTTCGTTTTGGGGAACAGGGAGGGAGCAGCCCATTTATGCCAAAATATAAAAGCGATCGCTAAAAGTGATTAAATTTATTCAATATGATAGCAAATCCGCTTTTAATAGCATGATTAACTCCCAATCTAACTTTAAAAAACCCACTCCCCACTCCCTGCTCCCTGCTCCCCTATACCTTCTAAACAGGATTTGCTATCAGACCCCTAATTTCTTCCCAGCCTGAAATTTCTCAATTTCTCGGAATAAATTTGAGTATCAAAATCAGGGTAAATAACCCAAATATAAACTTAATAAAGTTTTAATAGACATTTAAGCCCTAATAGATTAACCTTGCTTTTTTTAAAGCCGATATGCTGCCTCCCTAATCCTTTTAAGACTTGAAAACTGGCTATTCTGTTAGGGCTTGCCCGTGAGAGGGGTCAATTTTCAAGGATAATTTGTAACAGAGTGTTGAAAATTCCCTTAATCTTAGTTATGAGCGATCGCCCACCAGAACTAACCCTAGCCGACCAGGCCCCTGCCAACCACGAATGTCGCTCCTGCGGCTACGTTTACGACCCCAGCAAGGGAGATGGTAAAACCAACACTCCTGCTGGAACCCCCTTCGAGGAATTGCCAGAAACGTGGCGCTGTCCCGTGTGTGGTGTGCGTCGTTCCCAATTTATCAACATCGGAGCTAAAGATGCTCCTTCGGGATTCCAAGAAAATCTTAGCTATGGTTTTGGAGTCAACCGTCTGACTCCGGCACAAAAAAATATTTTGATTTTCGGGGCTTTAGCGCTAGGATTTGTTTTCTTTATTAGTTTATATGGTTTAAACTAACTCAAGCACTCATTATCTTTAAATCTAACGGCTCTTATAAGTCTGTAACCAATCGGGGACAAACCTTATCCGTCCCGATTCCTTGACCAATACCTCTGAACCATTGATGAGAAAACTGAAACAATTCGTAATAGTTCTAGCTGTAGCCTTTTTCTGCTTTAGCTGTAGTAGTGTGCCATCCCTGAGCAATAGTCCTTGGCAAATCCTCACCCTCGACACTGACTCCACTTTTGCCGATATCGCCTTTACCGACGACCTGCAGCACGGTTGGTTAGTGGGAACCAAATCTACCCTCTTTGAAACCAGCGATGGGGGGAACAACTGGCAGCAAAAAGTCCTCAACCTTGGCGAAGAAAAAGTTAGCTTTAGCGCCGTCAGTTTCCACAACCAAGAGGGTTGGATTGTCGGTAAACCCTCAATTCTTCTCCATAGCGAAGACGGGGGCAGCAGCTGGTCCCGTATTTCCTTAAGCGAAAAATTACCCGGTTCTCCCTACGGAATTATCGCTCTGAACGACAAAACCGCCGAAATGGTCACGGATTTAGGCGCTATCTACCGCACCAAAGACGGGGGCAAAACTTGGCAAGCTTTAGTGGAAGGTGCTGTGGGTGTGGCCCGGACAATTGTTCGTTCCCATGATGGTAAATACGTGGCCGTTTCCGCACGCGGGAACTTTTATTCCACCTGGGAACCGGGGTCAACAGAATGGCAACCCCACAATCGTCTTTCTTCCCGCCGCTTACAAAAAGTCGGTTATGGTGAAAAAGGGGAACTGTGGGCCCTGGCCCGGGGTGGTCAACTACAATTTACTAGCCCCAATGATCTCGATACATGGGAAGATAAGGTATTCCCCGAGTTTTCCACCAGTTGGGGACTTTTAGACCTCAACTACCGCACCCCCGAAGAAATTTGGGTCGCTGGTGGTAGCGGCAATCTCTTGGTCAGTGATGACGGCGGCCAATCTTGGCAAAAAGATCGCGCGGTGGAAAGTGTCCCCTCCAATCTCTATCGAATTGTTTTTATCAATTCCGACAAGGGTTTTGTCTTAGGACAAAATGGGGTTTTACTGAAATATAATCCCCCGAGCGAACCGGCCTAAAACTTGTCTCAGGGTCAAGAAAGTCTCTATTATAGAGATTGAATTTTTCAAGTCCTATCATTCCGAGGAGAACCGTCCATGTCAGGTAGTACCGGCGAACGTCCTTTTGGCGATATCGTTACCAGTATTCGTTACTGGATTATCCATAGCATCACCATCCCCATGCTGTTTATCGCAGGTTGGTTATTCGTGAGTACCGGTTTAGCTTACGATGTTTTTGGCACTCCCCGTCCCGATGAGTATTACACTCAAGAGCGTCAAGAATTACCGATTATTAATGATCGCTTTGAGGCCAAAAATCAAATCGAGCAGTTTAATCAGTAGTTTACTTTAATTAAGGATAAAAACAATGGCTAGTGGTAATCCCAATCAACCCATTTCTTACCCCATTTTCACCGTTCGCTGGTTGGCAGTTCATACCTTAGCGGTCCCCACTGTCTTCTTTATCGGTGCAATTGCGGCAATGCAGTTTATTCAACGCTAGGAGAACAATTATGGAAAGAACACCTAATCCGAATCGGCAAGCCGTCGAGTTAAATCGTACTTCTCTTTACCTAGGTTTACTCCTAGTTGCTGTCTTGGGAATTTTATTTTCCAGCTATTTCTTTAACTAATTAGTCCCGATTGATTCTCATCGCAATTAGGAGGTGTTATTCATGTTCGCAGAAGGTCGTATTCCTTTGTGGTTAGTCGCCACCATCGCCGGTCTAGGCGTTATCGCCGTGGTTGGTCTTTTCTTCTACGGAGCTTACGCCGGTTTAGGTTCCTCTATGTAATTCCATATACGGGTAATTTCCCCAGGCAAAAAGCCGTTAGTTATTTCTATAACTAGCGGTTTTTTCACTATTCGGTTTAAAGTAAAGCTCGATCGAACTTTATACTAATACTAAATCCGTTGAGTAACGCACAGAAAACGGGTTTCTCCAAGAAACCCGTTTTCTACTCATGCACTCATGCAAAAAGGGGAATAAATAATCAGTCTTTAATAACCAGATTTATAGTCATTTCAATTAAGATTGAGAATATCAATCCCAGAGTTCATAAGGGTTTTGTCGGTCTAGAGTGTATCAGACTTATCTGAAATGACTATAGTATAAATCCGTTTTTAATAGTGTGATTAACTCTCAAGTTATGAATTGTTTCTCCCTGCTCCCCACTCCCTGCTCCCTTCTCCCTGCTCCCACGAAAAACTTTTTCAGCAGACCCTAATTAAAAAAAGGAGTCAAAGACTTGACTCCTTTAGTTATATGGATGATTTAGCTAAAACTAAACTTCTTGTTTACGAGTGCTAAGATCACCCAATTTTTGGAATAAACCGAATTCCACTTGTTCTTCCAGATCCGGATCGACCCCGGCGAATACGTCGCGGTAGATGGTACGAGAACCGTGCCAGATGTGACCGAAGAAGAATAGTAAAGCAAAGACAGCATGACCGAAAGTAAACCAACCCCTCGGAGAAGTGCGGAATACCCCGTCAGACTTCAGGGTTTCGGTGTCAAACTCGAAAGCTTCACCGAGTTGCGCTTTACGGGCAAATTTCTTCACATCAGCAGGATCACTGAAGACCTGACCATCGAGAGCGCCACCGTAGAAAGAAACGGTGACACCACTTTGTTCGATACTCAGTTTCGATTCCGCACGACGGAAAGGAATATCAGCGCGAACGATACCTTCCGAGTCAGTCAGGACAACGGGGAAGGTTTCAAAGAAGTTAGGTATCCGACGCACGCTAAGGACGCGACCTTCGCCATCTTTGAACACGGGGTGTCCTAACCAAGATTTAGCGATACCGTCACCGCTATCCATGGCACCAGTACGGAATAAACCACCTTTAGCGGGGCTATTACCGACATAATCATAGAAAGCCAGTTTTTCGGGGATTGCTTGGTAAGCTTCGGCGATGGTGGCCCCATTGGCGATGCTGGCCTCGACGCGACGCTCAATTTCTTCTTGGAAATAGCCCTTATCCCATTGGTAACGGGTCGGGCCAAAGAGTTCGATCGGCGTGGTAGCATTACCGTACCACATGGTTCCAGCCACGACGAAAGCGGCAAAGAAAACGGCGGCGATACTGCTAGAAAGCACCGTTTCGATATTACCCATTCTCAGGGCTTTATAGAGTCTTTCGGGGGGACGAACGGTTAAATGGAATAAACCGGCGATAATCCCGACGATACCCGCAGCAATGTGGTGAGCTACCACACCACCGGGGTTAAAGGGGTTAAAACCAGCAGGTCCCCATTCGGGAGCTACGGGCTGCACATGACCGGTTAAACCGTAGGCATCGGAAACCCACATCCCGGGACCCCAAAGGCCTGTTTGATGGAAAGCACCGAAACCAAAGCAAAGTAAACCGGATAAGAACAGGTGAATACCGAACATTTTCGGCAAATCGAGGGCAGATTCGCCCGTGCGGGGATCGATAAATAATTCTAAATCCCAGAAAACCCAGTGCCAAACCGCCGCTAGGAATAGCAGACCGGATAAGACGATATGAGCGGCGGCAACGCCTTCAAAAGACCAGAAACCGGGGTCAACACCAGTTTCGCCGGTGACGCTCCAGCCACCCCATGAACCAGTGACACCTAAACGGGCCATGAAGGGCAGCACGAACATTCCTTGCCGCCACATCGGGTTTAATACGGGGTCACTGGGGTCGAAAATAGCAAGCTCATAGAGGGCCATGGAGCCAGCCCAACCCGCTACCAGTGCGGTGTGCATCAGGTGAACGGAAATTAAACGGCCCGGGTCGTTGAGAACGACTGTGTGTACTCGATACCAAGGTAGTCCCATTGACTACGCTCCTCCTATTGACAATTTAGTGTCCACTTAGACGCTTTTTATATTCAGGGTCAAAATATAAGCCCAACAATCTCGACTGTTAAGTGCAAGAGTTAGCCGACCTACATTATCCCTTGAAAAGTGTATCTATTCTAAAGAAGTGTAACTATTGTTAGAAGATATTTCAAGTGTTGGCGATCGGTCTTCCGCCAGAATAGTCCAGATCAGGGTGTGGGGTGTAGGGTGTAGGGTGTAGTGCGATTCGTTGGCTAGAAACTAGACAGTAAGACGTTTAGAGGATTAGCCGCTTGGTAAATGTAGTACCTTGATAACTTTATAACCTTACAGGTGCGGGTTAGT
>SFCA01000095.1:0-27956 GCA_007095475.1 Microcystis aeruginosa Ma_QC_C_20070703_M131 | reverse complement strand
CAAAAGGAAAGATTTTTACCTCTATCTCCCGATTTTGTCATTGAATTAATGTCTCCTAGTGATAGCCTAGAAACCGCTAGGAAAAAAATGCAGGAATATTTAGATAATGGGACTCGTTTGGGTTGGTTAATCAATAGAAAAACTAGAGAAGTAGAAATTTATCGTCAAGGACAGGCAGTAGAAATTTTAACTAATCCAGAGAGTTTATCCGGGGAAAATATTTTATCTCAATTTGTCTTAGAACTTGATAATATTTGGTAATTCTATAATCCTATAAAAGAGAATCTATGATGGCAGTAGTAGAAATTAAATTTGAATCTTGGCAACTCAGCGATGAACAATTCTTTCAACTTTGTCAGGATAACCGAGATTTACGTTTGGAACGCAACGCAAAAGGAGATTTAATTATTATGCCACCAACCGGAGGAGAAACTGGTAATTCTAACGCTGGAATCACTGCCCAATTATGGTTATGGAATAACCTACATAAATTAGGTGTAGTTTTTGATTCCTCCACGGGGTTTAAACTACCGAATGGGGCCGAGCGATCTCCCGATGCTGCTTGGATACCTTTAGAAAAATGGCAAGCTTTAACCCCGCAACAAAAGGAAAGATTTTTACCTCTATCTCCCGATTTTGTCATTGAATTAATGTCTCCTAATGACAACATAGAAACTGCTAGGAAAAAAATGCAGGAATATTTAGATAATGGAACTCGTTTAGGTTGGTTAATCAATAGAAAAACTAGAGAAGTGGAAATTTATCGTCAAGGACAGGCAGTAGAAATTTTAACTAATCCAGAGAGTTTATCGGGGGAAAGTATGCTGCCAGAATTTAGTTTAAATCTTACTTTGATTTGGTAAGCCAATTTAGGGGGCGATTCAGAGGTAGTGATTGCCGTTTAACGCTTTGCTTTGTTGGGCATTGTCCTCATCGATAAAATACCAAATTTTAAGTTTAATGAAGATAGTCAGAATCAAGGATTTCTGCAAGGGTGAAGGGTGATTCAATCGGGAATAAATCAGCAGCAAGTTGATACTTTCTGACAGTATCTTCTCTGGCCGCTTGATAACAATCTATCCAGATTTCAGGAATCAATCTTCTCAGACTTGGACTCTCTCTTAATAAGCGTTGAACTTGTCGGCGTTGTTCAACAATTGTGCTGCGCCATCCTTGAGCATTTGCTTCCTTTTCAGTTAGCCAGTAAGTCAATTTAAGCAAATGTTCGGCAATGACGGTTAAGCGACTTTCTAGTTCTCGTTTTTCACTCCTTCCCATCGTTTCAATTTCTTCGATCAAATTTTCCAGGTCTAATTTTTCAAAACGATGTTCTTTGAGTAAATTAGCGGTTTCTTGTAACCATCGGTAGAAATCTTCTTGATAAAGACTTTTACCTGACGAGACTAAAGACTTTTCGATGCTCATTTGATGATGACCCAAAAATATAATAGAGCAATCGGCGATTCTTACCACTGTTGCCTCTTGCCTGTTGCCTCTTGCCTGACTTCTGCCAGAAGTCTAATATCGCAGGATTACTCCTGAAAACATCAGAGCTTTAAATTTAAGCTAAAATTGGGTAAAACATCTTCACCCGATAAATCAGTGGGATTTTCTAAGATATCTACTTCCTTTGCTTGACGATAAATTTCAACTTGCCGATTCTGGGGATCGATTAACCAGCCTAACCTTGCGCCATTTTCCCTATATTCGAGCAGTTTTTTCTGTAATTTGTCAAGACTATCAGATTCAGACCGCAATTCCACCACAAAATCGGGACAGAGGGGAATAAATCCTTTTTTCTGCTTAGGGGTTAAAGATTCCCAGCGTTCTCGACTCACCCAAGATAGATCGGGGGAACGAATCGCCCCATTTGGCAGTATAAATCCAGTGGAAGAGTCAAACCCGACTCCTAAAGCTTCATTTTCTTCGCACCAGCGAAACAATTGTCCTGTTATACGAAAATTTCGTTGTCCTGATTCGCCACCTGTCGGGGGATTCACGATTAATTCTCCTTGGACTGTACGTTCTAATTTTAAGTCCCGGTTGACCGCAGCAAGGGCTTCAAACTGTTCAAGGGTGATAGAGAGAGCGATCGCGCTAGGAATTTCTAAGGAGAGGGTTTCGGGTGAGGTGGTAACTGCTAACATAGTCCTTTGATCAGGTGGAACTCATATATACTATTAAAGATTATTTGTCAAGTTTTTGCTCAGACTTCTTTAGCTTACGCTGACCAAATTGCCTAGGTTTTTCGGAAACTTCCACCTCGATCGGGCGGTTTCACTAAATAACAGGTTACAATAGCCAATAATTAACTAAATTTACCTAAAAACCATCGATCGTGTTCTACGCTATTGATTTCGGAACCAGTAATACCGTCATTACTCGTTGGAATGGGGCGACAAATAGGGCCGAAACCGTGAAATTATCGGAGTTATCCCAACAAATAGCCGACAATCCCCCCCTAATTCCCAGTTTACTCTATATTAAATCAGCCAATCCTCTGCAAGTAATTGCCGGTCAAGCAGTGCGCGATCGGGGTTTAGATATCGATCGAGACCCGCGTTTTTTTCGTCGCTTTAAACGAGGTATCGGCGCAAAAATTCAAGGATTTTTACCGGAATTAGAGGAAACTGTCCTCAGTTTCGAGGGGGTTGGCCAATGGTTTCTTGATAGCATCATCGACAACTTAAAAAACACCACCCTCGAAACCCCTCAATCTCTAGTTTTAACCGTCCCCGTCGATAGTTTTGAAAGTTACCGCAATTGGTTAAGCAATGTTTGTCAGGGGTGGGAAATCGAACAAATTCGCCTAATTGATGAACCCACGGCCGCCGCTTTGGGTTATGGAACCACGGGTGATCAGGTGATTTTAGTGGTAGATTTTGGCGGTGGCACCCTCGATCTTTCTTTGGTACAATTAGATTTAGATAATCCTCAAAAAAATCAAGGTTTTATTCTCAAGTGGGGAGAAAAACTTTTAGGCAATAATTCCGCCCAAAAAACTAAACTAGCGAGAGTTTTAGCTAAAGCAGGTACAAATTTAGGGGGGTCAGATATCGACGATTGGATTGTCGATTATTTTGCCCAAAAGCAATCTTTAGCGAAAACTTCCTTGACTACTCGTCTAGCAGAAAGATTAAAAATTAAACTTTCTTCCCAATTAACCGCCGAGGAGGTATATTTTGATCAGGAAAATTTCGAGAGTTACGAGTTAAGCTTAGATCGAGAACAATTAACCGATATTCTCCAACAACAAAACTTTTTTCATCAATTAGATGATTTAATGACGGGAGTTTTGCAACAGGGAAGACGCAATGGAATTGAAGTTAGCGATATCGATGGGGTGTTATTAGTTGGGGGAACTGTACAAATTCCGGCGGTAAAAGATTGGGTGCGACAGTATTTTGATGGTAGTAAAATTAAAGAGGATCGACCCTTTGAAGCGATCGCATTGGGAGCGTTACAATTGGCCCAAGGTTATCAAGTCAAAGATTTTCTCTATCATAGCTACGGCATTCGTTACTGGAATCGTCGCAAAAATGCCCACGCTTGGCATCCAATTATTAACTCTGGACAACCCTATCCCATGGAAAAACCCGTGGAATTAGTCCTAGGTGCTTCCGTGGACAATCAACCCAGCATTGAGTTAATTATCGGCGAATTAGGCACAGAAATGGGGGCAATGGAGGTCTATTTTGATGGCGATAAATTAATTACTCGTTCCCTGGGTAATGGAGAAACTAGCGTCCAACCCTTAAATGATCGCGAGGGGACCCGCTCGATCGCTAAACTCGCTCCTTTAGGTTTCCGGGGTAAAGATCGCATTAAAGTGCAGTTCTGGATTGATGATCAGTGTTTTCTGCGGATTAATGTGGAAGATTTACTCAGTCAAGAATTGTTACTAAATAATCAAATCGTCACCAAATTAAGCTAGACTTGGCTCCACCTAAAAATCAAGTGCAGACTCATAGTAAGTTTGCACTGATATTATCGCAATATTCTGTTTTACTGGTGGCTTTATCGACTGTGATCGCGCACGGGGATCGGGATTAGTTCGGGTTCGGGTTCGGGTTCCGGACCAAAAACACTCTCGATCAGTTTGCGCGCCCATTCTCTCAATTTTTCTATCACTTCATCTAAATAGTCCATTGACCAAATGGCTCCTTTGAGATACTAGCTATGAGTTTTCGTCGATTGATCCCCGCAACAGCCACGCAGAAGCTTGATTCTAGAGAATTTTAACTAATTTTTATCGTTTGGCTGTTCAATCTGACGAACGGGGGAATCTATATCTTGTACTTATATTAAGCTTAACATAACTTTTTAGTCTGAGTATATATTCTTGGCAATTCTTTTTTAAGATATTGTTAATAAATTCCGTCGTAGGCGATCGAGAGCGGTATAAGCACTAATCTGGCGAATGGTCAAGCGAGATCGATTTTCTCCGAAACGATGCTCTGATACGGTAACATTTCCGTCAGGACTGGCTAAACCGATATAAACTAAGCCCACGGGTTTTGTCTCACTGCCTCCTCCTGGTCCGGCAATACCCGTGATACTGATCCCCCAATCCGTAGCGAGGCGTTTTTGTACTCCTAGGGCCATCTGTTGGGCAACAATGGCACTGACAGCCCCGACATTATTTAAATCCTGCTCATTTACGTCTAAGAGGGCAACTTTTACCCGATTATCGTAGGAAATAACCCCACCCCAAAAATAATCGGAACTGCCGGCGATTTGGGTGATAATTTCCCCTAATCCCCCTCCAGTACAGGATTCTGCCACACTCAAAGTTTGTTTTTGCCACCGCAACAGTTCCCCTACCACTGCGGGTAAAGTATCATCATCAGCACCAAAATAATCTAATCCGGCGATTTCCTTAATTTCCGTCGCTACTGGTTCAATTACCTGCAAAGCAGCCTCTAAAGAAGGGGCTTTCGTCGCAATTCGCAAACGCACTTCGCCTAAACCAGCATAGGGGGCAACGGTGGGATTAGTCAGATCAAATAAATGGACAACTTTTTCCGCTAAAGCTGACTCACCGATACCGCGAAATTTGAGGTAACGACTATAAATCCTCTCTTTGCCCCATCCTTGACTTTCTAGGTAAGGAATCGCCGTTTCTACCCACATTCTCTTCATTTCTGAGGGTACTCCGGGGAAAGTAAGAATAGTCACGTTAGTCTGTGGTTGCCAGATCATGCCGGGGGCGGTTCCCGTCGGATTTGGCAAAAAATCGGCTCCCACGGGTATTAAAGCCTGTTTACTGTTACTAGGAGGCATTTCTCGCCCTAAACTCGTAAATTTAGTCTCGATTTCTGCTAAAATCTCTTTATCTTCTCTGAGGGGCGTTTGGAAAAAATCGGCGATTGTTTCTGTGGTTAAATCGTCGGGAGTCGGTCCCAGTCCCCCGGTAAAAATTAAAATTGAGGAACGTTCTCGAGCAATAGCGATCGCTTTTTTCAGTCTTTCCACATTATCCCCCACCACCGTTTGATAATAATGGGGAATACCTAACTTTGCCAATTCTAGGGCTAAATATTGGGCGTTAGTATTAACTATATCCCCTAATAATAATTCCGTTCCTACACAAATAATTTCAGCGGCCATAATTTTTGACAATTAGCTTAAGATTTTCAATTTTGATCATCAACTGATCTCCTGTCACCACAGTGCGATCGGGGTTTCGGTAACGATGGTACTGGAAGTTAACCATACCAGTGCGCTCCAATATTATACCAGTAAGCTATCAACAATCAAAGTCTTGTATATTAAATGCCACTTTGTTGCTGAACAGCCCATATCTGATTACACGACAATAAAATCCCTACCTATTAGCAAACGTAAAATCAGCCTACCATTCCTCTATATAACAATAATTGATCATAATCAAGCATAACAAAGTATGGCCGATCATCACATCTTCCTTCCTGCCATCACAAACCCCACCAAAATCATCTAAAATTAAAATGTCCACTAAATAATAAAATTCTATGACTCGCTGGTTTAATATTGCAGGTCCCTGTAAAGACGATATCCACTATATGTTATCTCCCACAGTGCGATTACCAGATTTAGAGGAGCTAATTCAACAGCATAGTTACTTTGTCCTTCACGCACCGCGACAAACGGGGAAAACCACCGCCATGTTAGCCCTAGCAAAACAACTTACCGATACTGGAAATTATGCCGCAGTCATGGTATCAGTGGAAGTAGGAAGTGCATTTAATCATGATCCTACTGCCGCAGAATTAGCACTTTTAGGAACTTGGTATAATACAATTCAAGATAGTTTAGCGACGGAATTACAACCAGCTGCTAAACAATGGCAACAGGAAGAACCAGGAAGCAGAATTAAGGCTTTTTTAAGAGGTTGGGCAAAAGCTATCAATCGTCCCATAGTATTATTTATAGATGAAATCGACTCTTTACAAGACCAAACATTAATATCAGTTTTACGACAGTTAAGAGATGGTTTTCCTAAACGTCCAGAAAATTTCCCGACCTCCGTAGGATTAATTGGTTTACGAGATGTGCGAGATTATAAAGTAGCATCGGGAGGTAGTGATAGATTAAATACATCTAGTCCTTTTAATATCAAAGTTGCTTCTCTTACCATGCGAAACTTTAATCTTGCAGAAGTGGGAGAATTATATCAACAACATACAGCAGCAACTGGACAAATTTTCACACCAGAAGCTATAGAAACAGCTTATGATTTAACCCAAGGACAACCTTGGCTAGTCAATGCTTTAGCTAAAGAAATTGTAGAAAAAATGGTAAAAGATAGAAATATTGCTATTACGAAAAAACATATTTTAACAGCTAAAGAAATATTAATTACTCGTCAAGATACTCATTTAGATAGTTTAGCGGAAAAACTCAGAGAAAAACGAGTTAAAAACATTATTGAACCTATTTTAGCAGGGCAAACCTTACCCGATACCCCAGCAGATGATAGGCAGTATTTAATAGATTTAGGATTATTACGACGTGATCCAAGGGGAGGATTAGTTATTTCTAACCCCATTTATCGTGAAGTTATTCCCCGCGTTTTAGTCCAAGAAACTCAGGACAGTTTACCTTTAATTAGTCCTAGTTGGTTAACGGCAAAAGGTGAATTAAATATAGATGGTTTATTAACAGCATTTCTCAAGTTTTGGCGACAACAGGTCGAACCATTATTAAGTAGTGCAGCTTACCATGAAATTGCTCCGCATATTGTATTAATGGCTTTTTTACATCCTGTGGTTAATGGTGGGGGAGTTTTAGAAAGGGAATATGCAATTGGTAGTGACAGAATAGATTTATGTTTGCGGTATAAAGAGGCAATTTTAGGGATTGAATTAAAAGTGTGGAGAGATAAAAAACGCGATCCGCAAGCTGATGGAATTGAACAATTAGAATCTTATTTAGGGCGTTTGGGTTTAGATTTTGGTTGGTTATTTATCTTTGATAGACGGAAAAATGCCTTACCAATGGAAGAAAGGTTGTCAACTGAAGTTGTGCTGAGGAAAAATCAATATAGAATTACTGTGATTCGGGCGTAAATCTTGATCTATTCCAACACCTTAACCCCAAAATCATCTACAATCAAAATTTCCAGTGAATCATAAAATCCTATGACTCGCTGGTTTAATAGCGAAGAACTCCGTAGGAGAAGTCTTAGATTTCCCTGGCGTGATTTCCTGGGGAAATGATCTAGCGGCAGTACGCCGTTCCTTAGCCAGTGCGCTGGTGGACATGGCAGAAGTTAATTTATCTAGGGGGGAATCTTTACCCTTGCCTAATGCGTTGTTAACAGACCCAGAAGCGGATTTAGAAGAACCAATTTATCTAATCTTGTCTGCATCAACCCATGTCCAAATTGTACCGACTTTGATCGCCTCATGAAGCGTCGAGATTGGTTGCGTTATCTCAGTCAACAGGGTTGTCAATTGGTACGAGAAGGAAGTGAACATTCCATCTGGGAAAATCCACTCAATGGTCGGCGCACAGCCATCCCTCGACATAGAGAAATTGTCGAGTTTACTGCTGTGAGAATTTTTCGTCAGTTGGAGATACCAGAACCTTGATCACAAGCGGCGATCGCTGACTACAATCAAGCGATTCAAATCAAACCCGACTATGCTTATCAGCAGCCTCCAAGACTCACCTCCCTTGGGGCCGGGCCTGCTGTAGGAGGCAATTGTGCGGGTTATTAGGGGTTGTGGGATTTGGTGGCATCTTCTCTCGCGCCAAGACTTGTAGGCTGTGGGATATAACGATCTCAGGTCTGTTGTCAAGGATAATTTTGGGGATTTTGAGCGCGTAAACATCGCATTTTGCGGAACTCAATACCTGAGATGAATTATGAATATTGTGTTCTGCGGCAACAAGGACAAGATTAGCTTGCCCTAGTACAGTCAAACCCGATCACCCCAAGCCATCAAAACTATCCAGGGTGCAGGAGTTGAACCTGCCTAGCACGAATTATGAGTTCGTTGCCTCAACCGCTCGGCCAACCCTGGGTTATACTAATAACTCATTATAGATCGCTAATTACTCTGAACGTGAAAATTCAGCCCCACCAAGATGAAAAAATTTGCAATCAGCACCTCCTGGCAGTTAGGACTTCTTTTGATGGTAGCCATGTTAGCCGCCGGCTTCGGTAGCGGTTGGGTAGCCTATCAATTGGGAATCGCCTCCCTGAAGGGAGTCAGTCAACCGGATATTAATCCCGCTAAAAAGTTTACCAACGATCGCACCAGTTATGGTCGTAATCAGACTTTTATCCCGGTTAAAGAAGAAGAAGTAATTAAAAGAGTGAGAGTTTATATGCAGCAACAGAAAAACCAACCGCAATCAAAGGACGAAACCAAAGGATAGGCTTTAAAAAAGGCGAATTTTGCCTTTTCGCTATGGATAATCAGGATTTATTGACTCGTTTAATTTTAGTCTTTTTACTAATCACCCTCAATGCTTTTTTCGTAGCGGCCGAATTTTCGCTCGTCTCTGTCCGTCGTACCCGCATCAGTCAGCTAGTGGCTGCGGGAGATGTACCAGCGCAGACGGTACAATCTCTACAAAGAAGTCTCGATCGCTTACTTTCCACTACCCAATTAGGCATCACCCTTTCTAGTTTAGCTTTAGGTTGGATCGGGGAGAGTACCATGACCGTTTTTGTGAAGAAATTACTAAGTTTTTTACCCTTTTCTTTAAACTGGCAAAATCTTCTCTCCCATGGTTTCTCTCTTTGTCTAGCTTTTTTAATCGTGGCCTATCTCCAGATAGTTTTTGGGGAACTTTATCCCAAATCCCTAGCTTTAATTTATGCCGAACCGATGGCGCGATTATTAGCGGCACCTATTGGCGTTATTTCCCGGATTTTTAAGCCTTTTATCGGTATTCTTAACCAATCAACTCGTTTTTTATTGGTTTTAACCCGTATTCCCCAAGTTGATCTACAGCGTTCTGGTCGGGTAACTTGCGAGGAATTACAATTAATTATCAGCATGGAAGGGGAATTAATGGGATTAGAAGCTGCGGAAAGGAAAATTTTAAATAATGTTTTCCAGTTTGGCGAAATCACTGCTGCGGAGATTATGGTTCCCCATAACCGTTTAATAGCTATTTCCTCAACCGCAACTTTTGGGGAATTATTGCTCAAAGTAGTTAACAGTGGCTATTCTTGTTATCCTGTGGCAGGAGATTCTGATGATGATATCCGTGGTCTGATCGATTTTAAAGATTTAGCTTTACCCCTTGCCGAAGGTCAGTTAAATTTAACAACCACGATTAAACCTTGGTTAAAACCTGTGCGTTTTTTTCCAGAAACCACTCCCTTAAATGAATTACTGACAGTGATGCAGGAATCATCTTTAAAGATGGTTATCATTGTGGATGAATTTGGCAGAACAGCCGGTTTATTAACCCTGAAAGATTTAATCGGCGAGATTCTAGGAACTTTTCCCCCCAGTGATCAATCAGGAACAGTGGAATATCAACTCCTCGATGAATCAACTTTTCTCGTACAAGCACAAATGAATTTAGAGGATGTGAACAAAGCATTAAATTTAAGCTTACCGTTGGCCGATGAATACCAAACCCTAGCAGGTTTTGTCCTCCATCATTGGCAAAAAATACCGAGGGTGGGAGAACAACTATATTACCAAAATTTAGAATTTACCATCATTTCTAAGGTAGGCCCTCGCTTGGAACAAATTAAGATTTATCGACAACAATTATCCTTATGATATAAATAAGAAAGAACTTTTCTCATTGATCCTTCTTGATTGTTAATCGAGTCAATAGCTGCCCACTCCTGTCACCATGAAACACCTTTTGACAATCCTCCCCCTCAGCTTGGGATTAATTGCCCTCACCCCCGTAAATTTGCCCCTAGAACCTTTTGAAATCTCACAATTGGGAACATCTACGGGATACGATGAACGACTGCTAACGGACAAAAAAACCCTACTACAAGCGATCGATCATAGTTTACGTTATCTGAATAGCTCGGCGGCGATCCGCACCTATCAAAATTATCCTATTCCTGAAATAACTCGTCAGCGAGTGCATCGTTCCCTAGTACGTTTTCGTCAATTAGTGCAGAATTCTCCCACTCCCGCAGCTCTACAAAAGGCAGTTAAAAAAGAATTTATTTGGTATCGTTCTTTGGGTAATGATAGCCAGGGAAATGTTAAATTTACTGGTTATTTTGAACCAATTTATCAAGCAAGTCGGCAAAAAAATGCCGAGTATAAATATCCTCTCTATCGCCGACCTGCTAACTTTTCTCGCTGGTCTAAACCCCATCCAGCTAGGGTAGAATTAGAGGGAAAAGATGGTTTACTGGGGGAAAATAGCCGTCTGGCAGGATACGAATTAGTCTGGTTAAAAGATCGCTTAGAAGCTTATTTAGTTCATGTGCAAGGTTCGGCAAAATTACGTTTACCCAATGGTCAAATTACGAGCATTGGTTTTGATGGCAATACCGAGCATCCCTACACAAGTCTGGGAAAAGAAATGATTGCTGATGGTATTTTTCCCGCCGAGGGTTTAACCCTACCAATGGTTTTGGATTTTCTTAGAAGTAATCCCGATCAATTAAAGAATTATATTCCCCGCAATAATCGGTTTATTTTCTTTCGAGAAACCCACGGCGCGCCTCCCACTGGTAGTATTGGAGTTCCGGTTTTACCAGAAAGATCGATCGCTACAGATAAAAGTATTTTTCCCCCCGGTGCTTTAGCGGTAATTGAGACAGAAATTCCCCAGGAAAATCTTAATAAAAAATTAGTTAGTCGCTATGTTCTTGATCAAGATACTGGCAGCGCAATTAAAGGTACTGGGAGGGTAGATATTTTTATGGGAACAGGAAAAAATGCTGGCGAGAGAGCCGGTTTAATTAATACTCCCGGTCAATTATATTATTTATTATTGAGGGAATAGGAAATAGTATATGTAGAATTAAGATACAATTCCCAGAATCGGTTATCGGTTATCATATTTAAGGGAGAATTTTAAAAATAGAATGATGGAAAAAAACACCAATATAGATTGGTCGGATTGTGGTCCAATTACTTTAGTAGTCGTGCAGCCGACTTCTTTTTGTAATCTCAATTGTGATTACTGTTATTTACCCGATCGCCACTTAAAAAATAGCTTATCCTTAGATTTAATCGAGCCGATTTTTCAGAGGGTTTTTAGCAGTCGTTTTCTCCAAGATGATTTTACCATTTGCTGGCACGCCGGCGAACCCTTAGCAGTTCCCATCAGTTTTTATGAAAGTGCTTTCGCCAAAATTGCGGAAGTTAGCGAGAAATATAATCAGCAGGGTTACTGTTTTCGTCATTCAGTACAAACTAATGCCACTTATATTAACGATGCTTGGTGTCAATTATTTAAAAAGCATGATGTTTATGTGGGAGTCAGTCTTGATGGACCGGCCTTTATTCACGATATCCACCGGCAAAACCGCAAGGGAACTGGCAGTCATGCTGCTACAATGCGGGGGATTTCTTTCTTGCAAAAACATCAAATTGATGTCAGTATCATCGCTGTTTTAACAGAAGATTCCCTCGACTATCCCGACGAAATTTTTAACTTTTTTTGGGATCATGGCCTTACCGATGTGGCTTTTAATATGGAAGAAACCGAGGGTATTCATTCACAATCTTCCTTAGATAAATTAGGTATTGAACAACGTTATCGCCAGTTTATCGACAGATTTTGGGAGTTAGTCACGGCCAAACAAGGAGAATTTAAGCTGCGGGAATTTGAATCGATCTGTAGTTTGATTTATGCCGATGAACGCTTAGAAAATACCGATATGAATCGACCTTTTATGATTGTCAATTTTGATAATCAAGGTAATTTTTCCACCTTTGATCCTGAATTACTATCGATTAAAACCCAACCCTACGGCGATTTTATCTTTGGTAATGTTTTGACCGATTCCCTAGAATCTATCTGTGAAACTGAGAAATTTCAAAAAATTTACGCTGATATGCGCGGTGGAGTCGATTTATGTCGGCAAAACTGCGATTATTTTGGGGTTTGTGGGGGTGGTGCCGGTAGTAACAAGTATTGGGAAAATGGCACTTTCAACTCCACAGATACTAAAGCCTGTTTATACCGGATTAAGTGTATCACCGATATTGTTCTCGATCGCCTAGAAAATTTATTAGAAGTTTAGGGGAGTGGGGAGACTTTTCAGTGACCAGTAAAATCAGTGAACTGAAAACTCAAATCTGATAACTGATAACTGAAAAGGCTGACGGCTAATAGCTGTCCCCTGACTCCTGATACCATTTTTCTAGAGTCCTGACAGACATAGAGCTTCTAAAATCCCAGACCACCCCATTAAATACCCAATCGTGTCATTGGATAGAGAATTTAAAAGATGGTAAAGTTTACTTCTTAAGTTATCAAGGGAGTTAAAATTACCCCATGCCAATAAGTTTTGTAAATATAGCGAAACTCTCTCAATGGGATTTACTTCTGGACAACAGGGAGGTTGTTGACATAAGACACCGAGCAGCTCTACACTTTGGGAGCGACCCCCTTTTTTGCTCGGTGGAATGAGAGGGAGAAATAGGAAAAACTAGAAAGCGCTCCTGCGGGTTCCGGCGTTGCGGTACACATATATTGATAATAAGATAAATTTTTCCTAATCGTTAGGATTTCTTTGAAGATAGGATTTAAACACAGGATTAATAGGAAAATAGGACGAGGGTTCTGATGGTAATTTATCCAGTAAACAGCGTCTCATTAGTGACTGAATAGCTGCCCAAAATTGGGATTGAGAAAGGTCAAGATTAGCAGTTTTGGGAAACTTTTCTACCGCTTCAGTTTGATTAGCTAACCAGTGTATCACCTTTTTTTCTGTTGCGGATAAACGCTGTAAATGACATTCGATCGAGTCTTCTATATCTCCTAAATAAATTTCATTGTTCATTTGTTCTAAAAATAAGGATACTTCTCCATCAAATAGTTCAATAATGGTTGAGGAGATGATATTTAACCAGTTAGGATGACCTTGATAAAGTTCGCTCAGTTCCGTCCATTTCTCCTCACTTTTTAAACCGTATTCTTTGAAGATTTCTTCAAATTCTGTAGTTAAACCTTGCAGGTATAAACTTTTAATTTTATCGGATTTTAAGGTGACAAAATCTCTGGGAAGTTCCCAACTAATTAAAATCAAACAACTTTGATGAGATGTGGTAGCAATTTGCTGAAAAAATTTATGATAATCCTGACAGTCGTTTAAATATTTACCTGCTAATTCCCCCGGTTTAAAAATATTCTGCACATCATCAAGAATAATTAAACAACGATAGGAGCTTAGATAATCTATTATATCAGGTAAGGGGGTTGATAGAGATTGGGCGAAAAACTGTTTTAGATCATCCTTGAGAGCGATTAATTGAGGAATATTTTCCAGACTGCGATAAATAATATAATCAAATTGTGGGGCAATTTCTGAAATTAATTTAAGGGTTAAAGCTGTTTTTCCAATTCCACTTAACCCATAAATAGTAATTAATCGAGTTTTATTATCTAGCCATTCTTTTAAGGTTGATATTTCTAACTTACGTCCATAGTTATACCTTAATTCAGGAGCTTTTGTTAGGTTAATTATTGGGGATTGATGATCATTATCTGGAAAATTTGAAGACTTTTTTAAGTTGTTTTCTGAATAGGGGTTATTTTCTCTACAGATGTTTATATGGTTATTGCCGATATTATTACAATGATAGTTAACAAAGTGATAAATAGTAGATGAAGCTTTATTTTCTAAAATAGAACGAACATTAGACTTTTTTATATCTTCTTCAAAAACATCTGATAACAGTTGCCATAATTTCCATGCTTCTTTTTTTATATGGTCATAACTGCGCTGATTATCTTTGGCAATTTCTTCATAATCTTGATGTTCCCAAATACCCTGTAAGATGGATTCTTGCAATGAATCAAGATGTTTACCGGTTTTGTCTAATACCTGTTTATCTGTCCATTCTAAAAGGGTTTGAATATCCATATAAGTAAGTGATAGAACTTTTGTATTACTGTTTGGGATAAGGGAACATATTTTAGTTTTCTCGTTTTTTTATCAGACTAATAATCATTTTACTTTACTCTTGCAAGAGATCAATGTATTGCCTACGAACATTGTACCCCATAAAGTCGGGAAGGCCAAACTGTCATAGCAAATCCGCCTTAGACAGTAAAGCTTGTAGTCATATTACTCGTAGGGTGCGCCCTTCAATAGCGTAACGCACCAATTTAATGGTGGTGCGTTACGGCGAATTATTAATTTTGGTTTTTTGACTAAATTGATAGCCGCCTAACGCACCCTACACTCTACGGACTCGTAGGGTGCGCCTTTCAATAGCGTAACGCACCAATTTAATAATAGAGGTGGTGCGTTACGGCGAATTATTAATTTTGGTTTTTTGACTAAATTGATAGCCGCCTAACGCACCCTACACTCTACGGACTCGTAGAGGTGGTGCGTTACGGCGAATTATTAATTTTGGTTTTTTGACTAAATTGATAGCCGCCTAACGCACCCTACACTCTACGGACTACTGATTAACTAGAAATTTGGGAAAAGATTAATAAAGGGTTTTTTATTTTTCCAGCGATAGGTATTAAAATCTCGATTATCAATTGATAAGATACGTCCATTTCCTAACTCTTCTGCTAAGATAACTAGGGAGGCATCGGCTAAGTCCATTGGCAGACTTTGATATTGTTTCATAAGGTCTTGAATTCTTTCTAGATGAGTATTTTCAAGGTGAAATAATAGAAATTTTTGGGGATGTCTCTCAAATACGTTCATTAATTTTATTTGTTTTTCAACTCCTGTATAGAGATTTGGAGAACGTTGTAAAAGAAGATGACAACTTTCTGTTAAAACACACCAAGTTGTAATTAGGGGTTGAGAAGAATACTGTGCTAAGGTTTGCTGTGCTATTAGATGATATTGATCTTTATTGTTAAATAAAGCCACCCAGAACCCAGTATCAACGATGATCATATTTAGCTTTTAATCCTTCTTTGAGAACGGATTTATAATTAGTAGAAAGGTCTGATTCTGCACTAATACAACCGATTAATCCAGATTCTTTTAAAATGTCTAGGGTACTTTGAGCTTCAGGGTTTATTTTTGCTGCAATCTCTGGCTTTTTTGCTAAAGAATAGCGTTTTTTTAATAACTCAATAAAATCAATCAGTAAGTTTTGTGCTTCTTCAGGTAATTGGTTAATATCTTGTTGAATTTGTTCTAAGTTAATCATTAATTTTCCTCTGTTAAGGTTTTTAAACAGGCTGCTAATCTTTAAGCAACATAACGAATAATTTTGACTTCTGCTACCGTCGGTTGGATTGACCCAAGGAAACTAAAGTAGGTTGGGTTGACGTAAGGAAACCCAACTATAGACCCAAGGAAACCCAACAAAAAGCAATGAGAGGAGGAGAGCGCCGATTCAGACGGATTTAGGTGTTGGGTGTTGGGTTTCGCTTTTCCTGACATTTAAACCTCCTGATTTGTTTCCAACTGTCACCTGTTACTTAATCGATTAATATTAATTCCAATGCTTGATTAATAATTTTATTTTTATCGATCATAGCCTCAATTTCTTCGGGTTGATATATACCATCAAAAGCTTCTAATGCCGCTTGTCTTAAAGCTGAAGAATAAGCATCATCTAAGGTTTCTTTTAATTCTTCTGGTGTTAGATAATTTCCTCCAGTTTTACGTCGTTGATTAATGCGTTGAATCTGTCGAACAGAATTAGAAATAGAGGTTTCCCATGAGCGGGTACTGCGTTTTTCAGCTTGCTGTTTAATCAGATGTAATAGGACAATAATACTAAAGCTAAAAATCTTATTGAGCTTATCATCCTTGCTCATTTCTGTCATTTCCTCCACCAATATCAAGGCATCGGGAATATTGCCAGCTAGTAATAGATTTTTTAACTCTAATAATTCTTCCATTTTTTGCCTTTTTTTGACTGATTAACCTCTTAATTTAGTAATTTGTCCTTTACATTAGATATTGTTAAAGTTGGAAAAACAAGCGAAAACTTTTGCCTGTTCTCTTGCCTTATTAACGAAAATTTAGCCTTGTTTCATGAGCCTTGCCCTCCTTTTTGTCACTAAATCCCACTTTATCCCACGAAAATTATTATATCAGAAAATCCAAAATGGCCACAAATTCCCACAGACAAAACCAAAGTGAACATCTAGATTGTAAGAATCACTCAGTTTTTTGGAGTCTTATCAGGTTATGAACAAGATACTAGCTAATTGTATCAGCTTAGGGATCGGATTGGGTGCGATCGGGGTAACTTTCCCCGCACAAGCCGCCTCTTTTCAGGGGTTAGGGGATTTACCGGGGGGTGTTTTCGAGAGCGCTGCTTCAGGGGTATCAGCCGATGGGTCTGTTGTGGTTGGTTCTGGCTATAGTGCTAATGGTCGGGAGGCATTCCGCTGGACACAAGCAACGGGGATGGTCGGACTAGGGGACTTATCTGGGGGGAATTTCAATAGCGGTGCTTCAGGGGTATCAGCCGATGGGTCGGTTGTGGTTGGTTCCGGCGAACGTGAGAATGCTGGTATTTATTTTAATGAGGCATTCCGTTGGACACAAGCAACGGGGATGGTCGGACTAGGAGACCTACCGGGAAGTGTTTTCAGTAGCCAAGCCCATGAAGTATCGGCTGATGGGTTTGTTGTAGTTGGTTCCAGTCGTAGTGCTAATGTTAGCAATCCTTTCAGTGAGGCATTCCGTTGGACACAGGCAACGGGGATGGTGGGACTGGGAACCCTACCCAGTAGTTGGTTCCAATATAGCAGTGCTGTAGGGGTATCAGCCGATGGGTCTGTTGTAGTTGGGGGCAGTAGTAGTGCCAATGCGGACGAGGCATTCCGCTGGACACAAGCAACAGGGATGGTCGGACTAAGTGACTTACTGGGGGGTGGTTTCGGGAGCGATGCTTCAGGGGTATCAGCCGACGGGTCTATTGTTGTTGGTTGGAGCAGGAGTACTAATGGAAGTGAGGCATTCCGTTGGACACAAGAGACGGAGATGGTCGGACTAGGGGACTTACCGGGAGGGCTTTTCTCTAGCTATGCTACCGGGGTATCAGCAGATGGGTCTGTTGTGGTTGGTTCTGGCGATAGTGCTAATGACGCAGAGGCATTTATCTGGAATAGTACCCAAGGGATGCGGAGCTTACAACAGGTTTTAACTAATGATTATGGTTTAGATTTAACCGGTTGGACTTTGAGGATTGCCAGGGCAATTTCTGCTGATGGGTTAACAGTTGTGGGTGAGGGACGGAACCCCAGTGGTAATACCGAAGCTTGGATTGCTCGTTTAGATGAAGAACCAGTTCCTCCAGGAACAACGCCTACCAATCCGCTTCTCCCTACCCCAAATCCAAGCAACCCCGACGGTTTTATCTTTTCTGGTGTTATCGTCGGTAATAATGGATTCGGTACAACTAACCCCATCTATTTCGATCCGATTGTGTCGGTAGGATACGATTACGCAGTGACAGGCGGCCCCTTATTCGCCTCTGTTTTAATCCCCAATGCTCTCCCCCAGGGCGACAGTAACTTTATCCTAGAATTACCCGGATTTGGCAATTATTCCCTAGTTGCGGGAACAACTTTCAACTTGTTGGGTGTTAATCCCCTTGGCTTTAGTGATTTTCGCATCAGTGATATCGATCCTGCGGAAATGCTCGATCCAACTAATCCTACTGCTTTTGTGACGGGGTTAACATTTACTGCTGCTGGAACAGTAACAGTCACCCAAAACCCCATTATTCAAAATACTGGTGGCGTTAGTGTTCCTGAACCGTCCAATTTATTGGGTTTAGGATTACTCGGATTCGGTGCTTTCTTGACGGGAAAATTAAATAAGAAGCAAGCCAAAAAAGACTCTTAATAGCAATTATCGTTAATCCTGTTGCTTATACAACATGATGGCGATTTCCAGCTTCAATCATCAACCTGACTTTGATGGGAAAGTCGATAAACTCCCTATTTTTGGCATTTCAATCAGTTAGCGTCTAAATCATTAGATAAAAGGGCATCCTCGAAAAGGGGTGCTTTTTTGTTGTTCGGATGTATCGATCGAGCTACAATAAAAGGGACTTCTCTAGGCGAAAATATGGCTACAGGCATCGATATTGGTGAATTTATTGTGGCTAGTCCGGATATTTGTAATGCTCGTCCCCGGATCGCGGGAACTAGAATCACGATTCAAAGTTTAGTCATGGATCATAAAATGGGAATGAGTGCCGAAGCGATCGCTAGGGAGTATCCTCAATTAAGTCTGGCTCAAATTTATAGCGCTCTAGCGTATTATCACGCGAATAAAGAACAGATAGAGGCCGATATCGATGCTTACCGAGCCGATTGTGAAGACTGGGAATCCCGATATCGAGCCGGTGAATTGTAATGAGTCAAATCCGTCTCTACCTTGATGAAGATGCGGGTCAACGCTCGGTAATTTTAAATCCTATTTTCTAACTTCTGGAAATAACTCTCTATAGTTTTCGCAGTAGTCATCAATGAATTTAACCGTTGGTTGGGCTGGGTGTGGCTTAACCATAGACCACCTCTCGATTTCAGGCTATATATCTTAATTCTATCCCTCCCAGAGTCCTGAAAGAGCGTTATAGGCAATTTAATCCTTATTTTTGCAGTTTTTGAACCCTCAAAAATTAATTATGCAAGAGGCTTACTGTTTACTATTTACTTATAACTGTTTACTGAATATAACTAACCATGGAAATGCTCGAAAACCTGAAAATGGCTTTTTCCGCTTTGATGGGTAATAAACTGCGTAGTAGTCTGACCATGCTGGGAATTGCTATCGGTAACGCCTCCGTCATTGCCCTAGTGGGAGTGGGTGAAGGAGCGCAAAAAGTCGCCTTGGAGCAGTTTAAAGCCCTCGGTCCGAATGTTTTATTTGTTTCCACCTCCTCCCGCAATGTCCGCCGGACAATTGCTAATCCCCGGCCCCTGACCTACGAAGATGCCCAAGCGATCGCATCTCAAGTTCCCGCCATTGCCGCCATTTCTCCCGAATTGAGCGGTAAAAGAATCTTATCCTTCGGCAATAGAACCAGTAATAGTCCCCTGATTGGGGTGGGGGCGCAGTACCTAAATGTGCGTAACCGTCAACTATCTAAAGGTAGATTTATTATGGAATCTGACCTGAAACGGGATAATCGCGTGATTGTCTTGGGATCGGAATTAGCCAAAAATCTCTTTGGTAATCGCAATCCCGTCGGCGAAAATCTGCGCATCGGCAATCTTAGTTTTCAAGTTATTGGAGTGTTGCAGGCGAAAGGCTCCTTATTTGAGACTAATCAGGACGATCGAGCTTTAATTCCCCTAACTACCATGTCTAATCAGGTTTTAGGGCGCAATTCTATCTTTGGCATTCCCCTGACTCATATTTCCGTCTTGGCTAAAAACTCCACCCAAATTAAAGCCGCCCAGTTTCAGATTAGCAACCTGCTGCAAATGCGTCATCAGGTCAGCGACGAGAATTATGTGCAGGTTTTCCCCCAAACCGCAGTCTTAGAAATGACCAAAGAAACTAACGATAGTTTAACTAGAATGTTAGCCTCGATCGCCAGTATTTCCCTTTTTGTCGGAGGAATCGGCGTGATGAATATTATGCTGGTATCAGTCACGGAAAGAACCCAAGAAATCGGGTTAAGAAAGGCTTTAGGAGCCAAAGAAGGGGATATAAAAGGTCAATTTCTCATTGAATCGGTGATTTTAGCCACCACTGGCGGAATTATCGGAATTTTTGTCGGCATTCAAGGAATGTATCTAGCGGGAATTTTTGCCGCTTTAACTACCAGTGTCTCAATCCCTGCGATAATTCTCGCTTTAGGAGTTTCCAGTGCCATCGGTCTGATTTTCGGTGTTGTTCCCGCTCATCGTGCCGCTAAATTAGATCCAATAGTTGCTTTGAGAAGATTATAGTCGCCGAAACTAAGCTGTTCGTAATTTAAATCGCTTGTTGAGACGAGGCACTCTTGCACTCTTTGTGTGATAATTTTTGCTTATGAAATCGTGAAATGTTTACTGGGAAAGACTTTTAGGAATATTTTGTTAAATAAACTATCAGTATAGACCTCGTTTCCACACAGAAACCAGAAGAGCCGAAAATATAATTATGACAAATTATAGCGTTTCCTAAGCTCGTGAGGTACACCTATTTTTCTTCCCCTTTGCCTTTTGCCTCTTGCCTTTTGCCTAAAACCCATAACTTTTGTACCTCAGCAGACTGAAAAACGCTATAAATATTCTTATTAGTTCTGTTTTATCGCTTAATAGTAAACCTAATGCTGCTTTTAAAAAAGCTCAACAGCTAGGAATTATTATTGTATCTCCCAAAGTGTCTTATTTACACCAAAATTTGATCGTTAGTTGAAGTCACTCATATTTCTTCTCATGGAATATGGCTCCTGCTAGAGAATGAGAAAAGGGAGCAGGTCAAACTTGGTTTGCCGATTAGAATATGTACCAGACTGAGCCTAAATCCGCCGTAAATCTCACTAAAATCGTCTAAAACTGACTAAAAGTGTTGGCTAATTTATCAGCAATTCCCTCGATCCAAATTTCGTCTTGTTTAGTGTAACTGCGCGGTGCATTTGCCGCCAAAATTAACACCCCTTCCTTACCGATGGGTTGACAGATTAAGCCTTGGGTGTTTTCTGGCAAATAGTCAAACTCGATTTTAGCGGGATATAAATTTAAATTAACTAAATAAACGGCTTTACCGGTTTCTAAAACTCTTTTGATAATATTACTAACTTTAACTTCAGAATTCTGGCTTAAGATACCGCGACGTAATAAAACTTTTCCCTGATAATAAACGATCAGAGATTTTGTCACGGTGTTAGTTAAAAGTAAATGGGAAGCCCAAGCAAGCTCAATTTTAACCGGTTCTGGCAAATCTGGGGCAAATTCTAGTCCTTCGCGCCCGATTAATTCCACAGCATCCGGTAAGCGGGGTTGAACTCTTTGCCAGATTAAACCCACCAAAATTAAAACCCCACTCAAAATCACTCCCATCACATCGGAACGCGCTTGCGATGGGGTTAAATCGGCAGTGGCAAAACGATTAAACATTAATACCGTACCCCCGACGATGCCGGCGAACAGGGGTAACAGTCTTAAAATACGATTGGGATCAGCTGGTGCCATAGCTGAGAACTATTCCTCGTCTAGTTCTAAAATCCGCTGGAAAAGATAGCCTGTACCTCTAGCGGTGAGAATTAACTCAGGATTGCTGGGATCATCCTCTAATTTGGCTCGTAAACGGGAAATATGCACATCTACCACCCGCGTATCCACATGACGTTCGGGGGTATAACCCCAAACTTCCTGAAGGATTTCCGAGCGGGAAAAAGCTTCTCCCGAGCGACTAACCAATAATTCCAGTAAACTAAATTCCATACCAGTCAGACGAATGCGTTCATCCCCCTTATAAACTTGGCGTTTATTGGTATCGATTTTAATGGAACCGATATGAATCACACCGGAACTAGGAATCCCCGGAGCGCCATTTTTCTCTACCCGACGCAACACCGAACGAATCCGCGCCTCGAGTTCTTTGGGAGAAAAAGGTTTAACTACATAGTCATCCGCGCCCAATTCTAGCCCGGTAATTCGATCGGCCACATCGCCCAAAGCGGTTAACATAATGATAGGAATATCCGATTCTTTGCGGAGTTCCTGACAGACACCGTAACCGTCTAATTTCGGCATCATCACATCCAAAACCACTAAATCGGGTTCGGCGGTGCGGAAGGTTTCTAAAGCTTCCTCGCCGTCGGCGGCGGTGACGACTTCATAACCAATCATCGACAAACGAGTCTCTAAGATACGACGGATGCTGGCTTCATCATCAACAACGAGAATTTTTTCCTTTTGGTTCTCCAACTGAATTAACACTCCTTAGTTAAATAGTGTGATGAATTTTAAAGTTAAATAACGAGCGTTCCTGTTTATAGAATATCCTTTGGCCGTTATCATTAAGCCTAAATTTCCTATTTTATTTCTTTTATGGCAATTATCAATAACTTTAGGGTCTTCCTTCCCCTCTATCATACTTAATTAAATTTGACAAGAGAATTGATCCCCAAACCGCTTTTCTTCAACTTTTCTTAAAAAACATGGCGAAATCGCGAACAATATATATCTGTAGCGCTTGTGGGGCGGAATCTCCCCAATGGTTGGGAAAATGCCCCAGTTGTGACACCTACGGGACGCTAGAAGAACAAGTGATGGCTGGTGGCAATAATCCGGCAGTAAATCGCCCAGGATGGCAAAATAGTCGCCCAAATAACGGCAAAGGACAACGCAACCCGCAACCGCGCATCTCGGTGCGCTTCTCGGAAATTACCCAGTATGAACAGGAACGTTTTCCCTCCGGTTACGGGGAATTCGATCGCGTTCTCGGTGGTGGCATTGTCCCCGGTTCTCTTGTACTAATCGGCGGCGATCCGGGTATCGGCAAATCGACGCTTTTACTGCAAGTTACCAACCAACTCGCCCAAAGATTGCCGCGCATCCTCTACGTTTCCGCCGAAGAATCGGGACAACAGATTAAACTGCGGGCTGCCCGTTTGGGGGTGGGAGTGGTTCCCGTGGAGTCGGAAAATAACGGCAATGGCAAGGAGAACAAAGCCTCTGAATCAACCGCAGAACTCGATAATCATCTCTATGTTCTGCCAGAAACCGATTTAGAGGAAATTTTGCGGGAATTAGAATCTCTACGCCCACAAGTGGCGGTAATTGACAGTATTCAAACTCTTTATTTTGGGGCGTTAACTTCCGCGCCGGGATCCGTCGCCCAAGTTCGCGAATGTACCTCCGCCTTGATGCAGGTGGCAAAACGGGAGAATATTACTTTATTAATTGTCGGTCATGTGACTAAAGAAGGAGCGATCGCAGGTCCGCGAGTTTTGGAACATTTGGTCGATACGGTGTTATATTTTGAAGGCGATCGCTATGCCTCCCATCGTCTCTTAAGATCGGTGAAAAACCGTTTTGGGGCAACCCACGAGATCGGTATTTTCGAGATGGTGGATCACGGTTTGGTGGAAGTGGAAAACCCCTCGGAATTGTTTTTAGGCAATCGCGATGAATTTTCCCCTGGTACGGCGACGGTGGTAGCCTGTGAAGGTACACGCCCGATTGTGGTGGAGTTACAGGCATTAGTTAGCCCCACCAGCTATGCTTCCCCCCGAAGATCGACTACCGGCATAGAATACAACCGATTACAGCAAATTCTCGCCGTTTTAGAAAAGCGCGTCGGCATTCCTTTATCGAAATTAGATGCCTATGTTGCTTCCGCAGGAGGGTTGGGAGTGGAAGAACCGGCGGCGGATCTGGGAGTTGCGATCGCTGTTGTCGCTAGTTTTCGCGATCGAGTCGTGGATCCGCGCACAGTCTTAATCGGGGAAGTGGGATTAGGCGGACAAGTGCGCTTAGTGTCGCAAATGGAACTAAGATTAAAAGAAGCGGCGAAATTGGGCTTTAAACGGGCAATTGTCCCCAGAGGTCAAGTTTATCCCGAAGATGTGGGCTTAGAAATTGTTCCAGTCGGCAAGGTAATCGAGGCAATTGTCGCCGCAATTCCCCCCCAGCAGCGCTTTGGGGAAGATCTGGAAGACGAGGAAGGGGAAGGGCAAGAATAACGGTACAATGCTTAAAAAGATTAAATTACTTGGGAGATTTTCACCATGTCTGTGTTAGCTGTTGCTGCTTTAGCGGGTTATCTGATCGTTTTTAGCGGAATTGCCCTCGGTCTCTTTTTCGGTCTGCGCTCCGCTAAAATTATCTAGTATATAAAAGGTGTAGTGATCGGTTTAACTGATCACTATTGCCCATTCTAGGGGAAATAAAAAATGACTGTTATTCCCGACTTAAAAACTCTCTACGAAATTGATGATTCTCTTTGGTTAGAAGAAACTATCGAACTGCTCAAGGCTAAAAATTTTGAAGCGCTAGACTTAGAAAACTTAATCGAGGAGTTAGAAGACTTGGGAAACGAAAAAAAGTTTCGTGTTGCTAGTTTTTTACAGCAAATTATCAGACATTGTTTATTATTACAATTTTGGACAAGGGAAAGAGAATATAATCAGGCTCATTGGCAAGCAGAGATAATAAGTTTTCAATATCAGTTACAGCGCTATTTAACCACAAATCTTCGCAAATATCTAGAACAGGAATTTGAGCAAATTTACTTTGAGTCCCTGCAATATGTTCGTAAAAAAACTGATAATCAAGTCAACTTTCCTGATATTTGTCCCTACAGTTTAGAAGAACTTCTCGATCCTAATTGGCTACCATCTGACAATCAAGGAGATAAAAAATGACGGTTATTCCCGACTTAAAAACTCTCTACGAAATTGATGATTATCTCTGGTTAGCAGAAACCTTAGAACTGCTCAAGGCTAAAAATTTTGAAGCGTTAGATTTAGACAATTTAATCGAGGAGTTAGAAGACTTGGGAAACGAGAAGAAGTTTCGTGTTGCTAGTTTTTTACAGCAAATTATTAGACATTGTTTATTATTACAATTTTGGACAAGGGAAAGAGATTATAATCAGGCTCATTGGCAAGCAGAACTGGTAAATTTTCAAGATCAATTAAATACCTACCTAACGGCAAGTTTACGGAAATATTTAGAACAAGAATTTGATAATATTTATCAGAAAGCACTCCGTTATGTCAGAAAAAAGACCAACAATCAAGTCAACTTTCCTGATATTTGTCCCTACAGTTTAGAAGAACTTCTCGATCCTAATTGGCTACCATCTTACGAATAAAGGAGATAAAAAATGACTGTTATTCCCGACTTAAAAACCCTCTACGAAATTGATGATTCTCTCTGGTTAGAAGAAACCATCGAACTATTGAAGAATAAAAGATATGAAGCTTTAGATTTAGACAATTTAATCGAGGAGTTAGAAGACTTGGGAAACGAAAAAAAGTTTCGTGTTGCTAGTTTTTTACAGCAAATTGTTAGACATTGTTTATTATTACAATTTTGGACAAGGGAAAGAGAATATAACCAAGCTCATTGGCAAGCAGAGATAGTGAGTTTTAAAGATAAACTAAAACGTTATTTAACCACAAATCTTCGTAAATATCTGGAGCAAGAGTTTGATAATATCTATGAAGATGCAGTGCGATACGTTCGTCAAAAAACTGATAATCAAGTTAACTTTCCCGATACTTGTCCCTACAGTTTAGAAGAACTTCTCGATCCTAATTGGCTACCATCTTATCATCAAGGAGATAAAAAATGACTGTTATTCCCGACTTAAAAACTCTCTACGAAATTGATGATTCCCTCTGGTTAGAAGAAACTATAGAACTCTTGAAGAATAAAAGATATGAAGATTTAGACTTAGAAAACTTAATCGAGGAGTTAGAAGATTTGGGAAACGAAAAAAAGTTTCGTGTTGCTAGTTTATTAGAGCAAATTATTAGACATTTATTACTCCTACAGTTTTGGACGGAGGAAAGAGCATATAATCAGGATCACTGGGAGTTAGAAATAGTCAACTTTCAAATTCAGCTAAAAAGACGCTTAACCACCAATCTCCGTAATTATTTGCAAAATGAATTAACTAACATTTATGAAAATGCAGTTTTCTTTGTGCGGAAAAAGACAAAAAACAAAGTTACTTTCCCTGATACTTGTCCTTACATTTTAGAAGAACTTCTCGATCCTAATTGGCTACCATCTTATCATCAATGAGATAAAAAATGACTGTTATTCCCGACTTAAAAACTCTCTACGAAATTGATGATTCCCTCTGGTTAGAAGAAACTATAGAGCTGCTCAAGGCTAAAAATTTTGACGCTTTAGATTTAGACAATTTAATCGAGGAGTTAGAAGACTTGGGAAACGAAAAAAAGTTTCGTGTTGCTAGTTTGCTAGAGCAAATTATTAGACATTGTTTATTATTACAATTTTGGACAGTCAAGAGAAAATATAATCCTAGTCATTGGCGCTCAGAAATTGTCAATTTCAAAAACCAGATCGACAATTATTTAAATACTAATCTCCGCAATTATCTTACTCAAGAATTACCTCGTATTTACCAGAAAGCCTTAAATTATGTTAGAGAAAAAACCGATAATCAAGTCAGGTTTCCTGGGGAATGTCCCTACAGTTTAGAAAATCTGTTCGCTCTCGACTGGTTTCCTCCAGAAAATGAATAAAGGAAAAAATGAAATGCTGAAAAAGTTTCTACGTTGGCTGATTATTGGGGGAACCTTATTTTTTGTTCTCAGCAATCTTAAAAATAACTGGGATAACGTCACCTCAGTTAGAATTGAAAATCACGGTTGGTTATTTCTTTTCTTGGCACTTGTAACCACAGTTATCGCTCAAATTTGGGCAGGGTGGGTGTGGACATGGATACTCAAAAGCTATCAACAACCGATTAAAACCTCCACAGGAATTGGCATCTATATGATTACCAATTTAGGAAAATACCTACCTGGTAATATCGGTCACTTTTATGCTCGCATTGTGGCAATTAATAAAGCAGGAAGTGATTGGGGAACCGCTAGTTTAAGCGTTTTATTAGAACTTTTATTGCTGGTGTGTGCAGCCTTAGCCATAGCAGTTATTGGTAGTGGTTTAGGTTGGATGAAATCTAGCTCAAGTCTAGGGATACAGATATTAGTTTTAGGATTAATTTTAATCAGCATTCATCCCAAATTTTTAAATTATCCTCTCAAAATCCTTAGCCAAAAGAAAAAGATTGCTCAAGAACCTGTTTATCTAACTAAATATCCTCTTCTCCCCCTCTTGGGTGAAACTGGATTTTTATTGTGGCGCGGTGCGGGTTTTATTTTAGCGTGGATGGTATTAAAAATGATTACCGCTGCTCAGATTTTACCCCTCTTAGGAACCTTTAGTTTTGCTTGGTTATTAGGTTTAGTTGTCCCCGGAGCGCCGGGGGGATTAGGAGTTTTTGAAGCCACAGTGATCGCACTTTTAGACACAGAAAAATTTCCCGCTGCTAACGTACTTGTCACCGTTGCTATCTATCGCTTAATTAGCATTCTCTCTGAAGTGATTGCCGCCGGAATCGGGACAAAATTAGTTAAAGATAAAGCCAAGTTTTTTGGTTAGCTTAAGGATATTAGTCGGGTGTGTGCGACCAATGTAACGCACCAGGAAGAAAAGTTTTGATCATTGTTAAGCGAAGATAATTTTCTCAACTCCTAAAATCTATCTCCTGACCCCTAAATTTTGATGTAACATAGGATCAATAATCAGCAAAAATATGGATACTCCCACCTAGAGAGGCCGAAAAAATGACGATTGCCAAAAGCGACGAAACTGCCACCTCTCCGGCACTGATAGAAGAAGATTTCGAGGACTTCTGGGAACCCACC
>SFCA01000094.1:0-3945 GCA_007095475.1 Microcystis aeruginosa Ma_QC_C_20070703_M131 | reverse complement strand
GGGAAGAAAATACACCACAATTTTTCCATCATCCCGGTTTATTACCCTTTGCCGTCCTCAGCAATACCGATGATCCCGAACAGGTGTTAAGTCTGGTGTCCCGTTCTTTAGAAACTATCTCCCAAAAACAGGTGCAAAGCAATCTCGCTGCTGCTACCAGTATTCTCGCCGGGTTAGTATTAAATCGAGAGAAGATAAAAAAAATCCTTCGGAGTGACATTATGAGAGAATCCGTCATCTATCAAGATATTTTAGAGGAAGGCGAGGAAAAGGGACGACAAGAAGGCTTGCAAGCGGGTAAAGAAGAAAAAGCTCGACAAATTGCTCTAAAAATGCTATCTGCTGGTTTTTCTATCCCAGAAATCGCCCGATTTACCGATTTATCCCCTGACGCAATCGAGCAATTACAAAGACAAAAAGCTCACGATGTTTGATAATATTTGTAAATTTATCGCCGAAAACTTCTCCGATGATCCAGCCACTTGGTTATTGGGTTCTTCCCTCTCCCTTCTCCCCTTCTCCCCTTCTCCCCTTCTCCCCACTTCCCACTAATAACTGATAACTGATCAGGAGTCACGCAGAAATAATTTGAACATTTAATCCTAAAAAATGACATGATAGAGATAGACTATTTTAGGTGAGAAAAATGTCAACAATTGAGGCATTAAAAACGAAAATTGAAGCTTTGATTCCTTATATGGATGAAAAGCCTAGGGGATTATGGGCAGCAAGTGAAGCACTGGTTTTAGGCTCAGAAGGAATTAAAACAGTTACTTTTGCGACCGGATTATCATCGAACAGGATAAGAGCCGGAACAAAGGAACTAAAAATTTCCGCTCCGAGCCAAAAAGAAGTCAAGCTGGAAATCAATTCAACGGATGGGGTGCGAAAAGCTGGTGGAGGAAGGAAAAAAATCACAGATACAGACCCAAGTTTGATGGAAAATTTAGACGCTTTTATAGAGCCAGTAACTCGTGTAGAACCCTGTTCTCCGTTGCGCTGGACATCAAAAAGCACCTCAAAATTAGCCAGAGCTTTAAAAGAACTAGGTTCGAAAACTATTGTGAGAACGGTGGCAAAATTATTCCATAAATTAGGGTATAGTCTCCAAAGTAATCAAAAAACAAAAGAAGAACTATCTCATCGAGATAGAGAGAGTCAATTTCAATATATTAATGAGAAAGTGAAAGACTTTCAGCATCGAAATCAACCGGTTGTTTCGGTAGATACTAAAAAAAGAGAATTAATTGGAAATTATAAAAATAGCGGTGCTGAATGGCCGAGAAAGGGAGAGCCAGTACAAGTATTGGTTCATGTCAGATTAGGGAAAACTGAATTACAAAAATTAGCGACAGAAACGGGATTGCTAATTCGAGTGGCCCATTTACCCCCGGGTACAAGTAAATGGAATAAAATCGAACATAGAAGGTTTTGCCACATCAGAGAAAATTGGAGAGGCCGACCTTTAATAAATCGAGAAGTTGCCGTTAATTTAATCAGTAATACAACCACCAGTAAGGGACTAAAACTCCAAGCAAACTTGGATGAAGCTGAGTATCCAATCGGGAAAAAGATTAGTGACAAAGACTTGAAATGGAATTCCTCAATTCTTCCTAACATTGATTAATAAATAATCAAGTTATTTTTGCGTGATTCCTAACTGATAACTGATAACTCACATCTGATAACTGATAACTGATAACTGATAACTGAATATATGCAGTATCGTCGTTTCGGTCACACTAATCTACAAATGCCGGTGTTTTCCTGTGGGGGAATGCGCTATCAATTTCAGTGGCAGGAGCTGCCGATGTCGCAAATTCCCGACGAGAATCAACGCAATTTAGAGGCAATCATCAATAAATCTCTAGAAGTGGGGATTAATCACATCGAAACCGCTAGGGGTTACGGCACTTCCGAGATGCAATTAGGCAAAATTTTGCCGCAACTACCAAGGGACAAGATTATCGTGCAGACGAAAGTTTCTCCTAGTCAAGATGCGAGGGAATTTCGCCGTAAATTTGAGCAATCCCTGCAATTTTTACGATTAGATTATGTGGATTTGTTGGGTATCCATGGCATCAACACCGCTGAAATTCTCGATTACACTATGGCCGAGGGAGGTTGTTGGCAAGAGGCGAAAAAATTACAGCAACAGGGAAAAGTTCGTTTTATCGGCTTCTCAAGCCATGCACCAACTGATGTAATTGTCAAGACTATTGCAACAAATTGTTACGATTACCTCAATCTGCACTGGTACTATATTTTTCAGAATAACTGGCCAGCCATAGAAGCGGCAAAACAGCACGATATGGGGGTTTTTATCATTAGTCCCTCCGATAAGGGCGGCCATCTCTACAATCCTCCCCCTAAGCTCGTCGCTCTCTGTTCTCCTCTCAGTCCGATGGTTTTTAATAACCTATTCTGTCTCAGTCATCCGGCTGTCCATACCCTGAGTATTGGTGCTGCGCGAGCCAGAGATTTTGATGAACACCTGAAAACTTTACCCTTACTCGATCGAGCCGAGGAGATTTTACCGCCAATTATCGAGAGATTGCAAGGGGAGATGATCAACTGTTTAGGCGATAATTGGGTTAAAACTTGGTCTGTGGGTTTACCTAGCTGGGAAAATACCCCCAATCACATCAATATTCGTTCTATCCTCTGGTTACGCAATCTCGCTATCGCCTACGATATGATTGACTTTGCGAAGGCCAGATACAATCTCTTGGGGAGTGGGGGTCATTGGTTCCCCGGTCAACAGGCAAAAGAGGTGGAAAAACTCGATTTAACTGCCTGTTTAGCCGCTAGTCCCCACGCTGATAAAATTCCCTATCTTCTCGCCGAAACTCATCGATTATTGTCGGGAGAGACCGTACAACGCTTAAGCAGTAGTTAGTTAAAATTCGATGCCGGGTTGCGCTTTCACTCCCTGTTGACGAAAGGGATGTTTAATTAACTTCATTTCCGTGACCAAATCCGCTATCTCGATTAATTCGGGTAAAGCTCCTCTACCAGTGAGAATAACGTGACAATTAGCGGGTTTTCGGGCTAAACCAGCGATAACTTCCTGAATATCCAGATAACCGAATTTAAGGGCAATATTGATCTCATCGAGTAAAATTAATTTATATTGGGTATTTTCGAGAAAAGTTAGGGCTTTTTGCCATGCTTCTTGGGCTTTCTCTATATCTCTTTCCCTATCTTGAGTTTCCCAGGTGAAACCTTCCCCCATAGCATAAAACTCGATTTGTTCCCCCCAAACACTAAAAATCTTTTGTTCGGCAGGTTCCCAAGCACCTTTGATAAATTGTACCACCGCCACTTTGTAACCATGACCAAGGGAACGTAAAACCATACCGAGGGCTGCCGTGGTTTTTCCCTTACCATCGCCGGTATTAACGATAATTAAACCTTTTTCAGCGATTTTTTCGGCTAAACGTTCCTCTTGGATGACCTTGCGGCGCTGCATTTTTTCTTTGTATTGTTCGGGAGTGAGTTGCATTCGGGTCTTTCCAGTCAAATCAAGATAATTGTAACTCAAGGGGTTATCGATCGCTGTTTGCCGATTTTAACCGGCTAAATTGTCTCAGGATTGATGCCTAATTCTCGTAATTTTGCCGCTAATCTTTCCTTAGCTTGTCGTTCTTGTTCTTTTTCTAAAAGAGCCTGTTCTTTTGCCTGTCGTTCCTGTTCCTTTTCTAAAAGAATCTGTTCCTTTTCTGAAAGAATCTGTTGCTTTTCTAAAAGAATCTGTTCCTTTGCTTGTCTTTGCTGTAATTCAGCTTCTTGGGGAGTGGGAACCAATCGACCATCGACGGTAAAATAACGCAGTTTACGGTCAAATATGCCTAAATATAATCCTAACTGTTCACTCCATAGATAACCCTGGTCATTGGCAGAAATAGCTTGATATTGTCCCTCCAGTATCGTAAATCCTTGCAA
>SFCA01000093.1:0-27213 GCA_007095475.1 Microcystis aeruginosa Ma_QC_C_20070703_M131 | reverse complement strand
CTGAAATTTTCGGCTTAGTTGCTGGCAGCTTGCCGCCAACTCACTCCTCTAGATAAGTATTTTGACTCACGCCCCTTCCTCTTTTGAGACGTTGTGACACTTAGGGTGCGGAATGTGGGTTAAGAGATTCTAGCAGATTTAAGTGCATTTGGGAAGCTCTCAATCAAGCTAAAAGCCCTTTCCTGTAAGGTTTTTACCATTATTCAGCCAACCCGAATTAAAAGGAATCCTTTTTCACTGGCCTTTGGTGGGAATAATTGCTACCATTAAGGGAGGTCTAAAGTGAGGCTTCCTATGTCCACAGTTGAAAAAATTAGCGTGGCGTTGCCACCCGAGATGATTGCCGTGATTCGCTCCGCTGTTGATAGCGGGGAGTATTCGAGCGCGAGTGAGGTGATCCGTGAAGCACTCAGGGGATGGAAGATCAAGCGAAAGGTTGAAGCTCTTGAGCTTGATGAACTTCGCCGCCTTGTCCAAGAGGGAATCGACAGTGGCCCCTCCATCGACGCTGAAATTGTCTTCTCTCGCCTTCGAGAAAAATACGCCGCACTGAATCAGGAAGGAGAGTAATGCGACTTGTATTCTCACCGAGAGCGGCACTCGACCTTGAAGAGATCGGCGATTATATTGTGCGGGATAATCCCAGAAGAGCGATCTCATTCCTTGGTGAGCTTGAAGCCCACTGCCATAAAATAGCCGAGATGCCGAGCGCTTTCCCAAAGCGAGAAGACCTTTCCCCTGACCTCCGCATGGCAGTACACGGGAATTACCTCATCCTGTTTCGAGTACAAGAGGATACGGTGCGTGTAGAACGCATTGTTCACGGGTCAAGGCGACTTCACGCTCTGCTCTGATACCACTACCGCGTTTCAGGCAAAGAAGCATCGGTCACTGGTAATATTTCCACGATTCGTCGCATCCACCCGATCATCTGCGTGCGTTTGGCGCGTAATTCATCCAGTACAGAGGGAGTTATCAGTTGCTGTAATTGCCCGAATACTGCTGCTGTCACACCGTCTCGACCAAGCACATACAGAGCCGATAGGATCACAGCAGCATCTGTTCCCGCACAGACCAATACCTTGGGATTGACGTGCTTGAGGCGCAACGTCATGTTGCCTCGGCGGAGTGTATGGCTTACCCCATCTGTATACAGCACAGCCTGGGCCGGGACTTGTGTGGAGAGGCGCAAGAGATTCAAAGCTGTTTCCCCACTGACCTGCACTCGCGCACCTTCTGCCTCAGCCAGAGCCGCCGCCACATCCTCCAACGGCACTGAGAGTTCTCCGAGAATCGGACTAACTTCAGGACGCACATAGACTCCCCGAACTACGCGCTTGATTGCGCCCTCATGGACGAGGCGGGACAGGGCTTTGTCAGCCGCATCACGGTTTCCAAAACGCTGAAAGCTTTGTGTGGCTACAGGATGACCGAGCGGAAGCTCTTCTATGAATGCTCTGAGAGCAGAATGGGTTGGCTGCATGGTTCAGTCCTCATCCGTCAGAAAATAACCAATGTTTTCTGACATAATAATACTAGGATATCGTTTCCAAGGGGCCAGGGCAAGGAAATAGTGCGCTCGGTACGGAGGAAGAGGGTAAATGGGGGTGACACAATTGGGCAACAACTTGTTGCCCCTGATACTGCTGGCAGACAGGGAGCAAAAGCGGGGGAAGAGCCCTCATGTTCACTAAAACTCGGAGAGTTTTGACAGAGAGCACCATCGGTGTCAACCGTCAAGGAAGGCGAATCGCCTCTCCCCGACTCTGATAGGTGGAGCTTATGAATCGAGTATTTCTACCTACTGGAAAGCCGCTCAACTGATAAGAAAATTAAAACTCGCGCCCAACTCCAACGAAGCCATGCGGATTCGAGCGGGCTATATGATCATTTCGCACTTTGATCATGTACCCTTATTCCTATGAAGGTTAATCGATTTGGAAGGGCAGAAATCCTCTCGTCCGAGCAGATAACTCTATTATTCACCGAAGGGTTCACCAAGCCAAGAGACCGGGCTCTGTTTGGGGTGTGCCTCTATGCCGCCATGCGCATCAATGAAGTCTGTACGCTATTAACAGGAGACGTCATCGGCATTAAGGGGGTGCGTAATCGGCTCGTCATTCGCAGTTACAATACCAAAGGCGGTCGAGATACGCGGGAAATTGACGTTCATCCTCGGCTCAAAGGTTTTTTGGATGAGTATCGGGCTGACGGCTTCAATCCGAAGAATCCGTATCTATTTCCTGGCTGTGTTTTGATGAGAGTTGTCAACAATTAGTCAAAGAAACAAAAGAGAAAATACCAGCCGAACCGAGAGAACCAGAAAGGTATGACTATCAATATGAGCGTAATGGTGTAGCCAATATGTTTATGTTTTTTGAACCATTACAAGGTTGGCGACATGTAGAAGTTACACAACAAAGGACGGCGAGCGATTATGCACACCAAATGAAATATTTGGTTGATGAGCGTTATCCGGATACCCAGAAAATTAGAGTAATTCAAGACAACTTAAATACTCATGTAAAAGCCTCATTATATAAAGCCTTTGAACCGGAAGAGGCCAAGAGAATTTTAGATAAACTCGAATTTCATTACACTCCCAAACATGGCAGCTGGTTAAATATGGCAGAAATTGAGTTGAGCGTTTTGAATCGTCAATGTCTTGATCGTCGTATCCCAGACATGGATAGTTTAAAACAAGAAATTAAGGCATGGGAAGAAAATCGAAATGAAAAGTCAAATTCAGTTGACTGGAGATTTGCTACTGCTGATGCTCGTATTAAATTAAAAAAACTCTATCCCTCAATTCAAACTTGACAGACTAGTAGATGAATACTGCTCCCTGTATCGAGAGCTATTTCCCGAAGTGAGGAGTTACGAGTATTTCAAATACCTGCATATCGGTCTGCTCTCGGAGATAAAAAGAAAGACCTTGCCGGCGATAGCGAGAGAGGTAGGATTAGAAAACGAACAAGAGTTACACCATTTTTTGACGAGTTCACCTTGGTTAGCCAAGGCGCTGAAAGAAAGGAGATTAAAATTAATATTATCCGTGTTAGTGGAAAGAGAAATTACCGTAATAATAGACGAAACAGGGGATAAGAAGAAAGGAAAAACGACAGATTATGTGAAAAGACAATACATCGGAAATATCGGAAAAGTAGAGAACGGGATTGTGAGTGTCAACCCATAATGGGTTGATTGAAGGTATGACCATCCCGTTAATAAGCGAGTTCTACAAACTAAAAGAAAGATTAAAAGAAGGAGATACCTATAAAAGTAAACCAGAAATCCCAGCGGGGATAGTGAGAGATTTGCCAGAGAAAGGATTTAAAATTAAGCGAGTGTTAGCGGATAGCGAGTACGGGGAAAGCGAGGGTAATTTCTTGAGTGTCTTCGAAGAATTAGGAAGAGAATATGCGGTAGCGATTCGGAGCAACCACTCGTTACTAATGGAACCTGAGCAGAGAGTCCGAAGAAATCGATGGCATATTTTTGACCGTATTCCTAGTAATGGAGAGAGAGAAACGGTATATTAGAGAGATAATTTTGGGAAAAAGAAGGAAGTTAAGATACTGGGAGATCACGACAGATAAAGAGACGATACCCGAGGAAACGACCTGGTTGATTGACAAAAAGTCTAAAAGTCTTACCCAACAAGGTTTTTAGATTTATTCAGCCAACCCGCGACCGGCTGATTACAAATCAGCCGGTCGCGGGTTCAAATCCCATCACCAGCTTCTCGGAAAACCGTGGGATTGCGGAAATAGATTCTGCTCGATTTGCACGGTGACATATCTGGCCTAGGGCAACTCGATCGCTGACTTTTGGCGGCTGATAGCTTCAAGATAACTGATTGTGAGATAATGTTTGATCTAACTTGTAATTTTTGACTTGCATGACCATCGTTACCGAAGCCTTAACCGAGTTGGAACCAGTCATAAAAACCACCTTTACCGTCGAGGAAATTCGCCAACTACTGCCCCATCGTTATCCCTTCGCCCTAGTTGATCGCATTATTGACTATGTACCCGGTCAAAAAGCCGTTGGCCTAAAAAATGTCACGATCAACGAGCCTTTTTTTTCCGGTCATATTCCCAATCGTCCCTTGATGCCGGGGGTGTTAATTGTTGAATCTATGGCCCAAGTGGGGGGAGTAATTTTGACGCAATTGCCTGGGATGAAAGGGAAATTTTTTGCCTTCGCTGGCATTGATAAAACCCGTTTTCGTCGTCCTGTGGTGCCGGGGGATCAATTAATCATGACGGTGGAATTATTATCCTTCAAGATGAATAAAATTGCTAAAATGCAAGGGGAAGCAAGAGTCGATGGGCAATTGGCCGCTCAGGGCGAAATGATGTTTTCCGTCTTTGATTGACCTATGAATTTTGATCGAGATCGTCTCCGACAAGAACTAAATTTATTTGCTATTCTAGGTGCTTTTATCACCAATATTTTCGCTAATATTTTCCCTCTCAACGGCGAAAATATCGGGGCTATCTCGAATACAGTTTTTCAAGATGTCTTAATTATTCCCGCTAATTATGCTTTTGCTATCTGGGGATTAATCTATCTGGGTTTAATTAGTTTGGGAATCTACCAGGCTTTGGCTTTCAATAAAACTGAACCGCGTTTGCGTCGGTTAGGCTACGAATTAGTCCTCGCTAGTGCTTGTCAGATTCTCTGGGTAATTCTCTTTCAATCCCGTTTTTTTACCCTGTCTTTACTGGCAATGCTAGGCATTTTAATTTCTCTCATCCGGCTTTATCTTCGCTTAGAAATTAATCGCTTGATTGTCAATCGTAAACAGGGTTTATTAGTTAATGCTCCTATTAGTATCTATTTCGCTTGGATTACCGTGGCCACGATTGTCAACGTCGCTTCGGTGCTAGATTGGATCGACTGGCAGCGATGGGGTCTAACCGACCAGATCTGGACGGTAATAATTCTAGTTATTGGGGCGATAATTGCGATTTTAGTCGGTTTAAACCGAAAAGATCGGGCTTTTATCGGGGTGTTTATCTGGGCTTTCTTGGCGATCGCTGTTAAACAGATTTCTCGGCCTCTAATTGCGATAACAGCGATTATATTAGGGATTATCCTAGCTTTTCTAGTTTTTCGGGGCAATTTTCGTCCTCTGAGTCGTTAAAATGCGGGATCACAGCGAATTTCGACGATAAAGCCATCGGGATCGTAGAAGTAAACCCCTCTCCCAGTCGGCCGGGTTACGGGTCCACTAGCAACGGTAATTCCCTGACTTTGTAGCACTTCTAGGGCAAAATCGAAGCATTCCGGGGCAATATCGAAGGCTAAATGGTTAGCACGGGTAAAAGCGATTTCGGGATTGTCGTCGGCAGGGGTTAAATCTGGTTGCCAAAATAGGTCAATTACTGTACCATCGGGGGTAATGAAATTGGCCACTTTTCCCTGGGCAACTAATTCTTTTAAGGTAGTGGGAATTTTTTCCCCCACTAATTCCTCTAAGCCTAATATTTCCCCATAAAAATGACGAGAAGCCTCCATATCCTTGACGTTGAAAGCGATATGATGGACTTTTCGCAGTTGACCGATTTTGAGTTTTTTTGCGGTTGCGGTTATGGAAGGGCTAATAGTCATCTTAGTTGTCAGTTATCGATAAAGGGGTGGGAAGTGGGAAGTTTTTTCAGTAAACAACGGTGAACTGATAACTGATAATGATAACTGATAACTGATAACCGATAATGTGTGGAGTAGATCGAGTTAGCTTTTCTGGCTCTCTGTCACCCCGTGAGTAGGGGCGAGAGGACAGAAAAATTGGCAGACAAAGAAAATTTTTTCTGAACCGGAGTGGCAAAAAAGTCCCAGTCCGGGTAAAATTGATTATCGCTCGATTGTGTGAGGAGTTCGATCCCCATGACCAATAAACGCACAGCAAGGCTGCTGGGCAGTTGCCTGCACCGCCTGCCTGCCCATAGCTGGCTCGTCCTAGTTTTTTGGGCTTTGATTATCGCTCCAGTCCAAGCTGCTCTCGAATTACGCATTGCCATCAGTAAAGGTGTTAGTGCCGTCTCCGTGGGCAGTTCCACCGATGCTGTGGTGAAAGATGGGGCCGGCAGAGTTTTAGGAGAATTGACCGCCATGAATGCCCTCAATGCTAATCCCAGAGGAAAAGCCGTGGGTTTGGCCGATTGGCAGGCTAGTCAATTGCTCATCGAACCAGGGAATGATGGTTACGTCTGGATTAACGATCGCTGGTATCGAGGACGGATACGGATCATTCGGCAAGGTTCCGGGGTGACAGCCCTAAATTTAGTCGATTTAGAGGAATATCTCTATAGTGTCGTCGGTGCGGAAGCGATTCCCTCCTGGCCGCAAGAGGCCTTAAAAGCCCAATCCGTGGCGGCGCGCACCTATGCTCTCTACCAAATGAATAGTTCCGGCAATCGTATCTACGATCTCGATACCACCACCCGTACCCAAGTTTATAAGGGTCTAGAAAGCGAGTTTACTAGCACCCACGAGGCAGTTAATGCCACCGCTGGACAAATTATGAGCTTCAACGGCAAACCGATTCTAGCGGTGTTTCACTCCTCCTCTGGAGGCCATACAGAAAATGTCGAAGATGTTTGGAATTCCCCCTTACCCTACCTGCGCGGTGTCGTCGATTACGATCAGGTCGCACCGGTATTCCAATGGTCAAAAAACTTTAGCGCCAGTGAATTAGGCAGTTTAATCGGTGGTGTTGGCCGCGTGCGATCGCTATCTCCCCAAAGGATCACTCCCCACGGACGAGTGATTAGAATGCGTGTAGTGGGCGATCAAGGCTCTAAATTAATCTCCGATGCCCAATTACGGCGATTACTCGATCTGCGTAGTACCCTATTCACGATTTCAGCTAATAACGGTACTTTTGCCATCAATGGTCGCGGTTTCGGTCATGGGATCGGTTTAAGTCAATGGGGCGCTTTTTCCCTCGCCGATCAAGGGGTGACTTATGATCGCATTCTCAGCCATTATTATCAAAATGCTAGTTTAACTGAGATGTCGCCAGAAGTGCCTCGCTAAAAGCGCTCGGATGAATTGCGACCAACATATAGACGGTTCCCCAAACCGTGTTATCACAAATGTGTTTTTTCGATAACAACCAATGATGCGGCCTGGTATCAGTTTCGAGAATGGATAGAATATTTTGGAGTTAAATTCGGCAAGATAACGATTGCTGTCGCACCGAACTATACGAGCCAAAACTGTTCAAGCTGTGGTGAAGTTGTTAAAAAATCTTTATCGACTAGAACCCATCAGTGTAAATGTGGGTGTGTTTTAGATCGGGATGAAAACGCCGCTATTAATATCCTTAAAAAAGGGTTAAGTACCGTAGGGCATACGGGAACTTTCGGGCTAGACCCGATAAACGCTTGGGGAGAGAATACCTCTACTTTTTCAGAAGTGATTCTGTCTAAGCAAGTGATCTCAGTGAACCAAGAATCCCCACGCCTTTAGGCAACGGGAGTGTCAAAATCGATCCAAAATATCAACTACTAGGATTAAATGGCTACTCATATTGTTACCGGTGTCGCGGGTTTTATCGGTTCTAACTTGGCAGAAAAGCTTTTAGAACAAGGAGATCAGGTGATCGGTATCGATCAATTTAACGATTATTACGACCCCAGTTTAAAGCGCAAAAATGTCCATATTCTAGCAAAATATCGCGAATTTAAGTTAATTGAAGCGGATATACAAGCCCTCGACTGGCGACAACTGCTGCAGGGAGTAGAAGTATTATTCCATCAGGCAGCCCAAGCAGGAGTCAGAGCAAGCTGGGGTGATGGATTTCGTCAATATACCGAAAGGAATATAAATGCTACTCAAATTATTCTTGAGGCCGCTAAGGAAACCCCTTCTTTACAACGGATGGTTTTTGCTTCCACTTCCTCGGTGTATGGCAATGCGGAAACGATGCCGACTCCCGAAACCCTTTGTCCCCAACCAGTTTCACCCTACGGCATCACCAAATTAGCGGCAGAAAGACTCTGTTGGCTATATCACCAGAATTTTCACGTTCCCGTCACTGCCTTGCGTTATTTCACCGTTTATGGACCGCGGCAACGTCCCGATATGGCTTTCCATAAGTTTTTTCAAGCAGCGATCGCAGGCAACCCCATCGGCATCTACGGGGATGGCAAACAAACCCGCGATTTTACCTTTATTAGCGATGCTGTGGCCGCTAATTTAGCCGCTGCCGTCGTGCCGGAAGCGGTGGGGGAGGTGTTTAATATTGGTGGTGGTAGTCGCGTGGTTTTGCTGGATGTCTTGGATACCATGGCAAAAGTCATCGGTAAACCGATCGAGCGATCGCATCAAGGCTTGGCCCGAGGAGATGCCCGTCACACCGCCGCCGATGTCACCAAAGCCCGTACTATTCTAGGTTATAATCCCCAAGTCTCTTTAGCCGAAGGATTAGCCCAAGAATGGCAGTGGATTCAGGAATTATATTGTTAACGGGGGCAATATCCTTAATAATCAAAAAATCTCCCTTTTACAGGGAGATTTTGGGCAATATCTAGGGTTATCCCCCGACAAACTACACTAATTTCAGATCGGGATAATTGGCGAGAATGTCGTCTTGACTGAGAATATCACCCTCGCTTTGGGGAGTCCAAATCACTTCTACCGCTAAAAGTCGATCGCCTCCCATACTACCAATTTGTTGCAGGGCCTGTTTCAAGTCTTGGGAGTCATTAATTTTCGGTAGAGAAAATTTACCAACAATGCCGGCTAAAATAGTCACCAAAATATAGCCTTCCGGTGCGCTTTTAGCTAATTCCCCAGCCGATTCGGGTAAAATATTGTCTCTAGAACCTTGACGCAGTTGATGATTGTAATTAGTTAAGGTTTCCGCCGTTAGTTTACCGCGTTCGTTGAGAGACCACTGATTAAACTTCGCTTCTGCACTGCTGAGGCTGGTTTGTTGGCAATCGACGTTACCATAAACCCAGTATTCTGGATGACGCAACAGGGCGAGGGCCGATTCTTGTAAGACTTCGACCCGTCCCTCAGAGGTGCTAGTATCCACAGTTAGGGCGATTTGATTTAATTCTTGTTGCAGATAACGGGCATTAGCCAACAAACCCACCTGTACTTTAGCCACGGAGACGGTTTCATATCCCGGTTCAACAGCCATACCATTCTCATCACTGCCTCCACCATTACGGAAAGCATTAACGAGGAAATTGGCAATAGCAAAAAAGATTAACAGAGAAATTAAGCCACCGCCACCACCACCCCAAAAGAAGGGTAAGAGGAAGGGAAAACCAATACCTCCACCGTAACCCGGGGAACTGTAACCACCACCTCTAGAAGGGCTAATACTGCGACTAGGGGCGCGAAAACTACCGCCACCCATTCTACCCCCCGATGCCGCTAAAGCACTGGAAACATTGCCTAAAATCAGCGTTGTCACTAATCCTAGAACTAATAGCGGCTTGGCAAGCGATCGAACTTTAGTTAAAATTTTGTCAATCATAAGAACACCGAAGCAACCCTTTATTTACTAGCATAACCAGTTTCTCGGTCAGGGATAGACAAATCTTCAAATCAGTGATCAGTGATCAGTGATCAGATTTGAGTTTTCGGTTCACTGATTACTGTTTACTGATCACTGAAAATTTATGACTTGGAATTTCTCCTCTCCCACGGATTCGCCATTAAGCGATCGCGAAGTACCCTTAGAAAATCATCATCTCTGGGGTAAACGGATTGCTTTACTGGTAACAGGAGGGATTGCGGCCATGAAAGCGCCGCTAATTGCCCGATCTTTGCGGAAATTCGGGGCTACAGTCGTGGCTTTTGTCTCGGAAGAAGCTTTAAGATACGTCACTAAGGAAGCTTTGGAATGGAGTACGGTTAATCCCGTAGTTAGTCAATTAACGGCAAAAGCAGAACATTTAAGCGATCAATCTCCCTTTGATCTTTATTTAGTCGCCCCCGCTACCTATAACACGATTAATAAGTTTCGTTACGGAATCGCTGACGGAGTGATCACTTCATGCTTAGCCTCGGCCTTGGGACGACAGGAAAAGGGAAAAACTAAAATTCTGCTCGTCCCCACCATGCACGGCAGTTTACATAATGCTATTCTGAGCGAATCTTTGCAAACGCTCGATCGCTGGGGAGTTCAGATTATGCCACCCCGGGATGATTACGGTAAACACAATCTCCCCGGGGAAAAAGAGATTACCGTGGCAGCCTGTGGGATTCTCAGTAATTCTGTCCTGAAAAATATGCCGATTTTAGTCACTGGTGGACCCACACCCGTGATTATCGATAATATCCGTCGTTTAACCAATCGTTTTACCGGACAATTAGGAGTCGCTATTGCAGAAGAATTATACCTGCGCGGGGCCAAGGTGCAGTTAATCCACGGACGCGGCAGCTATACACCTCCCGCTTATTTACCCCATGAAATCATTGAAACTTATGACGAGTATCTAGGGAAGGTGATGGGAGAATTAGAGAGTAAAAATTATAGATTTGGGATTTTCTCGGCAGCAGTGGCCGATTATCGCTTAGAAAGCCCTTTTTCTGGTAAGATTCCCAGTGAAGGGCAGTTAAATCTTAATTTTGTGCCGACGGAAAAAGTGATTGACAAGGTGAGAGAAAATTTTCCCGATTTAGAGATGGTGACTTTCAAGTATCAGGAGGGAGTTAGTCAGGAGGAGTTACTGGAAATCGCCCGTAAACGCCTAGAAAAGGGCTATCAGGCCGTCATTGCTAATCGGGGCGAGGAAAAGGGCGATCACGGGGAACAGGTGGCTTATTTGGTCACAAAAGCGGCATTGGCGAAATTTATCGGTAAAAAAGCGATCGCTATTGGCATCGCCGAATATTTAGAAGAGCGAGCCAAAAATGTTACAATCAAAAAAATTTAATATTTTTTAATATTAATTTGCAAAAATTTAGGGTAAGACATTCATGGGTAACATCAACTTCGTCAAAGAGAATAAGATCGTGGTAGCGGCAGATGGAGCGAATTTACGAGAGAAAGCAATCCAGAATGGCGTTGATATCTACACTTTTGGCGGTAAATTGATGAATTGTGGCGGTTACGGTCAGTGTGGTACTTGTATAGTGGCAATTGTCGAGGGGATGGAAAATCTCTCCGCTAGAACCGACTTTGAGCAGCGCTGTCTGAAGAAAAAACCCGAAAATTATCGTTTAGCCTGTCAAACCATGGTTAATGGCCCTATTAGCGTCCAAACTAAACCAAAATAGCATTTATCGGTTTTTTAGCTGCGGGCTGGTCGGTGATCACTGATAACTGATCACTGATAACTGATACAAACTAACTAGGAACAATATTTAAGAAAGCATCGAAGTCTTTTAATGCTTCTTGGAATTGATTAGCAGCGAGACTAGCATCTTTTTCTTTGGCTGCCGCATCGATACGTTCAAAGTGAACGAAAAGATTTTTCGCTAACTGCTTGGCTTTTTCTTGGTCTTTGGGCAGTAAATTACGGGATAATCCTACCATTTCCTGACGCAATTGCCCCAAAGGACCGTGGATATAGGTGCGAGTATCTACCCAATTTTTGTCAGCGATGAGGTCTTGCAAAACGCTCATTTTTTCGCGAAATCCTTCTATGGGTTGGATGTAAACCTGTAACTGTTCGATTTTTTGCGGACTGTAAACGGTGGGGATAGTTGCTTGCGGACCACTGCAGCTAACCAGCAGCGTAGTAACTAGGACTAAAACTAGGGAAATAATCGAGCGAAGACGTAGCATTGGTTTATATGTACTATTTAACAAACTATTGACGTTCTCTCCCTTAACCAGTCAAGGTATCGGGACGATTTTTACTTTATCAGGTTGTGGGATTCCCAAATCAGATTTTACTCCCAACGACCTTGACAGTAACTCGGTGTTATTGGACGATAATCAGCAATTTTGCCTCTGATCCCCCCTTAATCACCCCTTGATAAGGGGGGTGTCTGATAATTTTTAACACCTACCTACTTATTGACTAGAGCTTAAACTGTTTCATAAAAGCTCGATCGATCCGATCTTTCCATAACCATAATAACGGTGATTGCCAGCCAAAACCGCCCCAAGATGCGATCGCTTGTTGGTCTCCCGTCCCGATTAAACTCAGATAATTTTTCTGGGGAAAATAGGGTTTTAGTGGCTGATTTTGCAGAATTCTTGCCAAATTATCGAACAGAGGTTTTCCTTGTCGGACGGCAAAAACTCCCGCTTTCGGACGGGGATAATCTGGAATCGTGGCAATATCTCCCACGGCAAAAATATGGGGATGGGAAAGAGATTGCAGATAATTATTCACTAAAATAAACCCTTTTTCATCTGTCAGTAATCCTGACGCTTTAATCCAACTAGGGGCCGAGGCCGTCGTTACCCAAATTGTATAATCCATGGGTAAAACTAACCCCGATGAACAGATAATCCGATCTGCTTGCACTGCCGTCACATCCGTTGATAAATATAATCTAATTCCCCTTTGTTTAAAAATATTCTCTAAACGTTGGCCGACCCAATTATTATGGTTCGGTAGGAGTTTTTTTCCTCGATGAATTAGAGACAAATTCAAATTACTGCTAGAGTTGAGAATTTTGGTCAAACGGGACTGCATATTTAAAGCTAATTCGACCCCGCCTGCGCCACCACCAACAATGACGATATTTAAAGTATTATTAGGGTTACTAACCGCTTTTTTGAGGATTTCTTGCCATCCTTCCCGAAAAATCGGCACCGGTTTGGCGGGAATAGCGTACTCTTTAGCACCAATAACATTATCTACTGCCGGGAGGCTGCCGATATCGATCGAGAGATAATCAAAGGGAATCGGTGAAGAATTATGACAAATTACTTGACATTTTTCCGTATCTATGAAATTAGCCTTGTCTAAACAGAATTGCGCTTGAGAATACCTAGCTAGAGAAGGTAAATCGATATGAGTCTCAGCAAAATCATAAAAACCGGCGACGTGGCCGGGTAACATTCCCGAATAGGGGGTATGGGTGACATCGCTAATTAAAGTTAATTGAACGTTTTTTAGGGGTGATTGCCCCCAAAGACGAAGGGCGATCGCATGACTATGGCCACCACCGATAAAAACTAGGCGCTTGACTAAATCCATAAAAAAAGGGGATTGCTACCAGAAAAGTTAAATTCTAATGAATATATCTTCTGACACAGAAATTCTGTTGCAAAATCGAGAGTAGATAGACAAAAACTCAAGGCATCGAGGCCAGGAACTTGTAACCAATGACAGTCAATTGGGATTTTGATCTTTTCGGACTCGATATTCTTAAGTAAATTCTATCTATTATCTTCGCTTCCCAATAGAGAGAAGTCTATGCAAGAAGTTTATATCGTGGCCGCTGTCCGGACTCCAATTGGTCGTTTTGGTGGGGGATTAATCGGATTATCCCCGGCCGATTTAGGGGCAACAGTGATGAAATCCGCCCTAGAAATCGCTAATTTGCCCCCAGAAGCCCTAGATTTGTACATTTTCGGCAATGTTTTGGGAGCGGGTCATGGTCAGTTAATTCCCCGACAAGCGGCGATTAAAGCGGGAATTCCCGTAAGCGTGGACGGATATCGGGTGGATATGGTTTGTTCTTCGGGAATGATTGCCGTTAGTAACGCTGCCACCTCAATTCGCGCCGGAGAAGCGGATCTCGTCCTCGCTGGTGGCATCGAATCCATGTCCCAAACTGGCTTTTTTCTCTCCCATCGGGCCCGGTGGGGTTATAAATTCCTCATGGGTGCGCCAGAACAATTAACTGACTTATTACTGCACGATGGCTTAACCGATGCTACCACGGCTGAGGTTATGGGTTCCCAAGTCGATCGCCTCTGTCTCGATCGCGGGGTTTCTCGGCAAGCATTAGACGAAATTGCCGCCTTATCCCACCAAAGAGCGGCCACAGCCACAGAAAAAGGCTGGTTTAACGGCGAAATCGTGCCAATTGAACTTAAATCTAAGAAAGGTTCCACAATTATTGCTCAAGATGAGGGTATTCGTTCCGATAGTACCCCAGAAGGGTTAGGAAAACTGCGGCTGGCTTTTAATCCGTCGGGAGTTTTAACCGCGGGGAATAGTAGTCAGATTTCCGATGGGGCCGCCGCTATCCTTTTAGCCAGTCAAAAAGCGGTGGATCAGTACGGTTTAAAACCAATTGCCAAAATCCTTGGCGGCGCTGTGGGTGCTGGAAAAACCGAGCGCTTCCCAGAATTCTCCGTCCTAGCGGTGAAAAAATTACTATCATCTCTAGATAAAACGATCGAAGATTTCGATTTAGTGGAAAATAACGAAGCTTTTGCCTTAAATAATCTGCTTTTTGAGATGGATCTGGGGTTAGCTAGGGAAAAACAAAACGTTCACGGTGGTGCGATCGCCTTGGGTCATCCTATCGGCGCTTCCGGTGCGCGGATTCTGGTGACGTTAATTAACGCGTTGAAAGTACAGGATAAAACCCTCGGTATGGCGGCCATCTGTCATGGGACCGGTGGCGGAACAGCGATCGCAATTGAAAGAGTTTAGGAGGAAAAAGCTATGGTATCTCTGGGACTAGAGGAGAAAGTTATCGTCGTTACCGGCGGAAATCGAGGCATTGGGGCGGCTATTGTCTCTCTTTTGATAGAATTGGGGGCCAAGGTGGCCTACACGGATTTAGTCGCCGATAATCCCCAGGGTTTAGGCATTGTCGCCGACGTGACTAAGTTAGAATCGATGGAAGCGGCAGCTCAACAAATTGAAGCGGAATTGGGACCAGTGTATGGCATCGTCGCTAACGCGGGGATTACCAGAGATAACTTTTTCGCTAAATTAACGCCGCTAGATTGGGATTTAGTGATTAATGTCAACCTAAAAGGGGTTAATCACACGATTAAGCCGTTTATTGAGGGAATGTATCAACGACAAGCGGGATCGATCGTTTGTATTAGTTCTATTTCCGGTGATCGCGGTAATGCCGGCCAAACTAATTATGCGGCCACAAAAGCGGCAGTTATTGGTTTAGTCAAATCCTTGGCCCGGGAAGCTGCCCGTTATAATATTCGCGCCAATGCGATCGCACCAGGGTTTATTAACACGGAAATGACTTTAGCGATTCCCGATAAAGTTCGCGATAAAATCACTGCCGAAATTCCCTGTCGTCGCTTCGGTGAACCCGCAGATATCGCCTGGGCAACTGCCTATTTACTCTCTCCTGTTGCCAGCAGTTATGTGTCTGGAGAAGTCCTCAGAGTTAATGGGGCCCATCACACCTAATCAGTTATCAGTTATCAGTGGGTGAGTTAAGTAGGTGGATGGAATTAAATATAAGATGAACGTAGGTTGGGCTTCGGCCGTGAGCTCAGCCGAACGGTTGAAGCATGAAACCCAACGCCCGATTATGTTACGCTACCGCTAACCCATCCTACAAATAATTGTGCTTAATCAGTTATCAGTGGGTAAGTTATCAGTGGGTAAGTTATCAGTTATCTGTCTTCTGTTTCGGAGTCTCGACTAGGAAATTAATTTTGCACGACTACTTATCAGTTATTGGGTGTAGGGTGGGTTAGTAAACTAGCGAAATCAGCGTTAAAGGAAAAGGGCAAAAATAATGGATAAACCGACACAAGCTTGGAGTGAGATGGCTGCGGATTACGTCAATCTTTGGACGGAAACCGGGGCAAAAATGTGGTCAAGTTGGTTTGATATGATGGGGGCGATACCCCCAGTCATGGGCAATATTAAACCAGAATTGCAAGAGGCAACCCAGCGCTATTTTGATAATCGGGATTTGTTGGTAAAATTCCTAAAATTATCGATGGAAGCTTGGGAAAGTATCTTCCCGAAAATGCAAACAGGAGAAAACTGGCAAACAATTTTAGATAATTATACCCAACAGATGCGCGGTCAACTGAATAGTTTTACTACCGCCACTTCCCAAAGTAGTCAAGATGTCAGTCAACTATGGACAATTTACCTGCAACAATTGCAAAGTCTCAATCATTTATGGTTCGATCCTTTGGTGCTGTCAAATGACACAATAACCAAAGCTTGGTTAGGTAATACTTCTTCTTTGATCGAACTCAATAATATCTATTGGCAGAAGTTTTATGATGAAACTTTTGGTCAATGGTTACAGATGCCTTTATTGGGATTGCCCCGAGAATTTAACCGCAAATTACTCGATAGTTTTGAAACTTGGCGCATTCTTTATCAAGCTAGTATTAACTATCAAATTGTGCTGGCTGATATTCAAGTTAAATCCTTTGAAGCTTTAACTAAAAAATTAGTTTTCCTAGCAGAAAAAGGTCAACCTGTCAAGAATTGGCGAGAATTTCAAGATGTGTGGAGTGTCGTCGCTGATGATATTTTTGAAAAGGCTTTTTGTCAACCAGAAAACCTAAAAGTAAGGGGAAAATTTATTAATTCCCTCAATGATTATCGCCTCAAACAGCAGGATTTAATGGAAATTTACCTGCGCTCAATGAATCTGCCTACCCGCAGCGAAGTCGATGAAATTCATCGGACTGTCTATGAATTACGCAAAGAGGTAAAAAGTCTCAAAAAAGCTTTAGGAGAAAAAAAAGCAGTAGAAAGTAACAATTAGTTACAGTAGCAGACAGTTTTCAAGGAATAAAGTAAAAAGGAAAAAAGTGACGTTAGGTGTTGGGGATTTCAGTTATCAGTTATCGGATTGCAGTTTTAAGTATATAGTGTTAGGTGAAAACTTCGGAACTTTATTTTCACTGATTACTGTTTACTGTTCACTGCTCACTGAAAAATCCCCACTTCCCCACTTCCCTAGGAGAATTAAATTATGTGGCCATTTTTGACGCAAGTGAAACTGGAAGACTTTACCCAAGATTATCTAGAATTAACTCAGAAAAATCTCAAAGGTTTAGACAATCTCAAACGAGTTAAAGAAGAAGATATTCAGTGTGGAGTCTCGGAAAAAGAAGCAGTTTATCGGGAAGATAAAATCATTCTCTACCACTTTAAACCCGTGGTTGAAAAACCCTTCGAGATTCCCTTGCTGATGGTTTATGCTTTGGTCAATCGTCCCTACATGGTAGATTTACAGGAAGGGCGTTCTTTAGTGGCCAATCTGCTGAAATTAGGCTTAGATATCTACTTAATTGATTGGGGATATCCCACGAGAAGCGATCGCTGGTTAACCCTTGATGATTATATCAATGGTTATGTCGATAATTGCGTCGATTTTATTCGTCAAAGTCATCATCTCGACAAGATTAATCTGTTAGGAATCTGTCAGGGAGGAACCTTTAGTTTATGCTATAGTTCCCTCTATCCTGATAAGATAAAAAATCTGGTGACAATGGTGACACCGGTGGACTTTTATCAAACCGAGACCCTCTTAAATATGCGCGGGGGATGTTCCTTGGGTTCCGAAGCATTAGACATCGATTTAATGGTAGATGCTATGGGCAATATCCCGGGAGATTTTCTCAACTTAGAGTTTCTGGAATTGAAACCTTTGCAGTTAGGTTATCAGAAATACCTCGATTTTCCTGACATCATGGAAGACGAATCAAAATTAGTTAATTTTCTGCGTATGGAAAAATGGATTTTTGATAGTCCCGACCAAGCAGGAGAATCCTACCGACAGTTCCTCAAGGATTTCTATCAGCAAAATAAACTGATTAAAGGGGAAGTGATGTTAGGAGATAAACGGGTAGATTTACACAATCTGACTATGCCAATTCTCAATCTTTATGCGGATAAAGATCACCTTGTCCCTCCCGCTTCTTCCCTCGCTTTAGGGAATTATATCGGTACTTCTGACTATACCGCTTGTGCTTTCCCCGTCGGACATATCGGAATGTATGTTAGTGGCAAAGTGCAACGGGATTTACCCCCCGCTATTACCGATTGGTTAAAAGCAAGAGGGTGAACTACTCTCAACGGAATGGAGAGCTTCCTATTTCAAGGGGGATCGCCTCAAGACGGACTTACGCCCAGCTTTTGGTCTTGTATCCCCTCTATAGACTGATTGAGAACCTTGCCGACTCTCAAAGCTATCTTATCTTGACCTTTTAAAATTCCTTTCTCCCGTTGAGTAGCTTGAACAATCAAATCTAGCTCCTTAGAAAAACAAAAAAATAAGCCAGATTTTTCTGACTCATGACAGCTAGGATTTCAGGTAATTAACCTAACAACGCTTTTGCCTTCGCTACCACCTTATCCACGGTAAAACCAAACTTCTCTGACATTCCTAGAGAAAATATCGTAATTTTGTTAAAATAATCCCAAAGAAAAGCCTCTAAAATCAAAGGTAATGTCCAAAATCGCTAAAAAACTTAGTAATTCTCCTTTTCGTTATCCCGGCGGTAAATTTTATGCCCGTAAGCTAATCTTAGCTTGTCTTCCTAGTCACCATAAGTATTGTGAACCTTTTGCGGGGGGAGCATCTATATTCTTTGCTAAGGAAAGTGTAGCAGAGAATATTCTCAATGACAAAGATGAGGAATTAATGAACTGTTATCGACATATCAAAGATCATCTTGATAGTCTAATTGAATTATTAAAAGATCTAAACGCTACCAAAGAATTACACAATTATTATAAAAATGAATTTCAACCAGCCAATGACCTAGAAAGAGCCATGCGTTGGTATTATCTAAATAGAACTTCCTACTCAGGAATTATGAAACTTGAAAATTGTTATTGGGGCTATGGTGATAAGTATTCTATGCGTCCTGAAAACTGGCCTTCTCACCTAAAAACCACTTCGGAAAAACTGCAAAATGTCAATTTATCTTGTTTAGATTTTGAAGATTTAATCAATCAATTACCCGATGATTACTTTTTATTTGTCGATCCTCCTTACTTTCAAGCAGATCAAAATAAATTCTATTCCTGCTTCTTCAGTCTAGAAGATCATGAAAGGTTATGTAAGACGTTGAAAAAATATCAACATCGATTTAAATTTCTTTTGACTTATGATAATTGCTCCGAAATTAGAGAAATGTATGATTGGTCTATTTCTTGACAAGATAATGAATGGAATTACACTATTAATCGAACTGATGATCAAAAAAATGGTTTAAAATTGGAACATGGTTATCAGAGTGAAAGACGCAAGGGCAAGGAGGTATTTATTGCTAATTATGATCTTCAGAAACCTGCAAGATTTACACCTCTACAATTAAGTTTATTAGATGTATCTTGATTGCTAATTTTCATCAAGTAAATCCTCTATTTTTTCGATCGGGAGCCATGGTTGTAGAGTCCTGTTTCTAAATTGGTCTGAAAAAAAGCATTGGCAAGAGATGTAGTCACTAAATCAAAATCTGTTTCAATATATTGATCTTTGTGAATATTTAGGCTTGTTGAAGGTATTCCTATCAATTTAGACCTTTTGTGTTCGGTAATTCGATTTGTAATTTTCCTGTGCGAGAATGGGTATTTTTTCAAAAAAGATCAAGTTGAACTTCAAAAAAAGGTTTTCTAATTATTAAAGGAGGATCACCGATTTCTCCAGAGACTTTCAGCAAGCCATCATCAAAAGTATCTAAAACATCCACTCTGGCTTTAATTGCCGTCGCCAGATGAGTTGCATCTTTAGGTTTTAGTGCCTGATATTGCCACATCAATTCTCTGGCTAGTTCGCCAACGTTTCTGTCCACATCATAGATATAAATCCACTCATGTCGGAAAAAATCTCTGATTTTTTCCTCACTTTCTTTAGGTAATTTTGGCTGTCCTTTTTCTAATTTCACCACTTCAATAAAAGTAAGAGCAGAAGTCACGATTATTACCTGACCATTTTCAGCTGCTTTGAGAACAGAAATACAATCATTAATTTTATCCTTTTCATTTTTCAGGAAAGCTAAAAAAACACAAGAATCCCAGTAGTGTAGCTTTTTTGTTGGACGAATCAATTACTTCCTCCCAAAATTCCGATCATTTCCTCAATGCTAGGTAAATCTTTTTCCTCAGAAAAAAGAGCGATTGACTCAACTTTAATACCGATTTTTTCCCCATCTTCTCTAGAGGTAACTATCCCCGATACAGAGACTCTTTTTTCTAGATATTCTTTGATATTATCAAGTAAATTTGCTTCAAAGTAACATTTAACACTTTTATTAGTCAATAAATTGTAAACTCTAAAAATAGGTTGACGACTTAAATCAATAGCTTTAAGCACACCTTCTACAGTACCAAAACTTTGATATTTTCCTCCGATAATTTCATCAACATTAGCAATCAAAGCTTGATTCAAGTCGATACACCTTGAATCAAAGCCCAATTGCACCATAAACTCATCTCTTTTTTTCAATATTGCTAATGATCGCGCACTTTCTAAAGCTCGATCAGAAAAATACTTAGGACGAATCGGATGTTCTAAAATTGTTACTATTCCCCTTTCTACAGTCTTAATAACTTCAGAAATTTGACTAGGTGTAATCTGATCTTGAGGCATTCCTTCTAAAGTAAGATGAATGCTGCCACTATGAACTTGAGAGATTCTCCAATTTATCAGAGGGCGATTTTTGTTAGCAAGGGTTTTATCTACTTCATGGAGTAGTATTGCTAATTGTTTTTGAGCCTTGATAAATTTATCAAAAGACAACAGTGAGCCTTCTATATCTAATGTTAGGCTCTTGATTGTTTCCTTCGATATAGGGCTTTCCCCTTTAGTCATGGCTCTAGGAATCGTGATAATTATCTCAAGTGTAAAGGTTTTGGCTAACTACTAAAGCTTCCTAGTTTACATTTTTACATGAACTAAGCCTAAAGCCTAAACTAGGTTGACCTATAACCACAAAAAAACCCGCTTGCGCGGGCTTTTTCCACAAAATCAAAGTTTAATTAACCTAACAACGCTTTTGCCTTCGCTACCACGTTATCCACGGTAAAACCAAACTTCTCTAGAATCACACCCCCCGGAGCAGAAGCCCCGAAGGTATCAACCCCCAACACATCCCCCTCATCGGTGATGTAACGATGCCAACCCATAGTTGAACCCGCTTCCACCGCGAGACGTTTTTTCACTGCTTTCGGCAATACCGATTCTTTGTATTCTGCCGATTGTTCCTCGAATAGCTCCCAACAGGGCATAGAAACGACGCGAGCTTTGACTCCTGCCTCTTTTAACACCGCAGCCGCTTTATCGCAGAGATATAACTCGCCCCCCGTACCGATGAGAATGACATCGGGAGTACCTTCGCAATCGGTGATAGTATAAGCACCTTTAGCCACACCCGCAAGGGAAGTTCCTGCTAAATTGGGCAGATTTTGACGGGAGAGAGCCAATAAAGTCGGGCGTTTCTTTTCGCTCACCGCTACTTTATAAGCACCGGAAGTTTCCGTACCATCCCCCGGACGCATGACTAACAGGTTAGGAATAGCGCGCAGAGAAGCAACGTGTTCCACGGGTTGATGAGTCGGTCCATCTTCCCCTAGGGCAATGGAATCGTGAGTCATTACCCAGATGACGCGAGTTTCTGACAATGCCGATAAACGGATAGAATTCCGCATATAGTCGGTGAAAATCAGGAAAGTTGCCCCGTAGGGAATCAATCCCGTGTTATGGAGAGCAATACCGTTACAAATCGCCCCCATCGCGTGTTCTCGTACGCCAAAATGGACGTTACGCTCCTGATAACTGCCTTTTTGGAAATTACCAAAATGCTCTAATTCGGTGTAGTTAGAGTGGGTTAAATCCGCCGAACCACCGATTAAACCGGGTAAAACCCCCGCAAGCGCATTTAAGCAGATTTCCGAGTGTTTACGACTAGCGAGAGCCTTATCTTCGGGTTTATAAACCGGTAAAGCTTGCTCCCAACCTTCCGGCAGTTGACCGGTGGTTAACTGTTCAAATAAAGCCGCTTCTGCGGGATATTTGGCCTGATATTCGTTAAATAACTTATTCCAGTCCGTTTCTGCCGTTGCTCCCTTGTCCACTGCTTGCCGGAAACGATTTAACACCTCATCGGGAACCACAAACGGCTCGTATTGCCAACCTAACGCTTTCCGGGTTAACTCGATTTCTGTTGCTCCTAAAGCTGCCCCGTGAACATCGGCGGTATTAGACTTATTGGGGGAACCATAACCGATGGTAGTGGTGATTTTAATCATCGAGGGTTTATCGGTGACAGCTTTGGCCGCTGCAATTGCATTGGCAATGGCATCTAAATCGGTGTTACCATTCTCGACGTGCTGAACGTGCCAACCGTAGGCTTCAAAACGCTTGCTCACGTCTTCAGTAAAAGCGATATCGGTGGAACCATCGATCGAGATATGGTTATCATCATAGAGAGCGATTAACTTGCCTAAACCCCAGTGACCGGCTAAAGAACAAGCTTCCCCAGAAATCCCCTCCATATTGCAACCATCACCCAAAATCACATAGGTGTAATGGTCGATAATTTTGGCATCCGGTTTGTTGAAACGGGCTGCTAAATGGGCTTCTGCTAGGGCCAAACCGACACCATTAGCAATCCCTTGACCCAGAGGACCGGTGGTCACTTCTACCCCTTCCGTGACGAAATTTTCGGGGTGGCCAGGGGTTTTCGATTTCCACTGCCGGAATTGTTTAATTTCCTCTAGGGGAACGCTATCGTATCCCGTCAGGTACATCAAAGCGTACTGCAGCATACAACCGTGACCGGCGGAGAGAACAAAACGATCGCGATTGACCCATTGGGGGTTTTTCGGGTTAAAACGCAGGAATTGATCCCAGAGGACAAAGGCCATGGGTGCGGCCCCCATCGGCAGTCCGGGGTGTCCCGATTTAGCTTTTTCTACGGCATCCACCGCTAAAAAACGCACCGCATTAATACAAAGTTCTTCGAGGGATTGGGAGGCGACAACCATAATGTTTTTTAGAATGAACTACAAAAATAAGACCCAGTTAAAGAGGGAGCCACTCAAAGATTACTCTTTCAGGGGCATCGACTCAAGCATATTTTCTAAAAGCTAAGGTGACGTTATGGCCACCAAATCCAAAGGAGTTGGAGAGGGCAGCGTTAACTATCTGCTGACGACTTTCGTAGGGGACGTAATCAAGATCACAATCGGGGTCAGGATTGTCAAGGTTGAGAGTCGGGGGAATCCGATCATTAGCGATCGCCATTACCGTGGCCACGGCTTCAATACCGCCAGAACCGCCTAAAAGGTGGCCTGTCATCGATTTGGTGGAACTGACGGGGATTTGGTAGGCCGATTCTCCTAAAGCTTTTTTAATCGCCTTGGTTTCCGTGGGATCATTGGCCCCTGTACTGGTGCCGTGGGCGTTGATATAGCTAATTTCCGCCGGAGTCAAACCGGCATCTTTGATCGCTAATTCGATCGCTCTGGTGGCTCCACGACCATCGGGAACTGGTGCTGTCATGTGATAGGCATCGCAAGTCAGACCATAACCGATCATTTCGGCGTAAATTCGCGCCCCACGGGCTAAGGCCGTTTCTAATTCCTCTATAATCAAGATTCCTGCCCCTTCCCCCATGACAAAACCATCCCGATCCTTGTCAAAGGGACGACTGGCCCGGGTGGGGTCATCGTTGCGGGTGGACAGGGCCTTAGCGGAGGCAAAACCAGCCAATCCTAGGGGGGTAACGGCGGCTTCCGTCCCACCGCAGATCATTCCTTTGGCAAAACCCCTTTGTACTAGACGAAAAGCATCGCCGATGGCATTGGAACCGGCAGCGCAAGCGGTCACGGTGCAGTTACTCGGTCCCTTGGCCCCCGTGTGGATAGCGGTTAAACCAGCGGCCATATTGGCAATCATCATCGGGATCATGAAGGGACTACACCGGCCCGGACCTTTTGTCAAGTAAATTTCCTGTTGATCCTCAAGCACTTTTATGCCGCCTACGCCCGTACCGATTAGTACACCTATATCATCAGCATTGAGAGCGTCGATAACTAATCGAGAATCTTGCAGCGCTTGCAAACTAGCGGCGACGGCAAATTGAGCGAAACGGTCCATGCGCTTTGCCTCTTTGCGATCCACATAGTCGTGGGGGTCAAAACCCCGCACCTCCCCGGCAATGCGACAAGCGTGACGGGAGGCATCAAAGTGGGTAATTAAACCAATGCCACTTTTGCCGTTGATTAAGCCTGTCCAATAGTCTGCTAGATTATTGCCGAGGGGAGTGATCGCACCCATCCCCGTGATGACAACCCTTTTTAATGGCAATTCTGTCATGTTTGTTCAAAAATAAGGGCAGATTTTGCCCCAGATATTTAATCCTAATTGTCAATTTTCCCGCAATAATTAGGCGGTTGCTCCTACTTTCTCGCTAATATGGTCAACAGCTTTGCCTACAGTGTCAATTTGTTCGGCCGCTTCGTCGGGAATTTCAATATCAAATTCTTCCTCTAAAGCCATCACTAACTCGACCACATCGAGGGAATCAGCTTGCAGATCATTAGCAAAGCTTGCTTCGGGGGTAACTTTTTCCGGCTCTACCTCTAATTGTTCTACAACAACTTTTTTAACTCGATCAAAAATGTCTGCACTCATGGATGTCAATTTTTATCCGCTGGTTAGCCGGACTCTAGCCTCTAGAGTCCGGGGAAATGGGGCGGTGTTACCATTTCCGACAAGAAATTTCGGTTAGCTTTTTCACTGACCATTTTTCATCTTACTGGAAGTTGTTCCCCCCTTGATGAAGTTTTTTTGCGATCATCAGGGAAATTGGGGTGTGGGGTGTGGGGTGTGGGGTGTGGGGTGTGGGGAGAATAAATAAAAATAATCTCCTGTCTCCTGTCTCCTGACTTCTAACTCCTGTCTCCTGACTCCTGCCGACCGAATAAAAAGCAAAAATATAACGGATAACTCCGAAATTCGGATAATAATCATGGCTGATCATTACCCCAATTCTAGAATTTCCGTTTTTTTTTGGTTTTCTTGACTACTATTCGGCGGTAGCCAATCCACTTTCGGTGCTGCCGGTGCTGCGACGACGGGTGAGAGTATTAAAGAGCATAATTCCGATCGCTTTGATCAGATTACCTTCCAACTCTTGGAACATTTTCATGTTCAGGCCAAAAGCGGCGTTAGCTTCGGCGACAATGCGATCAGCCATAGCTTGATCCACTGGTAACTGGTCGAGGGTTTGACGATAGTGGTTTTTATAGGCTTTTTCGTCGGGAATATCTTTGAAATCATAGAAAGCTGTGCCACCAGTTTCCAGATTCATCGCTTTTTCGGCGATTTTTTTCAAGATTTGCCCCCCGGACAGATCGCCGAGATAACGGGTATAGGAATGGGCGACTAATAATTCGGGTTCTGTTGTGGCGATTTCCCGAATCCGGTCAACGTAGGCCTGACCTGCGGGAGATAAAGCGATCTCGTTGCGCCAATTTGAACCATAATAAAAATATAAATCCTGTTCCAGCGCATTTTTGCGATTGAGTTCAGGAAAACAGATTTTAGAAACGACGGGGTGACTGGAAAGTTTTTCCATCTCCTCCTCCATGGTCGAATAGACGAAGTAGAGGTTAGCCACCAGTTTGCGATAGGAAGTTTTTTCTACCACACCCTTGAGAAAACACTTGACAAAACCGACGTTTTCTGCCATGGTATGGGATTTTTTCGTGCCTTCTCGCAGTTGAGTTGATAAATTAACGCTCATATTATGATCACCTGTTGGGATGAGTAGAATGGATCGGGTTCGTTACAGATGCTTACTAAAACCGCCTATTTTGGTAGATTAAACTGAATCGATCGCTAATTTTATTAAGAATTTTTACAGTGCCGCCAGGGGAGCTTAGGGGAGAAATTTAGCTCTAGCAGGACTTGACCGCCGGTTGAAACCGGTATCGATCGAGATGGCGCAATTGTAAAGATTAGTGAAAAACTGCTCCCTAGTTGATCTTGTTGAGAGAGAGGGTGCAGTCTAGCGCCAATATCAATTCTCGCTCAACATTCTTCACGCTTCTTAAAAATTCTTAACATTAAGGAGACTTATATCAGCAAAATTTCACAAATCAAAACCGAATTTAGCAATCATGCTTATAATCAGTACAGGATTCTTTATGTTGTGCTAAACTCAGGCCCTTGAGAGACAAAGCCCTAGTGGCGATGTCAGCGAGAACACATTGAGCAACCCCCTACCCAAACCCTTAGTCATAACACTCTGGTAATGCCCCGAATACTTGTAATCGATGATGATCCTGCAATCGCGGAATTAGTCTCCATCAACTTGGAGATGGCGGGTTATGACGTTAATCCCGCAGAGGACGGGATTAAAGGCCAGGCCTTGGCCGTCCAGTTACAACCCGATTTAATCATGCTGGATTTAATGTTGCCCAAAGTCGATGGTTTTACTGTCTGTCAGCGTTTGCGACGAGATGAACGCACGGCGGACATCCCGATTTTGATGCTCACAGCCTTGGGACAAACCCAAGATAAAGTGGAAGGTTTTAATGCGGGTGCCGATGATTACCTGACTAAACCTTTCGAGGTGGAGGAAATGTTAGCTAGGGTGCGCGCTCTCCTTAGGCGCACCGATCGCATTCCCCAAGCCGCCAAACACTCAGAAATACTCAGTTTTGGACCTTTAACCCTGGTTCCCGAACGTTTTGAGGCGGTCTGGTTTGAAAGTGTGGTCAAGTTAACCCATCTAGAATTTGAGTTACTCCACTGTCTTCTCCAACGTCACGGTCAAACCGTTTCCCCCAGTGATATTCTCAAGGAAGTCTGGGGATACGATCCCGATGATGATATCGAGACTATTCGCGTTCACATTCGCCATCTGAGAACGAAACTAGAACCCGATCCCCGTCATCCTCGCTATATTAAAACCGTTTACGGTGCGGGTTATTGTCTAGAGTTACCCACCAATGAACAGGTGGCGCTTGATTCATCGGTGGCAACAGTTTAAACAGGGAGCGGATAGGCAATAGGGACAATTGTTTCCTCGCTCCTCCTCCTGTTCAGATTGAGAAGGTTTGACCGGCGTTGGTTTTTGATGGCTATGGCTGAGGCCTCTTTTTGGCCCTGACGATAACAAGCTGAGGGCTGATAGCTATATGGATGGGAAAACACCCCCAGCGAGTCAGTCCTGATGCCAAACTTGGCACCGCCAAACATGAAAATATTCTGATCCTAAATCCGGTTATTAAAAACTGATTAGAACTCTTGCAAATTAATTATATGTTATAATGATGGGTTAACTAATTTTCCCCAAAAAATTAGTTAATCAGTACATTCGTCCTGAATGAAAACTTGAAGTTTAACTTTTAA
>SFCA01000092.1:0-9171 GCA_007095475.1 Microcystis aeruginosa Ma_QC_C_20070703_M131 | reverse complement strand
AATTTTCGGCTTAGTTGCTGGCAGCTTGCCGCCAACTCACTCCTCTAGATAAGTATTTTGACTCACGCTCCTTCCTCTTTTGAGACGTTGTGACACTTAGGGTGCGGAATGTGGGTTGTAATAAACCTACACCTGTCAGCCCTGAACGGTTACGATGCGTTTGTCCTGGAAGAACCAGAGGGTTTTAAATTAATTTTTGTTAACATACTATTTGTCTAGGCATATCCCGATATATAATCGGCGGTGAAAGGGTAACTCCTAGTATTCAGGATAGATGTTCGGAATTCAATTTCTAACTCATAGAAAATTGGAGAACTATAGATAATGTCGAATTCATCACAGTTTACCAATCCCGATAATCCGAACCCTCAAGCTCCGTCTTCTTCGAGCGGGACGGGAACTGAACAATTTTTGCCCCCCGATATTGACGAAGCCCGTTTACAGTCCGAAGCGTTGGAACAATCCCTGCAAGAAGCCCTGGCCGAGGTAGACGCAGATCTGCTTTCCCTGAAAAGCGAGATCGAGAAGAGTCTGATCGCCTCGACCAGAGCGTTCGCTGTCTCCGAGTCCTCGGTTCAAGAAGTCGGTGGCTCGAATATCGTGGGGGTCGGCATCGGCTTTCCCGAACCCCGCTCGATTCTTTCGGGCCTGAGCGCGAATGCCGTACCGGGCAAACTATCGCTCAATGTGTACACGATCGATACCCTGAGTCCCGATCAATTGTTAGCCGAGGTGGCCAGCGTGGCCGGTACCCGGGCACTCTCGGAATTGCCCATTAACCAGATCCCCACCGGCCACATCGACGCGTACAATCAGCGCGCTCGCTTCCGACCCGCGCCCGGGGGCGTTTCCGTGGGTCATTTCGCCATCACGGCGGGAACCCTCGGCGCTCTTGCCACGGGCAATCGCGCTCCCCGTTCCAGCCGTCTCCTGATTCTCAGCAACAACCACGTCCTGGCCAATTCCAATAGCGCCCGCGTTAATGACGCGATCCTGCAACCGGGGCCTGCGGACGGGGGACGGAATCCCGCCGATCAGATCGCCGTTCTAGAATCTTGGGTGCCGATTAATTTCTCCGGCGGGGTTAACTATGTGGATTGCGCGACTGGTTGGGCCTGGCCAGACCGCGTGCGCCCCGAACTGAAGTACGAGAACGGGGGACGAGAGGTGTACTTCCGGATCGGGAGTACCCCGGTAGTGCCCGCGCTTAACCAGATCGTTGGTAAGACGGGACGGACGACCAATCTCACCCAAGGACGGATAACCGATCTATCGGCAACGATCCGGGTGGGCTACGGCGGCGGTCGTGTGGCACTGTTCCAAGATCAACTAACCATTGTCGGCACCTCCTCTACTCTTTTTAGCGCGGGTGGTGACTCCGGCTCGTTGATCTGGACTTGGGATAGTCGTTGGGCCCCCGTGGGTTTACTGTTCGCCGGAGGTGGTAGCTATACCTTCGCGAATAAGATCCAGCGAGTGTTGGCGGCTTTGGATATCCGCCTGTATACCTAAAACGAGATCGGTCGGACGACCTAACTTGGTTTTAGTTACCGAGGCCCGGACTTGTTCCTGCGAGGTCGGGCTTTCTACCTCCACTTTCAACTAGGATCGAGAAAACCATCGAGTGGAACTTTGTATGACAAACGCCGAACAACCGCGATTCCAATCCCCTAACCCCGCGCATCTCCCACCAGAAACGGGACCGCGAGAGTATTCCCCCGTCCGGTCTTCTCTAGATACCCCGAGCGAGCGCGTTATCGATCGCCACGAGTCCGATCTTCTGGCCATCCCCGGGGTGGTCATGGTCTCCCATCGACTCGTCGAGCCGCGAGGGGAAGCGATCATCGTCGGGGTGACCGATGCCGGAGTTCTAGGGCGCTTACCGCGCGAGCTAGAAGGAATACCGGTTCGGGGGGAAGTCACGGGATCGATCGACGCATATTAGACAGGGCCGAACGATGGATTTCGATCCCTCACCCATTACCGAGGAGATCTTTTATGTTAGAAGTCGAACTCGATATCTTCTCCGGAATGCCCAATCCCAAATGGGTTTTATCGGAGCGAGAAGAAAAGGAACTGCTCAATCGGGATATCGCCGATCTGGACTAATTCTCTCCAGATTAACCAACCCACAGAACAATTGAACTACTTGACAATAGGGAGATTTTGAGCTATGCCGAGGCTCAGATGTTCAACTAAGCGATCGAGTCGCCCCGACCACTCGTCTTCAGAACCTTGCTTGAGGCTTTCGCCGAGAGCTTTACAGATTGTCCTGAATCCGAGTTAGCTACCTCCTTGTATTTTGGAAAAAAGGGATAAACCCACCAGCCGAGGTCAATAGGTTAGTTAACGCGCATTTGTTGGTGCTATTAAACGAGCCTCTCCGATTTTATGTTGAAAAATGAAAAAACCAGCGTATGCAGGGGAAGCATTGGGGGGAATATCTAGTTTAGATGTATTTAATGCGTAAACAGTAATTTGATAGTTATGGGGTTTTGAGCCTTCCGGTGGGCAAGCACCACCAAAGCCGTTGTAGCCGAAGTCATTCCGCAATTGAATCGCCCCTTGAGGAAGCTTTTTACTGTCTTTCACGCCAGCATTTTCTGGTAAACTACGCACATCTGCCGGGATGTTAACGACCACCCAATGCCACCAACCGCTTCCTGTTGGTGCATCAGGATCGTACATAGTGACAGCAAAACTCTTAGTTCCTTTGGGAACATCGCTCCATTTCAAAGCGGGAGATTCATTTTTACCAGTACATCCCCATCCATTATAGATTTGTGCATTTTGTAATGATTTACCGTTTTCAATTGTTGGGCTAATTAATGTCATAGCTTGAGCGCCCAAGCTAAAACCGCCCAATGCAATCAAGCCGGCAACAATCTCTGCTTTAAACATAAAATTACTCCTTCGCTCTGGATAAGATAGGGGACAATCTCACTGGGGAAACGCCCCCAGCATTACAGATTTGTGGAAGAATAAGTAGGGAGGCACAATTATTTGTAGGATGGGTTAGCGGTAGCGTAACCCATGCTGGCTGCTTGACACCCCCCCCTGAACGGTTACAATGTTCTTGCTATGTTGCAGAGAACTCACAAAACCAATAGCGATCGCTATTGGACAAAAACTTTTCCATCTACTGATATTGTTATGCCAAAGTTTGTCTTGGATATGCTTGATTGTGACATACTCCTACACTTCTCTTCTTTTTGTCTGAAGTTGGATAACTTCTTCCAGATTAGCTCTTTTTTTATCCCTCAAAACAAAATTGATGCTCTAGTAGGCTTCTCATCCAATCCAGCTATTGCTTCGGAGGCGATGAGCTTTGTTTGGCTCTACCGAACCTGTCATGCAAAACTATTTTTTGCTAGGCTGCTTGTCAGCATTTAATTTGGATTACACCTATCATTGTCAGTCTAAGAGGAAATAAAATGACAATTAAAAAGCACAATAATATAGCTCAATATATAGCTAAACAAATCTCTAAACAAAGCTTTTCTCTTATCCGAGCAGATGTTTTACAAGCAAATGTTGATTTGACGAAAAAAGACTTACAACATTTTTTTGAAAGTTGGAATGATTTAAAAGTAGATAGCTATATGAATGATGGAGGTCGTTATCGTTATCGTAGATATTCAGTATTTAGATATGAGGGATCTCAAAAAAAATTAATAGAAAGGCAGGGGGAACCTCATTATCAATACAAAGAGTTTAATGTATTAAATGGAGGAATCAAAAGATATTTTGAGCCAATTAAAGCCGAAATTCAATCGAGTTTAGTATTTGTTAAAATAATTAGCTTGTGTATTAATACCTTTGAGGAAATCAGTAGACCTCCTGCAAAAGTCTTATTCAGCTACTTGATGATAGCCTAAATTAAGTTCATAGTTGTAAATGCCGGCAATTAAATTAAATCTTAGACCAAATCGCCGTCTCCGATTCCTATATCTTGAGGATAAAACTCTAAATATCTTCAGACTTCTGTGGATATGTTCGATAACAATTCTTTCTCTTGATAACTGGCGATTAAACTTTTTTTCTTCTAAACTTAATTTTTGCTTTTGCTTTTTTTTGTAAGGAATTCTACTATTTTCATGATGCTTTTGAATTCCTTGATAGCCTTTATCTGCTAAACATTCAATACTTTTATCGATCCCAATTTGACTATTTTTCCAAAGGTTAAAGTCATGTATTCTCCCCTTTCCATGAGCGGTGCAGATTATCATTCCTGTTTTTTGATCGGCAAGAACTTGAGATTTTAATGTATGATAGCCTTGTTTGCCGCTATAGTAATTTCTCTGCTTTTTTTGAGGTTTTTCTATCTCATGCTCCAACCCATCTACTACCACTATCTCTAGGTCAATAAGTAGTCATGCAAAATAAATTTCCTAGTGAAGACAGGCAAGAGGCAATAGGCAAGAGGCAAAAGCTTTATCGAAATGTGTAATTAATTTTGCTTAGGTACTTATTGGGCTGTTGAACTGTCTTTTTCCCTGGCAGATTAAACAATCCTGATTTCATGAGAATACCTTCTACTTTTTTAGTAATTCGTAGGGCGGTTGTCTCATTAATCTCCCAATTAATTGCAAGATGGAAATAAGTACTATATTCCCGCAAATACTCTAATGTCATCAAGATTTGGTCTTCTAGACTTAATTTACTTGGCCTTCCAGATTTTTTTTGAAGAACTTTTTCGGCGGCTAAAACTTTCACCATATCATTAAATGTTTCAGGATACACTCCCCAAAAGCGTTTGAAGTCTTCTGGATTCAAATTTTTTACTTTTTCGTAAGTCATTATTTTTCTGAGTGTTTTACTTTATTTTACATAATAAGTTCCGATTTTGGCTCTTCTCGACTTTGTGTGATAATTTTTGCTTATGAAATCCTGAAGGAAGTTCTTATTGGGCAAGACTTTTAGGACTATTTTGCGGATATTCTATCAGTATAGACCTCGTTTCCACACAGAAACCAGAAGAGCCCGATTTTTGCAGGAGGTCTAGTATGAAAACCAAAGATTGGCATATAGAAGCTCATCAATTTCGTATTATGACAAATGCACAAGATTTTGGCTTCCCTACCCCAGAAGGAATTCATCGAGATGGAATAACCTATGTCTTTATTATGCTAATCAGCAGAAAAAATATTATTGGTGGAGAGAGTCATCTGTATGATGATCAAAAACAGCATTTTTTTAGCTATTTTTTAGAAAATCCTCTGGATTGTACTTTTTTGGATGATGAGAAATTAATGCACAGTGTTTCAGCTATTCAACCTTCCAAAGATGCTCAGGAAGGATATCGTGATACCTTAGTTATCACATTTACTAAACTATAAAAGATCAAGACTATGTACCCACTCTATTACTGATTGTGAATGCAAATGTATCAAGTAAATTTTAATACTGGAAAAATTTTTTTAATTCTCTTTTTCGGAGTTTTTGGAATATCAACAGCTGCTATTTTTGTTAAACTTGCAACAGAAACAACAGGATTAGATGGAATAGGATTTAGCCTATTTTTAGCAGCTTCTCGCTTGATAATTTTCTCTTTATTAATGTTCCCCTTTTGGAAACAATTAAAACACGCTAAAATACAGCCTAACGCAATTAGATACTCCATTTTAGCTGGTATTTGTCTAGCTATTCACTATGCTACTTGGTTTTTATCTCTTTCTTATACATCAGTTACTGCTTCTACTGCAATAGTTACAACCTGTCCAATTTGGGTTGCACTAATATCAAGATTTTTCTTTGGGGAGAAATTATCAAAAGAAACAATTATAGGAATTACAATAGCAACATTTAGAGGACTTATTATTGCTAATGATGGAATGAAAGGAGGCACACCTGCCCAAAATCCAATCTTAGGAAACTTACTGTCTTTAGTTAGTGCATGGGTTTACAGCATCTATTTCTTGTTTGGTAAAGAGGCACAACGGAAGGGATTAGTAACAAGTTTGTATGCAGTGATTGCTTATAGTGCTTCAGCGATAACTCTTTTCCCTTTACCCTATTTTTTTCAAACAAATTATATTGGCCATCCTATAATTGTCTATTTGTATATATTTTTGATGGCGATTTTTGCTCAAATTATAGGGCAAAATTGTCTTAATCTCTCGCTACGGTGGACATCACCTATTATTGTTACCCTGGCTGTTATGTTTGAACCTATTTTTGCAGGTATCCTTGCTTATATTGTTTTTGATGAAGCTCCTAGTTATATTTTACTAATTGGTGTAACAATTCTTCTAATAGGTGTAGGAGTTACTGCCGTTAATCTCAAAACCTGAGTGAGATCGCCGCTTCGTAGATTGTTTTGACAAAAGGAAACCCAACATTTCTACACAAACAATATTCCCTTAATTTGCTGGGTTACGTTCCTTAACTTAACCTACCGTTGTTAATTTATAAATCAGGCTTTTTCACCTTTGAACTAGATAAATCTTGAGACTTTTTAATGAATTTCTCATCAAAAGTATAAAACTCGAAACAATGAAGACTAGATGCCAAATGAAAAGCATCAGCAAAATCAAGTCCATTTTCATGCCATTCAATAACTTTTAAAATCAGCCTTTCATTAGTCAAATACACATTGGGTAAACCAAAAACTTTTCTAAAAGCCTGACAAATTTCAACAGACTTAAATTTATAGGCAAATCGCAATACCCATTCCGTTTCTAAAATTACCGTGTCAGCAATAAAGATATTTTTATCATGGAATATCTTAAAACTCTTTTGATATTGTTCCTCATTATCCCTTGTTATTAATCTAACAATAACATTTGTGTCAATAGCGATCAATGATTCCATGATTTTTGTATTCCTTCAGCAATTGCTAGATCCATTTCTTCAGTGGTTTTTGCTTTACCCCGATAGTTCAAACAGCCAGCAACTTCATCTAACTTTGTTTTCGAGAAAAGTTTTTTAGGCTTTACTAAAACTCCATCCCCTACATTAATTAGGATTAATTCTTGACCCTCTTCCCACTGCTCTCGTAACGACGGAGGAACAGTCACTTGACCCTGACTAGATAGTTTTGTAGTTTCCATTACCAGAATCTTAAAAAATTTTCTCTATTTGAGCCTAACATAAAATGAGCAGCCATAGGTTGTTTTGACATTCATGAAACGCAACATTTCTACACAAACAATATTCCCCGAATTGGCTGGGTTACGCTCCTGAGCTTAACCTACCTTTATTTGTAGTGCGATCGCCGTTTCCATCGTTGATCCACCTCGTCTTCAGAACCTTGCTTGAGGCTTTCGCCGAGAGCTTCACAGATTGTCCTGAATCCGAGTTAGCTGCCTGCTTGTATTTTGGCAAAAAGGGACAAACCCACCAGCCGCGGTCAATATATTAGTTAACGCGCATTTGTTGGCGCTGTTAAACGAGCCTCTCCGATTTTATGTTGCAAAATGAAAAAACCAGCGTATGCAGGGGAAGCATTGGGGGGAATATCTAGTTTAGGGACTGGCGTAGAAATAATATCCCAGCCAGAAAATCGCTCCGTAGAAAAACCAGACCAGCCAGATGGCAAATTATCAAAGCGCAAGTCCCTAACATCTCGAAGGCTCTCCCCCTACTTAGGGTGATCAGCAAACCTGAGCGAGCGGAGGGCGCAAGCATTCATTGGTGTCAACTTAAGCAAGAAGCTTAATTATAAAAAGTAGCTGATTATCCAAGAGGAAGGAAGTAAAAAATGGTAAAATAAGGCGGAGAAGTCAGAGGTGGGTCAGTGAAAAAGCGCTCTAAGCAACGACCGAGAAAACAGGGGAATCCAGATTTGCGGCGACCACATCAATGCCCAAGCCCAGAAATCCCACAAGTAATAGAAGAACTTAAAAAATATCGAGAGCCAAGATTATTTACGCCGCTAAAATATATGCGAGGAAATCATGAAAAAATCATGAGAGATAGATTATTAACCTTACCCGTGGTGGTCGCCTTATTGGTAAGCTTAGTCTATCGTCAGATAGCGGGATTAAGTGAAGCTGTAAGAGTCTTAAAAGAGGAAGGATTACTCTGGGTAGAACCTCTAAAAGTAAGTAAGCAAGCTGTATCCAAAAGATTGATGAGCTTACCTACGGAAATCTTTGTATTGCTGCTGAGAAATATTTGAGAAAAAAGAAAAGAAATGTCAGGTAAAATTAGCATAGCTGAGAAATGGCAAAAGGTGAGAGAAAAATTCAGTGTTATTTGGATAGCCGATGGCTCAACCCTAGAGCAGCTGAGGAAAAGGCTGAAAGCTTCCGAGAAGGAATCTGGGAAATTGGCTGGAAGAATAATGATGATTGTTGAGGCATTTACGCAAGTACCTCTGACAGTATGGTATCAGAAAAATGAGAAATGTAACGATAAAGTATGGGCAGAACAATTAATAAATGAGCTACCTACATCAGGCCTGCTAGTCGTTGACCTAGGCTTTTTTAGTTTTCCGTGGTTTGACCAATTTACTGAGGAAGGAAAATATTTTCTTACCCGCATGAGGGGAAAAACATCTTACCAAATAAAGCAAGTTTTGTCCGCAGGAAAACTTTACCGAGATGAGATTATTACCCTCGGTCAGTATCGCTCTAATCCTTGCCATTCGACCGTCAGATTAGTCTCAGTTCTTTGGGGAAATACTTGGTATGATTATTTGACAAACGTGCTTGATTCTGAACAACTATCCGCTGAAGAAGTTTGTGATTTGTATAGAAGAAGATGGCAGATAGAAGAAGCTTTTCTCTTAACCAAGCGACTCTTAGGACTGGCCTATTTATGGGTTGGACACACTAACGGCGTACAAATCCAAATTCTCACTACCTTGATTTTCTCTACTGTTCTCATTCAGATAGTTCAAGATGTGGCTGTAGCTCTCCATCAGCCGCCAGAAAAAATTTCTGTCGAGATGGTTTTTAGAAGCCTTTACTATGTAGCGAAGGCTTTCTGGAGGGGCGAAAACCCAGATGTAATCAGCTATTTAGCCGAACGCGCTCAACTTTTTGGACTGATTAAAGCTGAACGTCAGCGACATCGAGAGAAAGAGGCTCTCCATCGACAAATATGGGAACCTTCAAGGGGTGACAGAGGGGCTACAAGCTAGATAGAGCGGGGGGTCTAGCCAAACGACCCCCTAAAGAAATAGAGTGGTTAGGACAACCACTCAAAATTTTAAAATGTTACCTT
>SFCA01000091.1:0-10696 GCA_007095475.1 Microcystis aeruginosa Ma_QC_C_20070703_M131 | reverse complement strand
TCTTCCGTGAATTCTAGGTTAATCATGTTTTTAATGAGTGCTTTGCTTCTAATTATGACTCTTAAACTATATTATTGTCCTTGAGTAAAAAATGCAAGTTGTAGCCGTGCAAAGTATAGCATTGAAATAGTTATAGTCTCCGTTTCGGTGTTCCCGTTGTCCCAGTTCCCCTGATAGGATTTAATCGGTCGCCTAACTCTGGAGCTAAAGTAGAGATAGGGTTTAATTGGAGCCATGTATGGAAGCGATCGAATTTAGGACGGTTATTCATGACGGTCAAGTGAGCGTTCCCCCCCGATATTCTTCTCAATGGGAAGGTAAGATGATACGGGTGATTGTTTTGGATGACTCGGAAATCGTCCCCGATCCGAGCCAGAAAACTGAAAAAACGATGTTCGAGGCGATTTCTTTAAATACACGGGGATTTACATTCGATCGGGACGAGGCTAATGCCCGATAAAGTTTTTATCGATACTAATGTCTTAATTTACGGGTATTCTGAGGATGAGCCGAATAAACGACAGCGAGCGATTGATTGTGTTCGATCGGGTGAGGCTTGGATTAGCACACAGGTTTTAAATGAAACGATAAGGGACTTGCGCTTTGATAATGTACCTTTTGGGCGAACGCAGTTCGCCCCTACATTGTGGACAAAATCTGTTACTGTAGGGGCGCAAGGAACCTGCGCCCTCCGCTCCCTCAGGTTTGCTGATCACCCTAAGTAGGGGGAGAGCCTTCGAGATGTTAGGGACTTGCGCTTTGATAATGTGCCATCTGGCTGGTCTGGTTCTTCTACAGAGCGATTTTCTGGCTGGGATATTATTCCTACGCAAGTCCCTTATGACCGTGACATTAAGGCGGCGATAAATATCAAAAATGAAGTCTTACGGATACTTGTACTGAGCAAAGCCTAAGCTTGCCCTTCCGTTGAGAGTAGTTCACGCTATTAATTTTATCTTAACGGACAACAATCATAAATTTTGATTTTGATAATAAATCGGGTCAATTTTTCTTTTTAGCGATCGCCCTATAGCTAACCACATAATTCTTTTGTACTAAATTGTGAGGTTGGCAATAGGGGTTAATCGATCATTTTTCTCAAAATGAGAATTGCTGATTTCTTTCATCTTATCTGCAACTCAGTGAAAACGGTAATGGTGACAAATTCGGGAATTAACTGCCCCAGCCGCAGCGACTATTGACCGAATTGAGTTAAAAACAGGCGATTTCAAGAGGAAGGGGGCAATTCTAAGGGGATAGCACCGATTATTCCCTTACGAAAATCATTGAGTAACTGCATGGCTGCCCTTTCTTTATCTTCTTGATATTTGAGATTGGCCAATTTTTCGATAAAATCCTCCCCAGTCATGTCTAGAGTATTCAACCCGTAACGAGATTGTAAAAGTCCTTCATAGTGTAATTCTATTAATAAATCGACAAAAGCCGCCGCTATCCTTTGGTTATCATAACCAGCATCCCCAATATCCTCACAGATAGCTAATTTCACCGCATCCCTTTGATTATCTAAACGGGAAGGAATCACCCCCGGCGCGTCTAATAATTCTAAGGTGTCGGAAATTCGCACCCATTGTAATTGTCGCGTTACTCCGGCCCTGCGGGCGCTGGCGACGACTTTTCGCCCTAATAAACGGTTAATCAGGGCAGATTTGCCCACATTGGGAAACCCGATCACCACGGCGCGCACTGGACGCGGTAACATTCCTCTTATTTGACGTTTTTGGTTAATTTCATCGCCAATTTTTTCCGCCGCTTTGATAATTGCTTTAACTCTTTCTCCCTGTTTAGCGTTAGTAAAATAGACGGTTTTTCCTTGACTTTTAAACCATGCTACCCATTGTTGATAGGCAGATTCGGGAATCATATCGAGACGATTTAAGATTAATAAGCGCGGTTTATTGCCAATCCAATCGTCCACCTGCGGATGATGGGAAGCTAAGGGAATGCGAGCATCGCGCACTTCTAGGACCACATCCACGAGTTTAAGATGTTCCTTGAGTTTTCTTTCCGCTTTGGCAATATGACCGGGATACCATTGAATTAACGCCATGGCAGATGGGAGGATAAAATTTAATTTTATCAGGAATAGTCCCTAGATAGCTATAATTATCTGAGAAAGAGTTTAGCAATTTCACTGCAATTATAACAGGATTGTCGATGACTAATTTAAAAAAATGGCAAATTATTAAATCTGAGCTAGTTTTTCATAATCGTTGGTGTCAAGTCCGTCAAGACGCAGTGAAGTTATCCTCTGGACAAGTTATCGATGATTATTTCGTTAATATTCGTCCTGAAATTGTGTTAGTTGTTCCAGTTACTGGGGATAATCAATTAGTTTTTGTCCGTCAATATCGTCACGGAGTTAAGGAAATTTTATTAGAATTTCCCGCCGGAGCAGTAGATGCGGGTGAAGATAATATTACTGCAGCAGCGCGTCGGGAATTCGAGGAGGAAACTGGTTATCAAAGTGATTCTCTAATACCTCTGGCTGTTTTGTACGATAATCCTGTTAAAGATACTAACAGAATTCATATTTTTTTGGCTCTTAATGCTACCCCCACCGGTCAACAAAAGTTAGATATTACCGAGGAAATTGAAGTTATTCTTCGACCTTTACAGGAAATTAATCCCCAGGAAATTACTGTCTCTGGTAGTTTAGCTGCTTTCTATCTAGCGAGGGATTTTTTAAAGCAAAATTAAGAGGGTTTTAGTTGAAATTTCCCCACTTCCCGCTCTCCTACCTCGGCGCTTTTCTCTACTGTTTGAACAGGATTTGTATTACTTTAAGTTTTATTTTTTTCACTTGTCTATGAGTAATTTTTTGATGATTGCTGGCTTTATTCTATCAGCTTATGCGATTGTTGCCAACGATTCCCTACAAACTTTAGGGACTTTTTTAAGTGCCAATGAAGAACGTCCCTGGTGGATTTTATGGCTGTACACCAGTATAATCTTAGCCTCGATTTTTATCGCTGGTTGGTATATTAATCAGGGAGATGTGGCTTATAATCGACTAGAAATGATTCCCTTCCCAGAAACTTTTACTTGGATTTATATCGTTCCTCCCTTAGCAATTTTAATTCTCACCACTTGGGGAATACCTGTGAGTACAACCTTTTTGGTTTTAACAGTTTTTGCTCCCCAATCTCTAGATGAAATGTTAATTAAATCTGCTTGGGGTTATGCTATTGCTGTTATAGTGGGGTTAGTAATCTATCGAATTATTTATCAATTAGAAAACTTTTTCCTAGAAACAGTTAATAAAGAACCTCAAAAAATCTGGGTAGTCTTACAGTGGTTATCCACCGGGTTTCTCTGGAGTCAATGGTTAATGCAAGATTTTGCTAATATTTTCGCCTATCTTCCCAGAAAGTTAGCGGCAACATGGTTAGTTTTATCTCTAACAGTTATGCTACTCCTGCAAACCATCATTTTTATTAATCACGGGGGTCAAATCGAGAAAATTGTCACTAGCAAAACTAACGCCCATGATCTGCGTTCTGCAACAATTATTAACTTAATTTATGGACTAATTTTACTGTTTTTTGTTAGCTATAATCATATTCCCATGAGTACCACTTGGGTATTTTTAGGTTTATTAGGAGGTCGAGAAATTTCTCTGACTTTAACCAGAGAAAACCCTAATTTAGCCGCCACGGGTAAACTGGTTTTAGGGGATGCCTTGAAAGCTTTTATCGGTATGATTGTTAGTGTTGCTATCGCTCTTGCTTTACCTCTAATCGCTCAAAAAATTAACTAGGGTCTGCTGAAAAAGTTTTTCGGTGGTGGTAGGAGTCAGGAGTCTCCGAGTCAGTAGCCGGTCGTTTCAGGCTTTGTTGCCCTTGTTTTTTGTACCAATCGATGTACTACAAGAAGGATAATGCAAGGTTTTTGAAAGTCCCAATCCTATTTTCGCAGCATGAACATCGGACTTTAACAGGTCAAAAGCTTTATTTTAAAAGGGTTTTACCATTATTCAGCAGACCCTAACTATCTATAGGAAGTGGGGTGTGGGGTGTGGGGTGTGGGGTGTGGGGAGATGTAAATTAAGAATAACAAGATTGGGGAGATAGGCGATCGATTGATGACCCGGAGTGATAAAGTTTTCTATTACTGATAATCTCGAAATTATCGTTCAACCAGATTAAAGATGCTTCTGTGACTAGACCTTCTTCAAGAGTGACTAGGGAAAAATTGCGAGATTTACCCGTATCGGAGTGGAGAATGCGAGGGACACTAGCAGCATTCAAGTAAACGGTTCCCATTTCGGAAGTGACCACTGGATTGCGTAAACGGGAAGTAGTATGACGGAGACGGTGGTGCATATGACCGAAACTGACGAGAGGAACCTGTTTTCCTAATAGCTGTGCTTGTGCGATGGCCGCTGCTAAATCTGGGTCCCCGTGGTCCCCTCCCAAAGGTTGCCAATCGCGACCACAGATAGCTTCCGCTTCCTTTCCCAGTCCGGCCGGACCATTGTGACCTAAAAAAATCAGGTTATTATAGGCAGTATCTTGAATATTAGCGATAATTTTGGCGGTAGATTCGGCAAAATTGCTGATATTATAGCGTTCTTGCAAAAATTCTCCATTTTTCCACTCGGAACCCCCCCAAGTAAAGGGACGACCCCCAACAATCGAAAGCTGTAAACCGGGTAGGTCTAGTTTTGAGTAACCCACATGAGCAACCCCTAATAATTCTAACTGGGCGGTGACACGATCTTCTTGATCGCGATCGTAGGGACATTGTTTTCGTCCCCAGGGGGTGGCGCTATACCAAGCGTCATGATTACCGAGAATAACGGCTTTTGGTAAGGACAAACTAGCAATCCGACCGACAATTTCTAGGGATTCATTGCCAAAATCGCCGACAAATAGGGCTAAATCGACTTGTAAAGCTTCTAGTGCTAAATTATCTTCTATTTCCCATTGGTCGTGAACGTCACCGATGACGGCGATTTTATAGGTGCGAGGGAAAGAACTTACCATTACCGGTTATTAACTATCATTTACCAGTAACGATCATAACTAGGATTGGCCGAATAAATAGACCTCTTGCAAAAATCAAAAATCTTCCTTTAGGTGAGGAGTAAGGAGCCAGTAGTCAGTCGTCAGGAGAATTAAGAATGAGCATTAATCAATTAAATGCTCTATTTAGTTATTTTATGCAATTTTATGCTTATTTTTCTCATTTTTGCCCTCTCAAAAATTAATTATGCAAGAACTCTGGTAAAGATGTAAAGATTTCAAACAAAGTTACCCACAGTCATCGGTTTGTTTGTAAATTTAGATACAGAATTATCAGGGTGATCTGTGTATGTCCTTACTACAATCCCGCACTACTGCCGTTGTTACTTGCCCCCAAGCAAATACATGGGTACAACTAAGAATGCTTCCCTCTCCCTACAGCTTTGATGAAGCGCTACTGCTCTGTGAACAGGATCAGGGACGTTGGGTGGCATGGATTCCCGATTTTGGCGAAATTATCTTGATCGAAGGACAATTTGAGGGATAAACTAACTCTTGCTCACAATTAAAGCAGATAAACAGCGATCGATCACTTGTTTTAATACTAGAGCCGTCCAATCGATATCGGCTGCGCTGGTGTCCCTTCCTAGGGTTAAACGAATTCCCGCTAATGCTTCTCGATCGCTGTAGCCCATAGCTTTTAAAATTGGACTGGGGGAAAGTTGGCCACTATGACAGGCGGATCCAGAACTAATGCCGATTCCTGCTAAATTAAGCTGACGAACTAGCTGTTTTCCCGTGATGTGACTGTCATCGTCTGGACGGACAATAAAGCTGACGTGGTGGGGTAAACGATAGAATCGGTCTCCCGTGGGCAGCAGATAAGGATAATCAGCTAAGAGGTCAAATAATCGATCTCGCAAGGCCATTAAACGCATTTTTTCGCTAATTAAATCTTTTTGGGCTAATTCGGCCGCTAAACCGAAAGATGCGATCGCTGGTACGGCTTGGGTTCCCGATCGCAGACCTTTTTCCTGACCACCGCCCCGCAGTAATGGTAAAATATCGACACCGGCTCTGATGTATAAAGCTCCCGATCCTTGCATTCCATAAATTTTATGGCTAGAAAGAGATAATAAATCCACCGGCAGTTTCCGCACATCAATGGCGCATCTTGCCGCCACCTGCACCGCGTCGGTGTGAAAAAGCACTCCCCTCTCTGTGGCAATGCTGCCCAATTCTTCAATCGGTTGTAGGGTTCCCACCTCGCTTTGTCCGTAAATAATGGAAATTAAGACCGTATCGCTTTGAATTGCGGCTTTTAGGTCTAAAGGATCGACCCTACCTTGACGATTGACGGGAAGACGAGTAATTTGCCAACCTTGCTGCTCTAATTGTTTACAGGGTTCAGCGATCGCCGAATGTTCCACACTAGAAATAATAATATGACGGGGGCGGTTATACTGTTGAGCGACCCCGATAATCGCTAAATTATCGGCTTCTGTGCCGCCAGAAGTGAAGATAATCTGGTCCGGATTGGCATTAATTAACCCTGCCACCTGTTCTCTGGCCATTTCGATGACTGTCGCCGTATCCTGTCCCCAACTGTGTAAACTGGAGGGATTGCCCCAATGATGCCGGAGAATAGTGGCAACCCGCTCGATCACTTGGGGATGAGTGGGGGTAGTGGCACTATAGTCAAGATAAATTTGCATTATTTTACAATCTGAGAAATGATAGTCAAGACAGGCAGCTATTCTCAGTTTAGCCGTTTAAGAGATTAGAAAACGGGTTTCTTGGGTTTCTTAAAACTGCTTTCTAGCATCTTTTCTGATCTCAGGGTAAACCAAAACTCTGAGCAAGGTTTTTCATGGTACGGAACAGCTTATAAGGCTGGTCAGGAAAAGTTTGAAAGTCAAACCTTTGGTAAAATCTCACTGCTTTATCGTCAACCGCCTCTACCACCACCGCAAAACACCCCGTTGTTTGACTGACTCTCAGACTTCTATATAAAGCATCCATAATCAACAATTTCCCCCAACCAGATCCCCGACAATCAAGATCCACTGCTAATCTACCAATTAAAGTCACGCCAACTAGCGGATATTTAGGCAACTTTTTACCAAGACTTTGGGGTAGCGATTCGAGATTGATGCTACTCATGGATAAAGTATAGTAGCCCATGATTTTTTCGCGTTCTCGGTCAACGAGAACGTAGGGAATGGCAATGTTTCGCTTCTTATCTTGGGTAGCGAGGTCGTGCAAGTAGCGATCCAGTTGTTCGTTACCACAGCTAAAAGCCGCCCGATTGTGATGGCTTTCGAGAGTTTCTAGACAAAAATCAACAGATTCCGAATTTAACACAAATCTAGCAACTATTTATTCATCATTTGCTCGTACCATTGAGCGTCTGCTTGAGCTTGCTCGGAGGGAGCGGGGGGATTTAACAGGGCCTCGACAAAAACGAATTGATCGCGTTCGGTTAATTCTACCAATTGGCTATCTTTGATCGTTTGCATAGCTGCCTCAGCCAAAACTGACACCATAAATTCAGTCAAGTTCTGTCCCCGTAAAAAGGCAGCCATCTCCATCAGTTGCTTTTGCTCTGCTGTTATGCAAGCCTCTAACCGCGCATTGTTGCCGATTTTAGTCCCTTGGGGTAAATCTTTATCTGGTTTCGTTCTCATGGCTTAGAAATTATCTAATTTAAGCACATTATATTCTTAGAAAACGGGTTTCTGAGTTGATAAGAAAGCGGGTGGCTCTTCTAGGTTCTGTGTGATAAGTTTAACTTACACAGGATCGATCAATCTTTGTGTCCTTTGTGTCTTTGTGGTTCCCTCCACTCCCTCGCCAGCAGGACTGTATCTCAGAATACATTTTACCCACCAAATCCAAAAGAGCCAGCGGGTTTCTGGGTTGATGATGAGAAACCTGGTTTCTGGTTTGTTGATGAGAAACCCGCTTTCTGGCTTATACTAAGCGTCAGAGGGTTTACAGGGGTTAAGTTATGACAGGAATTGAAACAACCATTGTAACGGCATTGACTAATAATTTTATTGGCCAAACGATTAAATCGGGGTGGGAGGGTATTAATAAAAATGAGTTATTGAATAAAGATGTCGGGCAGCTTATCAAAGAAGGAAAGTATCTTTTTTTGCGGGAATATACTCAACGTTACTGGGATCGGCACGGCATGATTAAGGTTTTAAAAATGTCTAAGCCGATGGATTTGGAGTCAATTTATGTTAATGTCAAATGTTTAGGAAATTTAGTCAGGGATTATTATGATGAAAATTTAGAAAATAAATATCGTGAGAGTAAGCAGCGACGGTTTAACTTTAGGGATGATGGTAAAAAAGATGGTTTACTTTTGGCTAATCAAGAACAATATTTAATGGTACTTGGTGATCCCGGTATTGGTAAATCTACATTTTTGCGAAAAGTTGGTTTAGAAGCTCTCAAGGGAAATAAAGACAGTTATCAGCATTCTCTAACACCTGTTTTACTGGAGTTGAAAAACTTTAAAGAAAACGAGATTAATATTCAGGCATTAATTGAAGAGGAGTTTAAAATCTGTGGTTTTCCCAATGTGGAAAAAAATATTAGCAATAAACTAGAAAAAGGAGAATTACTAATTTTATTAGATGGTTTAGATGAAGTGCCAACAGCTAATGTTTATAATGTAATCGAGAAAATTCAAGATTTTGTAGATAGGCATTATAAAAATCGTTTTATTCTCTCCTGTCGCACTGCTGCTAGAACTCATCTTCGACGATTTACCGATATTGAAATTGTCGAATTTGATGATCAGCAAATTCAAAGTTTTATTGAACATTGGTTTAGTTCGGAATTAGATCGGAAAAATGAGACGGCTAAAAATTGTTGGGAACTGTTGCAAAAAAAGGAGTATAAAAGTGCAAAAGAGTTAGCCCATACACCGTTATTGTTGACTTTTTTGTGTTTGGTTTATGATGAAAATCAATCTTTTCCCACAAATCGCAGTCGCCTTTATCAAGATGCGTTACGAATTTTATTGGAAAAATGGTCAGCCGAAAAACGTTTACCTAATCGCGGTTTAGTTTATGAAAATCTCAGTATTGAGCAAGAAGAAATTTTGCTATCTGAAGTCGCTTATCAGAATTTTGTAGCAGATAAACTTTTTCTAGAAAAACGAGAAGTTGTTAAGCAAATTAAAGATCACCTTAAACAAAACTTAAATGCTCCACAACATCTAGACGGAGAAAAAGTATTAAAAACCATTGAAATTGAACAGGGAATTTTAGTAGAGCGGGCGAGAGATATCTATTCTTTTTCTCATTTAACCCTTCAGGAATACCTCACGGCTCAGTATATCTATGATAATGATTTGATTGAAGAAGCAGTTAAGAATTATGTAACAGAAACTCGTTGGCAAGAGGTGTTTTTGTTAGTGGCGGGTTTGATGCGAGGGAAAGCCGATAAATTGTTATTAGCAATGGAGAAAGAAGCCCATAATTATCTTACAACGCCCCTCGGTCAAAAATTAGTGCCGATTTTGCAATGGGCAGATGAGATGACTAAAGATTCTGTTGATAGTCCGATTAAACCTGTAGGAAGAAGAGCGCTCGCCTATTGGCTCTTCATCGCCTACGCCAAAGTCATCCCCAACGTCATCGGCATCGGCACCCTCATCGGCATCCCCATCACCCACAGCATCATCATCGCCTACGCCTACGCCCCCGAGATCGCCTACAACATCTCTGGTATCCTCTTTACCTTCAACTTCATTCATAAGTTTGTCCGGTTAGTTAAATTATTTGCTCAGTATCGAATTGTTTCTAGGGTTAATTTTTTCCAATTAATCGCTGATTTAGAAGCTTTAAAACAAATTATTCCTGATGATAAAGCAACTAGAAAAGAACATCAAGAATTTTTTTATCAATTATTTAAAATCTCGAATACTGCTTTTAATTTAACGCCTGAATTACTTAATTTATCCACCCGCCAAGAAATTAGCGAAATAGACAAGCATTATTTTTATATTAATCGCCTGATTCTCGACTGCCAAAAAGTGGCTGTTAATATTTCCCCTACCGTCTGGCAAGAAATCGAAGAACGAATGCTCCGCGTTCCTTAACTTCTACTTTTTTTCTCAAATTTTGCCTTTCCAATTGGATGAGATTAGCGAATATTAACACTATGAGGATTGGGAGCTTCAAAAACCTTGCATTACCATTTTTATAGAACATAGGGTTTGCTGAAAAAGTACGGGCGAAGCATTCGGATAGAAAATCTACGGTTTCACCGATAAGTTATTGTCCGAATGCTTCGCCCCTACAGGACGCGGAACCATGAAGACGCAAGGTTTTGAAGCACGATTCTCTCAGAATCTTGCACCTGTTTCGGGAGAAAAGCCACAAAACCTCTACCTTGCCTACATTTCACATTTATTCAGCAAACCCTATTTATTGGCGGTAAGCTTGACTGCGATGTTCAATCAGCAAGACAATAACTTGAGACTGACTATCATCAACTGTAGACCTCCTGCAAAAGTCTTATTCAGCTACTTGATGATAGCCTAAAGCAAGTTCATAGTTGTAAATGCCAGCTATTAAATTAAATCTCAGACCAAAACGCCGTCTCCGATTCCTATATCTTGATGATAAAATTCTAAATATCTTCAGACTTCTGTGAATATGTTCGATAATAATTCTTTCTCTTGATAACTG
>SFCA01000090.1:0-21518 GCA_007095475.1 Microcystis aeruginosa Ma_QC_C_20070703_M131 | reverse complement strand
GCTTTGTTGTAAACTAATCTTACACAGCCCAATGTGCGCCGCAATAGCGACTCTTGTGTTGGTGTGGGGTAAAATCGAAACGAATAGGCTTTTTCCATACCTCACATTTTAGCATATATCGTGTAAATGCGCTAAGATTTAACAGCAAAGCCGCCGTAAAACGGCGGGGTTTCAGACCCAAAATTTCCGATGACCCTAGATATTATCCCCGAAGGCGAAGAACGCAAAGTGGAAGCTGTCAGTAGTGCCGCCATTGATGGTGCGCCGATCGCCTATATTGTCGTCTTAGCGGCCATTGTCACTACCCTTTCTTTTATTCCCTTCTCGATTGTCCTCGCTTCCGGCGGTAGTATGCCCCTCAGTCAAGCGGTTTTTCCCCTCTTGGGTTGGTTACTCGGCCCGATCGCTGGAGCGATCGCTAGTGGCATTGGGTCCTTAATTGGGGCTTTCCTTGCCCCCTACACGGCAGGAATTCCCGCTATTTCGGTCTTTGGGGCAATTATAGCCAGTTTTGTGGCGGGAACGATGGTTTTAGGCAAAAAACGCCGTTATTGGTGGTTAGGATTAACGTTAATTTTTCTGATTCCCCTGTTTATCTACGCTAACCGGGCGATCGGACTGAACGGCATTTCGCCACGAATCTTTATTGCCGGGGCTTTCGTCGATTGGTCAGCTTTGGTATTATTTATCCTACCAACCCGGACTCTTTTTACCCATTGGATCAAAGGCAGCAATTTGGCCCTAGTAGCGGCGGGAATTTTTGGGGGTACCTGGACCGCCAGCGGCCTCTCCCATTTAGGGGCCGTCGCCATTACCTACTCGATTTTTAACTGGCCCGAAGAAGTCTGGATCGCTTTAATTCCGATCATTCCTGTAGAAAATCTGATTCGTTCCTTCGTCGGTATGGTGATCGGTTGTGGTGTGATTGCCGGTTTACGGGCGATCGGTTTGGTCAAATCACGGGAGGCGATCTACTAAATAGGAAGTTTTCCCTTTGGGGGGTCGGGTGTCGGGTATCGGGGCGGACACAACGGCAAGAATTCCGGAGTCGCACCCAACCCGACAGCGAAAAAAAGAGAACTAGCGTTTTAGCCAACTCATCATTGCCCGCAGATCTTGACCGACTTCTTCGATCGAATGTTCTGCTTCTTGACGACGCATAGCGGTGAAACCCGGTTTACCTGCTTGATTTTCGAGGACAAACTCTCTGGCGAATTGTCCCGATTGAATTTCCCCGAGGATTTTCCGCATTTCGTCCTTAGTCGCTTCCGTCACCACCCGCGGACCGCGAGTGTAGTCACCGTACTCGGCTGTATTGGAAATACTATCGCGCATTTTGGCTAAACCGCCCTCGACGATCAGATCGACGATCAGTTTTACCTCGTGTAAACACTCAAAATAGGCTAATTCGGGCTGATAACCAGCTTCCACGAGGGTTTCAAAGCCAGCTTTAATTAAAGCACTTAAACCACCGCATAATACTGCTTGTTCGCCAAAAAGGTCGGTTTCTGTTTCCTCGCGGAAAGTGGTTTCCAAAACCCCGGCCCGAGTGCCACCGATACCTTTAGCGTAGGCCATTGCCCGATCGCGTGCTTGGCCCGTAGCATCTTGATAGACGGCGAATAAACAGGGGACCCCTTGGCCTTGTTCGTAGGTGCGACGGACGAGATGGCCCGGTCCTTTGGGCGCGACCATGACCACATCGACGTTAGCTGGGGGGACTACTTGACCAAAATGAATATTAAAGCCGTGGGCAAAAGATAATACCTTGCCTGGGCTTAAATTCGGGGCAATTTCCTTGAGATAAATCGTTTTCTGCACTTCATCCGGTAAGAGGATCATGATCCAGTCGGCAATTTTAGCGGCTTCGGCCACATCATAAACCGGAATACCGGCTTCTTTGGCTTTGATGGCCGATTTACTGCCTGGATATAGACCAACAATCACATTAACGCCACTATCCTTGAGATTTAATGCGTGGGCATGACCCTGGGAACCATAACCAATAATAGCGATCGTTTTTCCCGCTAATAAATCTAAATTGGCATCCTCATCATAGTACATTCGTGCCATCGAACTCGCTCCTTAACTTCTTTTGTCACTGTGCAAACTCCTAATTATAGGGGAAAATCACGCCCGTCAGAAGCATTTGATCGCCGATTTCCTCGGGTCAGGAAAAAATAGTGTTCAGAAAAATTTAATTTTTCTTTAGATATTTGGGTACTCTAACTGGGGAAAGCTGACTTGATCTAGTTGAGCAGAGGGGGGGGTAATGGCCAATTTTTAGCTTGGACTTGGTTCTTTCACCAAAATTGATTACAATATCACTATCATTAAGCACTTCCTCTCCTCCTATCCAGTTAAGATTAACCCCGATCTGAACACAGATAATCGGGTTAGTGTTTAGTGCCGAAATATCGTCTCTCTCCCTCGATTTTTACCTTTTCTGGGTAATTTACCCAGTCAGGATCGTTTATAGATTGATTTACTGCCTTGATCGGGACTAGATGAAATCAGGTCAAAAAATTGTTTGCTTTGTTAATCACCAATCCCCTTAGAGCTACCCAGGAAAATCTATGGTAAGTTTTTTTAAGAAGCTGTTGACAAGAAAATCTCAAGGTGTTGGCTTAGAGATTACCCCAGAGCGCCTTAACGTGGCTCAGATCGCCAAACAGGGACAAAATTATAAATTAGTTAAATATTGTTCGTCGGATATCCCGGAAGGCATCTTTGAGGAGGGAAAAATCGTCGATTCTCCCGCTTTAGCGGAATTAATCCAAGAATTCCTCAAGGAAAATAAAATTAACAGCAAACGAGTCGCTACCGGTGTCCCCATGCGCGAGTCAATTGTCCGGATTATCCCCGTTCCCTCGGAATTGGACGAGGAGGAATTGCGCGATCTGGTCTTAAATCATGAGGCCAGTTTATACCTTCCCTATCCTCGCGAGGAAGTGGATCTCGACTACCAAAAACTGGGCTACTTTCAGGATGAAGACGGGATCGAAAAAGTGCAGGTTTTGCTGATAGCCACTCGTCGGGAGATTACCGATGCCTATAGGTCAACCTTCCAAAGGGCAGGATTGCAGCTAGATGTGCTAGAAATTAATAGTTTTGCGCTAATTCGGACGATTCGCGAGCAGTTGCGTCAGTTTAGTTCCAATGAAGCCGCCGTTATTATTGATATAGAATTTGATAACACGGAAATTGCCATCGTGGTGGACGGCGTTCCCCAATTTTCCCGCACTGTCCCCATCGGCACTTTCCAGCTACAAAATGCCCTTTCCAGGGCGATGAATTTGCCCACCTCCCGCAGTCCTGATATTCTTTTGGGGATGACAATCCCGGTTACTGCCTTTGATAGTCTTAGCACCAATACCGGCACTTCCGGAGTCTCTACTAACCAGGGGATGACGTCACTGATGCGGGTTTTAGGGGAATTAACCGACGAATTGCGGCGATCAATTAACTTCTATCTTAATCAAAGTGATGAACTGGAAATCGTCCAGTCACTTTTAGCCGGTCCCGGGGGCGGAATAGCACAACTGGACGAGTATTTTACCCAACGTCTCAGCGTCCCCACCATGGCAATCGATCCGATCACATCACTGAACTTAGATACAACTCAAGAGATTCCTAATGCCCAAAGACCCGGATTAGGAACAGTTCTCGGTTTAGGATTACGGGAGGTATAGACAAAAATTATGTATAGTCTTGACGTTAATTTTCTTAAGGATCGCCATCTCGAGCAAACGGCCAAAGGAACCACCGCAGCCAAGATTCCCACCGCTATCAACCTGGATCAACAAACTCCCCTACTCATTGGTGTGGGAGTGGGGGCTGGATTATTAGCACTGACGGGATTACTCGGTTTAATCGTCGGTTGGCAAACCGGCGAAACTCAGTCCAAAATTCAGCAACTGGACGGGGAATTAGGTCAACTGCAAGTCCAAAGTAAAAAAATAGAGGATTTAAAAGGGCAATTAACGGCGTTAGAAGGAGAAAATCAAGCTCTTGTAACTGTATTCAATCAGATTAGGTCTTGGTCAGCTATTCTTCAAGAAATTCGCCAGCAAACTCCCCCTAGTGTCCAGCTAACCAGTGTGGAACAGGTGGAGGTTGCCGCCGCCCCAGGGCAAGGACAACCGAATCCAGCTAGTCGGTTAAAAATCAGTGGTTTTGCCAGTAATTACGAAGCAGTCAATGATTATCTCTTAACCCTGCAAGCTTCTCCCTTTTTAGAGGGCAAAAAAACGGCGATCGAAAGTGCTGCCCTGGCCGATTTACCCGTACAGGTAGCTAATCAGTACAAGAATATTAATGTTACTTTCCCCCAAGCGGTTCAATTTGTGATCACCGCCCAATTAAGTGATACTCCCGCTACGGAACAACTGCCCAATCTCGCCCGAAATGGAGCGCTCGGAGTTGTCACTAGGATTAAGACTCTCAAACGCCAAGGAGCCATTCAACCATGACCTTTACCGAAGAATTTGAGAACCAGGAATTAGAGGAACTTGACCAATATCCCACCGCTTTCGGGATAACTTTTACTCCCCGCAATAGTGGCATCGCCGCCGGTGTAGTGGGTTTAATTGGCTCCCTCTATCTGCTTTTTAACTGGGTGATGCCCGCTTATAACACCTTGCAGCAACTGCAAATCGATAAAGATAGCAAACAACAACAGCTAAATCAACAAACAAGCGGTCTCGGTGCCAGGGAATTCCAAAAAATCGAGAGTCAGTTACAAGAAAAAGAAGCTATTAAACAGCAAATTCTCGCGCTTTTTGCTCAAGAAAAGGACTTAAGCACGATTCTTTTAGATATTAGTAAAATCTTTAAGTCTGGCAATGTTAAGCTGATTAGTTTCCAACCCCAAGGACCAGAACCGGTGGTGGTCTCCGATAGTTCCCTCGGTAGCGCAGTTAATAACAAGCTCAAACGTCAAACTTTTAACGTCAAGATCGAAGGGAACTATGTTAACAGCCAAAAGGTTATTCGGGATTTAGAAAGATTACAGCCGCTTATTTTGCTGAATAGTCTCAATACTCAAATGCCCGAAGGCGGTTCGGTGGTCAAAGTGGTTAGTATCGGCAAAAATCAAGCGACTATCGTTCCCCAATCTGATAAACCCGTTACTACCACCTTTCTTCTCGATGTGATTATTCCCCTCAATGCTGAAGAATTAGCGAAATTAGCACCGCCACCCCCCGCCGAAGGTCAACCCCCCGCTAGTCCGCCCCAATAGGAGAACTTTCAGTGATTAAATAGTCTTCATTCTGGTGTGAGTATTCCGTTTTTTATCCGTTGAATCCCCTAATTGTTGAGGAGTGAAATTAAAGTGAATCAGTCTCGCTATGCTCTGTTTGTCCCCCAAATTGCCTCGTTTTTATTGATGGCTCCCCTGAGCGCTTTGGCCGAAACCCCCGAGTCCTTCGATGGTTCAGAGTTAAAATCGACTACATCAAAAATTGAATTTTCGCAAGAGTTTAGTCAAGAAAATTTACAAAAAAGACCTAAGAATTTCGTTCCCACCCCCGATGCCGTACAAAAGGCGATCAGCGATCGCCTTTTGGCCAGTGAAAAACTACTCGCCCAAAGTGCGCCCCTTGTCCCCAACCCCGAAATTATCATTCAAGGCGCACCCCAAGCCCCCGGCGCTCCCACCCTACCGCGAGCCGTTGCTCCGCCAGTGGGAGACATTGCCATCTCTAACATCGATGCTAGTGCCGAAAAGATCAAATTTGAGCGCAATATCACCGTACCTCGTGTTTTACTCCGGGAAGCTTCCGCTAGAGAAGTGTTAATGACCCTTGCTAACTATGCCGGTTATAACGTCGTTTTCACCAGCGCCCAGGGGGAAGCCAACGCCACTTCTCAGACAGTTTCCTTGGAATTTACTAACGAATCGGTGGAAAGCATTTTTAACGCCGTGTTGTTAATTTCTGGACTACAGGCCAACCGTCAGGGTACAACTATCTTTGTCGGGGCGCAATTACCCCAAGGCGCTCGTAATCTGATTAGCCGCACCCTGCGTCTCAACCAAGTTAAAGCTGTCGCCGCCGCCACTTTCCTCGCTACCCAAGGGGCAGAATACCAGCGTTTAGTTACCCAAACTGAGGATATCGTCGATCCCCTCACCGGACGAGTCATCGGGCGCCGGGATGTTCCTCCCACCCTAGAGCCACTGGCACCCCAAGAAACGCAAGGCTCAAAAGCTGCCTTACTTTTAACTGGTTTAAGAGTTGCCGCCGACGAGCGCCTTAATTCTATCAATTTAATCGGCGAACCCCGACAAGTACAGATCGCCACCTCTTTATTAACCCAACTAGATGCCCGTCGCCGTCAGGTAGTGGTTAACGTCAAAGTTATTGATGTCAACCTGCTCAATACGGACAGTTTTAACAGTAGTTTTTCCTTTGGGTTTAACGATGGTTTCTTCGTTCAGGATAACGGGGCGGCGGTGCTGAACTTTGGTAATATGAACCCACCCAGTAGTGGGACTGTATCCAAACCGGGGGCTTTTGCACAGCCTGTTGTGCCGATTTTTGATATCATATCGGGGAGTGGAAACGCAGAAATTCAACCTTTTATTGACATTCAGAATGGCGCTCCCTTTGGCCGTGTTAACCAGGGACCGAATGACTTTTCAGGGGGTCTAACACCCTACGCGCGCCCTAGTTTTGGTCGGATTACCAATCCTTTTCAGCCCGGATTGAGTGAATTCACTCCTGGTCAAGACGGTCAACCACCTGTTTTCACCTACGAACCCCCGACCCTATTCCAATATCCCCAAAAATTCCTGATGACCCTGCAAGCGTCGATTCAGACAGGAAATGCCAAGATTCTTACCGATCCCTCCCTGGTGGTGCAGGAAGGTCAACAGGCCACCGTTAAGCTGACCTCAAAAGTGCTAGAAAGTGTTAACACACAGGTGGATCCTCTCAGTGGTGTACGCACCACTACCCCTGTACTGGCTGATGCTGGATTAACTTTAGCGGTAAACGTCGATCAGGTGGATGATAACGGTTTTATTTCCCTGTCCGTTAGCCCTACCATTGCCTCTCCGGGGTCTCCAATTGAATTTGATAGCGGTGGTCTCACAGTCAACACCCTTACCCCTCTGATTCGTCGGGAATTGACTTCTGGTTTAGTTCGTCTCCGGGATGGACAGAGTTTAATTCTTTCCGGGATTATCCAAGAAACACAACAAAGTTCTGAGACAAAAGTGCCGATTTTAGGCGATATTCCCATTTTAGGGGCTTTATTCCGCAGTCGAAACAATAAGAATAATCGCAGTGAGGTGATTATTCTCCTCACTCCCAAAATCATTGAAGATACGGCCACCTCTACCCTCGGCATCAACTATCAACCCGGCCAAGACGCGGCGGAAATGCTTCAGCGTCAAGGTTTCCCCGTACAACCGCGACAGTAATTAGCTTTTTCAGTAATCAGTTATCAGTAATCAGTTATCAGTAATCAGTTATCAGCTTCTGAAGGCAAGAGGCAACAGGCAAAAGGCAAAAGAAAGAATCTGGCAATTCTCTTACCTAAAAATAAGGTTAGAAACTAACTAGATCAAAGCTTTTAGCTTAATAAATTAGGTTTTAGATTCGGCCCTTGTAATCAGTAATCAGCTTCTGAAGCTTTTGTCTCTTGCATGAGTGCCTCTCCTCATAACTAGCCTATACTCAACGGATTTAGTCTAATAATCAGATGGAGCCGACTTCGCCAGTCTAAATATTCCTTTATCAGTTAAAAAAGCGAATAGCAACAGTCACCTATTTTACGGCCTACTAACCGCCGCTTCTAGCATAGTAATTGTTCCCCGATTAGCATCAAATTCTACCTCAATACCAATAGCAATAGTCTCGATAATCTCCAAATGTCCGATCATCAAACCTAAACAAGCGGGAATTTTTAAGGGTTGAATATATTCTCGTATCACTTCTTCTAAAGTCAAGGAACCATAGTCACTATCAGCACTACAATTGCTACATTGACCGAAGATAAAACCAGCTAAATTCTCGAAAATTCCCGCTAATTTTAATTGATTTAACAGGCGATCAATCTCATAAACATCTTCACCAATATCTTCTAAAAATAGGATAGCACCGGTAAAATTTGGCAGATAGGGAGAGCCAACTATTGAGGCTAAAGTGGTTAAATTACCGCCGATTAATTTACCTTTGGCTTGACCTTTAGTAATAGTTTGAATGCGATTTTTTACCTGCATTAAACGATTAGCATCATCGGGATCGGGAATATTTCTAAAAGTCAACTTTTCGCCAGAAAATAAAACCCGTCGAAAGCTTTCAGTTTGAGCGGTGCGCCAACTAGAAAAGCCATTGGGAGCATGGAAAGTAACTAAACCAGTTTTGGCATAAATAGCCAATAATAAAGAGGTTATATCACTAAAACCACAGATGATTTTCGGGTGACGGCGAATTAAATCGTAGTCGAGATAAGGTAATAAACGAGCGCTGCCCCAACCGCCGCGAATTGGTAAAATTAGGGCAATAGTATCATCAGCAAAAAATTGATTTATATCCGAGGCTCGCTCGCTATCTTTACCGGCTAGATAACCATAACGATCTAAAGCGTATTTACCAACTTTTGGGACTAATTTTAGGGCTTTAACTGCTTCGATAACTATGTTCAAATCATCTTCTTTAAAAGTTGCCCCCGCCGGACTAATAATACCCACTCCGTCCCCCGGTTGTAGAGGTGGCGGTTTAATTAGAGGAAAAATATTGCTAACAGCTTTTTTAGGAATTAGGGAAAAACTAACAGCAGTTAGGGCGGAATTAGTGAGAAATTGACGGCGCTTCATGCTTCGGATTTTGCCATATCGCGAATGATATCGCCGCGGGTGACAATACCAATTACTTTGTGGGTTTCTTCCTCAATCACCGGTAAACGACGCACATGACGATCGTACATTAACGAGGCCGCTTCTTTCAAAGGGCGGTCAGCCGTGATACTAATGGGTTTATCGGTCATTACTTCCCCCACGGTTTGACCGAGAGCTTTATGGAGTAATTTCTCGTGACGGCTAGGATTTTGTAGATAGATGACGCTATCGAGGAGCATAATGTAAGGAGGAGCTTCTACTCCCGTTTCCTGCCACATAAGGTCAGTTTCGGAGATAACCCCAATCAGTCGCATATTGTCATCCACCACGGGTAAACCACTAAAACGCTTTTCGGCCAAAATCTTCACTGCTTCAGACAGAGAAGTGTTAGCGGTGACGGTGATGGGATTGGGAGTCATGATATCGGCAACTGTTTTCGTCATCTTAGCGACCTGCGATAATAATTCTTTCTGTATCTATCTTATCATTACAGTCTTCAGTTACCGCTTAATTATGACTATTCTTTAATCTTCGGCTGAGAAAATGGTATAACATAAAAGGGAAATAGGATATTAATTTAGTTAGTTGACAAGAAAAAGAAAAATGATCGCTCAACCTCAATACCCAGAAAGAATGACCCCGGAAGAGTATCTAGAATGGGAAGCTACACAGGAATGTCGCCATGAATACATTGATGGGGAAATTATCGCCATGACTGGGGGTAGTCTGCCTCATAATGATATTACCTTGAATTTTTACACTGCTTTAAGACTTCATCTCCGTCCGCGAGGCTGTCGAGTCAATGTATCTGATGCGAAAGTACAAGCTAATAATAGTCGTTATTTTTATCCCGATTTGGTGATTAGTTGCGATTCTAGGGATAGAGAATCTCGTAATTTTATTCAACATCCACAAGTGATTATTGAAGTGCTTTCCCCCAGCACAGGAAACTATGATCGCACTAAAAAGTTACAATATTATCGTCAGATTGCTAGTTTACAAGAATACGTTTTAGTCGATCCCGAATCGATCAGTGTTGAGGTTTATCGTCGCGGTGAAGATAAAATTTGGTTTTACCGCGCTTATAGTCAAGGGGAAGAAATTATTCTATCTAGTCTCGATTTTCACTGTGCGATCGAGTTAATCTATGAAGGGATAAGTTTCGATTAAAGAAAGTTTACAAAAAGGTCAAACATTCCTAGACTTAAAATAAATACGTCCCGATTGTTTCGATAAATTCTATGTTACCGCCCCTATTAGTTCTTGATCCCTTGTTAGAAAACTGGTTACGAGAAGATCTCGGTAGAGGCGATCGCACCACCCAAGCAATTTTCTTCGGTCATGCTAAAATTGGTCAAGCTAGTTGGATTGCCAAGGAAGCGGGAGTTATTGCCGGTTTACCCGTAGCTGAACGGGTTTTTCAACTGCTTAACCCCACTATTCACTTTACCCCCACCGTTGCCGAGGGGGAATTTTGTGCTAAGTCTAAAGTTATTGCCGAGATAGAAGGTTCCCTGGATGCGCTGTTAATCGGGGAAAGAGTCGCTTTAAATCTTGCCATGCGCTTGAGTGGGATTGCTAGTGCTACTCGTCAGTATGTGGAGAAAATTGCCGATTTACCGACAAGATTGGTGGATACTCGCAAAACTACCCCCGGATTGCGAATTTTAGAAAAATATGCCTCTGGTATCGGTGGTGCGATTAACCATCGTTTGGGGTTAGATGATGCAATTATGATTAAAGACAATCATATTCAAGCAGCGGGCAGCATTGAGGAAGCAGTGCGTCGTGTACGGCAAAATATGCCCTATCCTCTCACAATTGAAGTAGAAACCAGCCAATTAGAAGAAGTGAATCAGGCCCTGCAGCAGCAAGTAGAGATCATTATGTTAGATAATATGGATTTAGAGATGATGCAAACTGCTGTGGAGATGATCCGCAATTTTAATAGTAAAACCAAAATAGAAGCATCGGGAAATATTACCCTCGATCGCATTCGCAACGTTGCCGAAACAGGAGTAGATTATATTTCCACTAGCGCCCCAATTACCCGTTCTACTTGGTTAGATATCAGTATGAGAATTGATTAAAAGGCTATATCAGTTATCAGTTATCAGTTATCAGTTATCAGTTTTGATCACTGGCTCCTATCTATTCTAACCTCGATCGCATCGCCAATATTTAGGTGTAATTGCTTTTGGGCGCTCCCACTATTGACGGCCATTTCTAACCCCCCGTGACTACCGATAAAAGCGACTATTTCCCCCGAAGGAACATCACTGTAGGTGTTTTTTGCGGGGATAATTTTTGTCCCCAACCGCACTGACCAATTTTTTCCCTCTAGGAGATAATCGGGAATATTGCTGATCAAATTGCCGAAAATGTCAATATATTGAATTTGACCCCTGATTTTATCTTCCTCGATCTGCGGAACAGCGATCGCTAATTGTTGCAAGCTATCGGGATCAATAATCTCACCTAACATTTCTAGGGGTACTCCCCGGGCCAAATAAGCGGCCACAGCAGCAAAAATATCCCGACCGTGAAAAGTCGTGCTAGGGTTAGGGGTGCGCCAATAGGAAGAATTATTGAGATTAACGGCAGATATAGCGGGAGATTGGCTTAAAATACCACTAAATAAACCATTATCTGGCCCGACTAAATAACCACCGGCAAAACGAATCCCTACCCCGCGTCTTTTGCTTCCTACCCCCGGATCTATAACTGCCAGATGAATAGTGCCTTGGGGAAAGTATTGATAGGCATTCAGGAGGACAAAACGACCAGCGTAAAGGTCTTGGGGCGAAATTTGATGATTCAGATCGATCGTGCGAGCATGGGGGGCAATTCCCGCGATTACTCCCTTGATAATGCCCACATAACCGTCCTGTAGTCCAAAATCGCTAGTAAGGGTTATTAGTGCCTGTTCCTTCATTGACTTGTCCCTAGGGTTGCCAACAGCTTTAATAAATCTTAACGCTAAATTCAGTAGCTAAAGATACAGTTTCCCAAGGAGAATGTTATGATTTAGATATAAGGTAAGTTAAGTCGCTCAAAAGTCTGTCCACCATGAACAAAAATCGTCAGCAAGTCCTAACACAGGCCACCGTGGCCCATAGAGAAACACTCCGCAGAAATTTACAACACCGACTGGAAGTAGCTAGAGCGCAGGGAAATGAGGCTCTAGTGCGTCAATTGGAAGCAGAGGCGGCCTATTTGCACCTTCGTTAGATTTAATCGGTGTTTAGTCATAGTCTAGTTGTCGGTTTCTGGTGATCGGTATGCCGATCACTTTTTTTTGGGTGAATTTTTTTAAAAAAATTGCTGATATCTCCACTGGCAATCCTTAAAATAGAAGGAACAGCAGTGTAGAGATCAAATAATTATGGCTTTTTTCCGGCAATATATCGCCCCGCTCCTGACTATCTTCGTGTTTTTAGTTGCTCTGGTTGCCACCGGCATCCGGATTTTTTTACCGGCAGATTTGGCCGCACCCGCTCCGCTCGATCCATCCCTGGGCATAATTTTCTTTTATCCTTGGCATGGCTAACCTTCCCGAAGATTATCGGCTGCGACTGGGCAAAATGGGCGATCGCTATCTACTAATTAATTTTCTCACCCGCAGCTATCAAGAATTTTTTCCCGAACAAAAAAACCTCTCCCATCTAGCTGATACAGTCAGACAGTTTTTTGGCCTCGATACTCCGCTCTGGATCGTCGAAGGACAACAAACGGCGATCGCTTGTCTCTGGATGGGGAGCGCCGTCGATCAGGTGACAGGCGATCGCTATGGTCATATTTTTCTAATTTATGTCGATCCCCAGCATCGTCGCCAAGGTATCGCCACCGCACTAATCGATCGAGCTAGGGATTGGGCAAAAAGTCGCGGACAAACCCGCATCGGTTTACAAGTCTTCATCAATAACGACAATGCTCTCAATCTCTACCAAAATCTCGGCTTTCAAACTCGCTCTTTGCTGATGTGGAAAAATATTTAGAAACTGTTAGGAGTCAGGAGTCGGTCGTCAGGAGACAGGAGTTAGGAAAAACTTTTTCAGCAAACCCTAATTATTCTCGATCGAGCGACAAAGGTTAAAATTTGGGAAACACTGGAATACAGTGGCAGTCATCGTGGTAAAAACACGCTATTTTAATAACCTATACTAATCTAACCGCGCTTTAGGAGTAAGCAGTTTTCATGGACTCCCTGACAACCCTCCAATGTCAAAACTTAACCTGTCTATCCCCGAACGCTCTCACTAATAGATTCTGTGAAAAATGCGGTACTCCTTTAGTCAAGCGCTATTTATGGATGATGGGTGATTGGGTGAGAACCTATTATCGTGTTGGTGAGCTAATTGATAATCGTTATTTAGTCAAACAACCACAAATTGTTCTTGATACTAAACCCGCTCAGGCACCCCAAGCGCCGGACGAACCTCCTAGCTGGCTCTCCTTTTACCTAAAATTGTTACCCTTCCATCTCCACATTCCCCAAGTCTATGGCTATATTCCCAGTCCCGATGAACGCTTAAATATGGACATCTGGCTGTTGGAATACGGTACTATTCCCCTCGATGAAACGGGAGAATTAATTTATCCGGAACTATTGCCCACTTTAGCCGAGGTTTGGTCGCAAGCTTCCGATTTAAGGCAAATTCACTGGTTATGGCAAATGGCTAAACTCTGGCATCCCCTCCAGAAAAAAGCCGTGGTTTCTAGTCTGCTCAACCCTTTTTTGACGAGAGTGAATAATCAGCTGCTGCAATTGCTAGAATTAAGCAAAGACGAGGCCACCGCCCCCAATTTAAAAGATTTAGGAGCTTTCTGGGCCAGTCTGCTCCCGACGGCAGCCGCTAATATTCAAGATTTTCTCGCATCCCTGACCCAAGAGCTAGAATCCGGTGATCTCGATCGCCCAGAGTCCCTGATCACGATCCTCGATTATGCACTACAGCACTACGGTGCAGGTCAAGAACGCACCTATGAGATTTTTACCTGCACCGATACCGGTCCGCTGCGGGAACACAACGAGGATGCCTGTTATCCCCCAGCTGATCAGGCCATAACCCTCGCTCATGGTCAAAATCCCCTGGCGATTGTCTGTGATGGCATCGGCGGTCAGGAAGGGGGCGAAATCGCTGCTCAATTGGCGATCAAAACCCTCTCTAGGGAAATTAATCGCAGTCCCAGCAGTGATATTGAAGTCTATCCCGATAGTTACAGTCTTGCCCTCCAACAGGCGATTCGTGTCACCAATGACCTGATCAGTCAACGCAATGATCAGGAGTCAAGACAAGATCGTCAGCGCATGGGTACGACTCTAGTTATGGTTTTTGCCCACGCCCAGGAAATGTATGCGGCCCATGTGGGGGATTCCCGTATCTATTGGATTACTGCCCACAGTTGTCATCAAGTGACGGTGGATGATGATCTCGCTTCCAGGGAAGTGAAATTAGGCTATCTCCTCTATCGTGATGCCATACAGTATCCCAACGCCGGGGCCTTGGTGCAAGCTTTGGGCATGAGTAGCGCCACTAATCTCCACCCCACTGTTCAGAGGTTGATTATTGATCAAGATTGTGTTTTTCTCCTCTGTTCCGATGGTTTAAGTGATTACGATCGGGTAGAACAATACTGGGACAGTGAAATTGTGCCTCTTTTGCGAGGAGAGAAAAATGTAACCGCCGTGGGGGAAAGTTTATTACAACTAGCTAACCAGAAAAACGGTCACGATAACTCCACCATCGCCCTAGTTTATTGTCGGGCAGTTCCTGCGGCTGAACCTGTCACGCCTTTAGTTTATGCTCAGGCCAAAGAACGGATTATTGCCGATCTTAATGACCAAGATTTTGATCACAGCGAGGAAACCTACTCCGAAGAGGAAGAAGAAGAAGTGGTGACGTCAACACCTACTTCCTCCCCGGCATCTTCTTCTGTTTCTAGTCCTACCTCTCCCCCTGCGCTCACTAGCATTTCACCCCCGAGGGTGGCGATCGCAGTCGTTGTCCTCGGTTTGCTGGCTGCGATCGCTTGGCAATTCTTGAGTCGTCATCCCGCTTCCAATCCATCGATTTCTCCCCCACCCGTCACCAGTCCCACGACCGGGACGACACCTGCCGCACCTGTCACCGATCCGAGTCCCCCCAACCCCTAATTCCCACTTCCCACCCTCCTAATCTCCTATATGTGGCTGATCATTAATCGGCTTGTCGGGGGTTGCCAGAGCGAGTTAAGATAAAATGCCCGATTAACTGCCGAGTCTATCATATATGGTTGATGCTGCGACGTTCTCCTCCGACACCTCCGCGATCATTGATGCCTTTGAAACGCCTCTAGAGTTTAACTTTCAACTGCCGGATCCCGAAGATGAAACCATCCAAGATCATGACTTTCAGCAGCAACTGGATTCTTTTTGGAAAGTTTGCGATCGCTTTGATTTGCAAACGGAAATCTGGCGGGGGCGAATTTTACGAGCTATTCGCGACCGGGAGAAGCAAGGCGGTGATAGTCGGGGTACAGGCTTTTTAAACTGGTTAAAACAGCGAGAAATCACTAAAAGTCAAGCTTATGCTCTGATTCAATTGGCTAATAGTGCCGATACTCTCCTAGCAGAAGGACAATTAGATCCCGATAGTATCAATAATTTTAGTAAACGCGCCTTCGTAGAAACGGCCAAATCTGCCCCCGAAATTCAAAAATTAGTCAGTGATGCGGCCCGACAAGGGGAGAGAATTACCCGTCGGGAGGTGAAGCAATTGGCCGATGAATGGACGGCTATGAGTTCAGATTTACTACCCGATGAAGTGAAGGAAAAGGCCAGCGATGGCAGTTTACCGGCGCGTCATCTCGCTCCCCTAGTGAAAGAATTAGAAAAGTTACCCGATACTCATATCGACACTCTTCGCCAAGAAATCGCCGCTAATCCCGATGTGGACACGGTAAAATTAATTACCTCGGAAGCACGCAGTTTAGCCAAATATCTCGACGCGGCGGCCCAAGTACAAACTCTCCGACGGGGTAATTTAGATATTGAAATGGCTCTAGAAGAAGCTTTGCGCGTCGATTGTCTAAATACGGCGGCGGATCTGGTTAAACAAGCCACACAATTAGAGCAGGCTGTGGCTAAACTTTATACTACTTGGAAACGTTTAGGTAGTTTGTCCGATCGCCTCTATGTGGATACGGGAGCAAGTAATCCCCATCTGCGATCGATGTTAACCTGTTTGGAAAGTTTAACCAGTGAAGTGATCGAAGTAGAACTGGATGAAGGTGGCCAGAAAATGGTACGTTTACGCATTATCAGCGATGGGGGAAGTTAGATGCTTTGTTGGTGGTTGGGTGTTGGGGTGTTGGGGTTTTAGTTGAAATTCCCTCATTACCCTATTCCCCCATTCCCCTAACGGCTTGCTGCTATAATCTCTGATTATCCTCAACTTTTATGAAAACTTATTAACAGATACTTGACTTTATGCTAAAAATCAAGGAAAAAAAACCAATAATTAGCATCGGTTCCATAACTGCAGCGATCTTGCTCAGTTTAACCCTAATTCCTGCCGCTATAGCCAAGGATGTGCTTCTGAGAGTGGGCATTGTCCAACGTTTTGGCGATGAAGCCAAGGAAAAATTAACCCTGGGCAGTACCAGTGGTGATCATCTCACCCTGCGGGTGGTGGGAGAAGATGGCCAATCCCAAACCCTGCAAACCAATCGCCTACAATTAGAAGTTATTCCCCGTCCCCTCGCTTCTCCCATCCTCCAAGAAAAAGTCATTTTAAGCGACCACGCCACCTTTGAAACCGCCGAAAATAGTGCCAAAAATTGGGCAAAAATGGGCATTAAAGTGGAAATTACCCAACCCGGACGCTGGCAGGTCTGGGCAAAGCGAGAAGTTTATGAAAATCCCCTAGTGCGACGTTGGTTGCTGACCAGTTTGCAAACCAAAGGCCACAATCAACCCTATATTAATAGTGTTTTACTCAAAGAAAAGCCGCAAGTTTCTTTCCAGATCAACGGGGTGCGCTATTTTCCCAAAGAATTAGAAATCGAGAGCCAAAAAAACCTGATTCAAGTCACCCATAGCCCCGATCAGGTACGTTTGTACGGGGGAACCATGCGCCTACAGCCCAACGCCTACGGCACTTTTACCCTAGTTAATAACGTTCCCCTCGAAACCTACCTGCGTGGGGTTGTCCCCCACGAAATCGGTCATGATGCCCCAGAAAGTGCCACCCAGGCGCAAACTATTATCGCCCGTACCTACGCCCTCCGCAATCTCCGCCGTTTTCAAGCCGATAATTACGAACTCTGTGCCGATACCCATTGTCAGGTTTATTATGGATTGACGGGAACTAATCCCCGGGCTGATCAAGCGATCGCATCCACACGAGGCCTAGTTTTAACCTACCAAAATGAGTTAGTGGATGCCCTTTATTCCTCCACCACCGGCGGAATAACTGCCCTCTTTAGTGATGTTTGGGATGGGGAAGAAAGACCTTATCTCCGGGCAGTGGTGGACTCCCCTAATCGAGTTTGGGATCTGTCGAAACAATCTCTCGCTAATGAGACAACTTTTCGCCAGTTTATTAATCTTAAAGATGGTTTTAATGAGACGGGGCGACGGGTTTTTCGCTGGCAAAAACAAGCTTCTTTAGCTGATTTGAGTCAAGACCTAGAAACCTATCTAAAACGCAGAAAACATCCCCTTGCCGACTTCCAGAAAATCCAATGGATGGAAGTGACTAAGCGCTCTCCTTCCGGTCGGATTCTGACTATGACCGTTCAAACCGATAAGGGGATTTTGGAACTGCATAAAAATGAGGTGCGTAGTGCTTTGGGACCGCCTCGCAGTACCCTATTCTACATCGATCCTATCTACGATACCAATCGACAGATCCAGGGTTATAACTTTATTGGTGGCGGTTTTGGCCACGGGGTAGGATTAAGTCAATTTGGTTCCTATAATTTAGCCCGTTTGGGTTGGTCTCCCGAACAAATTCTCGCTTTCTATTATCCCGGCACCACCATCCAACCTCTCAATAATTCGATTGTCTTTTGGCGAGGAAATTAATCAGTTATCAGTTATCAGTTTCTGAAGGCAAGAGGCAATAGGCAATAGGCAAGAGAAAGGCTCTGACAATTCTCCTACCTAAAAAGAGGATTAGAAACTAAGTAGATCAAATATTTTACTAAATTCTACATCGGTAAACGCTGAATATCTCGGTTAGAACCAATTACCACCATGGCTAGATCCTTGTGTAATCTTTCTTGGGGATTGGGATTAATCTTGAATTTTTCCGCATTACCGACAGCGACAATATTTAAGCCATAACGATTACGAATTTCTAACTCTGCTAGGGTTTTACCGTGAAAAGCTTCCGGGACTTTTAACTCGACAATACTATGTTCGGGATCGAGATCAAATCGTTCTAAAATTGATGGTCTAGTTAAACGGTGCGCTAACTCACAACCAGCATCGTATTCGGGAAAAACTACTAAATCTGCGCCAACTTTTTTGAGTAATTTTCCATGGATTTCTGTGGAGGCTTTAGCGGCGACAAAATTAACCCCTGCTTCCTTACAATTGAGAGTAGTAATGATACTTTCTTCCACGTATTTACCAATAGCGACAATCACCGTATCGGTTTCAAAAATTCCCGCTTCTCGCAGAGCGTTAGGTTTGGTAGAATCAAGCTCGATCGCATTATCTACTATTCGATCGGATAACGCTTGTGCTACTAATCCTTCGTCAATATCTGTCGCTACCACTTGATAACCTTGTTTGCGTAAGGTTTCACAGACGGCGCGCCCAAATCTGCCTAATCCGATGACGGCAAATTGACGATTTTGGGGACGCATACTACTAAAAAATTTAATTGATTGCATAATTTTAAGTTAAACTGTTACGCATTTAAAATGCTAGTGTCAATGAGTGAGGAGACAGGAGAAACTGATAACTGATAACTGATAACTGATAACTGATATTAATTATCCCACTAAAAGGTTTTCTTCGGGGTAATTAATAACTGTTGGTTTCGGATCGCCGATAATAGCCGCTATTAAAAGTATAACTCCTACCCGTCCCAAATACATCATAAAAACAATAATTAACTTAGAAATCGGTGATAAAGCGGCAGTTATACCCATAGATAGGCCGACAGTTCCAAAGGCAGAAACTACCTCAAAAAACAGCTGAATCATTTGAAAATCTGTCTCCACAAATGAGATGGCTAGGGTGGAGATAATAATCGCTATAACCGAACCAAAAACCACCGCCATTGACTTTAAAATTAACGGCGTGGGAATGCGTCTTTGATAAAGAGTCACTTCTTCACGACCTCTTAAAACCGAGCGGGTACAGTTATATAAAATCCTAAAAGTTGTGGTTTTAATACCGCCGCCTGTACCGCTAGGACTGGCTCCTATAAACATGAGAGCCATGGTAATTGATAAACCTTCTACAGAAATTTTCCCGATATCAATGGTATTGAATCCTGCTGTTCTCGATGTTACCGATTGGAACCAAGCAGCCAGCAATTTATCTTTAATTGATAGATTAGCCAAAGTGTCACCATTTCCCTGTTCAGTAAATAAAAAAGCCAATGTTCCCATCACTAATAAAAATATAGTTGTACTGATAGCAACTTTATAGTTAAGAGAAAAAACAAAGCCTTTTCTTTTATATCGAAAGCGGTGAATAGACCAAGTATAAAACTCGATAATTACTTGATAACCAATACCTCCAAAAATGATCAACCCTGTGATAGATAGGTTAATAATAATTGAAGAATGATAGGACATCAAGTTATCTTTAAACAAGCCAAAACCCGCATTATTCCAAGCACTAATACTATGGAATAGAGACAACCACACCGCATATCTAAAATCATACTTTTGGGCGAAGACAGTTAACATAACCAAAGTTGCTGTTAACTCAAAAACTAAAGTAGTAGCAATCACTGATTTCATTAAACTTTGACTACCTTGTAGGAAAGGTCGATCGAAGGATTCTTGAATCGCTAACTTCTGTCTCAGGTCAAATTTTCGCCCAACTAATAACATTAAAAAAGTGGTAGTGGTCATATATCCCAAACCCCCCACTTGCACTAATAAAGCAATAAATAATTGACCCCAAAAAGAAAAATAAGTACCCGTATCTACTACTGCTAAACCCGTGACACAGACAGCAGAAGTGGAGGTAAAGAGGGCAACAATTGGGTCATTCCAAGTGCCGCTAGTGGTAGAAACAGGCAACATCAACAGGGAAGTTCCCGCTAAAATTACCGCAATAAATCCCAAGCAAATTGTCCGGGCAATCGTCATATAAATTCCTTAGTGAAAGTAGCTAAGAGAAGATTGTTTTTTGGCTAACACTTCTTGATAAACTAACTGTAAGCGATCGATATTTTTACTGAGAGTGTAAGAGTCTAAAACTCTTTGACGGGCTTTTTGTCCTAAAATTGTTGTTAATTCAGGATGCTCTCGTAATACGGGCAAGAAAGTTTTTAATTGGGTAATTAGTCCTTTAGTATCTAGAACTATTCCCGCACCTTTTAACACTTCCCCATCGGCCCCCACATCCGTAGCCATACAAGCAACACCGCAGGCCATCGCTTCTAAGAGGGAAATCGATAAACCTTCCACTAATGAGGGTAAAATAAAGCAGTCAACCCCGCGCAAAATTTCAATTCGTTTATTTTCATCGCCGATAAAACCTAACCAGATAATACCATCTTCTTCTCCATAAAAAGGTTTGAGGGAAGGAGTTAACGGACCATCGCCAACAATGAGCAGTTTGCATCTATCCCCTAAATTGGTTTTTTTCCAGGCTTTCAATAAAGATTCTACATTTTTCTCCGGCATGATCCGACCGAGATAAACAAATAAACAATCGGCATTGTATTGAGCTTTAATATTCGATGGTCCTGGAGAATACTTATTAACATCAACCCCATTGGGAATAATTGCTAATTTTTCTTCGGGAACTCCCAATTTAACTAAAAAATCCCGTTGAGAGGTGGAAAAAATAATTACTTTATCGTAATTAGCTAAAAAAGGGGCGTGTAGTTGGTAGGTTAATAATTGGGTACTGGAGATGAGATTGCGAATTTTACTATCAAAAGCCGGGTGAAAAGTCGCCACCAGAGGCAAATCTAAAGACTCACAAATTTCCGGTAGTAGAAAATCGAGGGGAGACAGGGGTAAGGACGCATGAACTAGATCGGGTTTCAGTTCCCTGAGTTTATCCTGTAGAACCCGACTCGATTTCAGGGTGGGAATAGTATAGACTTGGGAACTATAGAGACGTGGCAGGGTGATTTCGTCGTAAAAGTCGGGCCAATCGCTTACGGTGGGTTTTTCGGAAGAAAAATGCAGAAAACTGACTTGATAATCTCGATCGAGCAGGGAATTAGTCACTTCTCGCCCATAGGTAACGTTACCGCAAAAAGGAGATTTTTTTCCTAACCAGGCAATGTGCATTCAGATTCTCTTAAGAAAAAGTTAATTTAGCCAAGTATCACTTTACCAAATTGTCTGTCAAAAGTTGATAGAGAAGCCTAGTCTCATAAAACAGTAAGCGACACAGTCCATTCTTACCCAATGCCTTAAAACTGGGTAATTCTTTCTTTTTCTCGATTCTTTGACCATTTTCGTCGTCAAAATAGACATG
>SFCA01000009.1:0-5932 GCA_007095475.1 Microcystis aeruginosa Ma_QC_C_20070703_M131 | reverse complement strand
AAATTTTCGGCTTAGTTGCTGGCAGCTTGCCGCCAACTCACTCCTCTAGATAAGTATTTTGACTCACGCTCCTTCCTCTTTTGAGACGTTGTGACACTTAGGGTGCGGAATGTGGGCTCGAAAACCCCCCAAAAAAGAGAGAGGAAACCCGCGCCTCCTCTCTCTGGGACATTATTTTCTCGCTTTGCGGACAGCATCCCCTAGCATTAAACCGCCCAGTGGGATATAACTAAGAACACCCGTGGGTTCGGGGACACCCATAGCAGAAGAAGCGACGGTCAACAAATGCCGAGAGATTTTTTGAGATTATTCATACATTGAATAATTTGCTCTACGAATAAAGTTATGTGTAGATTTTAGCTCCAATTTGATTGAAGTCAGGATAAAACTAGGGGATTTTACTCTATCATTACTTATTTTAATTTTCGATGTCCCTAGGGTTGGCTGAATAAATCTAACAACCTTGTTGGATAAGGTTTTTAGACTTTTTTTCCCTCAAAAAGTGCCGACCATTGGAGTGATTGGGGGGAAAATTCCGGGACTTTTTCCCTGAAAATTAGGTAATTGACCGCCTGAAAATCGGTAAAACCCCACACCCCACACCCTACCCCCACGAAAAACTTTTTGCCGCAAACCCTACCGGACTTCAACGTCTGTCAAGTTTGGAAATTGATGGATACAATTTAGTTAATTTGATTCGAGCATCGACCGTAATAAAATCTATGGAAATTATCGCTGTTTTACTGGGAGTTTTCGGTTTAGGGACAGGTGCGGGTTTGTTGGTCATCCGTAACTATTACCACATCTGTCAACCGAGCGAAGTCTTAATTTTTGCCGGCAGTCGTCGTCCCACGGCCACGGGCAAAACCATCGGTTATCGTTTGGTAAAAGGGGGCAGCAGTATTCGTTTACCTATGCTAGAACAAGTGTATCGAATGGACTTGACCAACATGATCATCGATCTCAGGGTGGTTAATGCCTATTCTAAGGGCGGTGTGCCGTTGATCGTCACCGGGGTGGCGAATATTAAAATTGCCGGAGAGGAACCGATTATTCATAATGCGATCGAGCGTTTATTGGGCAAGAAACGCAAGGAAATTGAACAATTGGCTAAAGAAACCCTCGAGGGGAATTTGCGCGGTGTCTTGGCCAATTTAACCCCAGAACAAGCCAACTCCGATCAGATTGCTTTTGCTAAAAGTCTCTTGGAAGAAGCGGAACAGGATCTAGAAAAATTGGGTTTAGTTTTGGATAGTTTGCAGATCCAGAATATTTCCGATGAGGTGCGTTATCTCGATTCGATCGGACGGAAGCAAAAAGCCGAATTACAGAGAGATGCCCGGATAGCCGAAGCAAAAGCCCGAAAACTATCGATTATCAAGGATTCCGAGAATCAACGCCTAACCGCTTTGCGTCGTATCCAAAAAGATTTAGAAATAGCCAAAGCTGACGCGGAAAAACGGGTGCGCGATACTCAAACTAAGCGCGGTGCCATGATTGCCGAGGTAGAATCGGTGGTGATGTCCGATTTAGCTAAAGTACAGGCCGAAGTGGCGGTACAAAACGCCCGAATTAAGCAGGTGAAACAGCAATTACAGGCAGATGTGATCGCCCCTGCGGCCGCAGAATGTCAACGAGCGATCGCAAAAGCCCGGGGGGAAGCGGCCAAAATTATCGAACAGGGGAAAGCGCAAGCGGAAGGAACCAAAAAACTGGCAGCTTCCTGGCAAGGAGCGGGAAATAACGCTAAAAACATCTTTTTATATCAAAAATTGGAGTTATTGCTCAAATTAATGGCCGCCAGTGTGCCGGAAGTGCAGGTACAAACGGTGACGGTAGTGGACGGGGGTGATGGTAATCTTGTCCCGAAAATGACTGCCTTTGCTGAACAATTGCGCCAAGCTACTGGGGTGGATCTGGTACAAATGGCCAATCGCCTAGCACAAACCGAGCCATCTGTCAAGGGTAAAGACACAAATTTTGATTTTAAACAATTGCCCTCTTGAAGCAGTGATCAGTTATCAGTTATCAGATGTGGGTTTTCAGTTCACTGATTACTGTTTACTGAGAAAACCCCCCACTTCCCACTCCCAATGCTCTCAAAGAGAAAAAGTTTATTTTCGGCCAACATTGCTAACACAGAAACTGCATGAACTTTTCCTATCCAAAAAGTCAGATAGTCAACAGCCTAGTTTCTTTGTCCCATGAATATAACAGGAAATGACATAAAAATCTCGCCTAGGTGAGATTGACAAAGGCGAGAAATCTTGTTTCCATCAAGAATATGAGATCAAGTCTAAGAACGTTGTTCGATCGGTGTATAGGGGACTTCGTGTAGTCCGGTGTAGATTTGGGTAGGACGGAAAATGCGGTTAGCATTTAATTGTTCTTTCCAGTGGGCTAACCAACCAGCCACCCGGGAGATGGCAAAAATCGGGGTAAATAAATCACTGGGGATGCCTAATTTCCGATAGACCAATCCCGAATAGAAATCCACATTAGCATAGATACCTTTTTCGCCGTAGATATCCACCACCGCTTGTTCTAATTCTAGGGCGATATCGTAGTATTCATCGGAACCTAATTCCGCGAATAATTGTTCGGCTAGGTTTTGTAAAATCGTCGCCCGGGGATCCTTAACTTTATATACCCGGTGTCCAAAACCCATAACTTTTTGTTTATTGGCGATACATTTTTCCACATAGGGACGAACATTAGCCACCGAACCGATTTCCTCTAACATTAACAATACTTCCTCGTTTGCCCCACCGTGGAGGGGGCCTGCGAGAGTTCCCACTGCTGAAGCGATGACACCGTAGGGGTCGGTTAAAGTGGAAGCCGTCACCATGGCCGAAAAAGTTGAGGCATTCATGGTATGTTCGGCGTGGAGAGTCAAACAGACATCGAAAACTTTCGCCGCTAAATCCGTCGGTCGTCTTTCCGTCAACATATAGAGGAAATTGGCCGCATAATCAAGACTATCATTGGGCTGAATGGGATGATTACCTTTGCGAATTAATTGGAACGCGGCCACCATGGTGGGGATTTTCGCTAATAGCCGGACTACTGCCTGACGGATATATTCGGGATTATCCAAAGCCCGACGGGAATAGTATAACCCCAAAGCCGCCGCCGAAGTTTGTAGCGCATCCATGGGATGGCCTTTTTCGGGGAAGCATTTCATCATGTCTTCGATACGGTACTTGATGCGTCGATGATAACGGATTTCCTCGGCAAATTCTTCCAGTTCCGCCCCCGTGGGCAGAACACCCCAGATAAGGAGATAGGCGGTTTCGAGGAAGGTACTTTTTTCGGCGAGTTCCTCAATCCGAATGCCCCGATACTCTAAGATTCCCTTTTGCCCATCCACAAAGCTGATACTCGATTGGGCGGCGGGAATTCCTTCTAAACCTGGCCGATATTCACAAACTGTCATAGTTCTACCTTTCCGTGGCGAAGATTAAGCCCTAACGCTAACTTACTTGATCTTTCCACCCTTACCGAAATTTTATAGAAATTCTTCGGTTCTGCCTCTCCTGTTCAGGATTGGGGAGAAGTGGACGGAAATTACTCCTATTTAGCGATTGCTTCGTCGATTTAGTCAACCCTGCCCTGGCGCATTTTTTCTGGGCTTACTGTTGCGACTCTAGCTAGAGGACTTGATATTTATCTACTTTCATTGTACCGAGACTATCTCGATCAATTCAGTCGAGCGAGCATTTTTTTTTAAATTTCTTCGGGATTAATATTTAACTCCCGCAGTTTTGCCGCCAATCGTTCAGCTCGTTGACTTTCCGCTTCGGCCCGTTGTCGTTCTGTTTCGGCCCGTTGACTTTCCGCTTCGGCCCGTTGTCGTTCCGTTTCGGCCCGTTGCCGTTCTTGGTTGTAACTGGTGAAAGGTTGACCATCGGGATAATACAAGAGTAACTCGGGTTGGGCCAATTCAAAACGAATGCCCAAGCGAGGACTTACCCAATTATCGAGATTTTCCCGACTTTCGAGCCGATTTTCCCGACGAATACAGCCGCCCAAAATATTTTTATCGGGATTATAAATGTAGTATTCTTCCACACCATAACGGTCATAAAACAGTAGTTTTCTGGTCATTTCCGTTTGGGTATTACCCGGAGAGAGAATTTCAAAAACCACTTGCGGGGGGATATTGTTCTCTTGCCACTGTTGATAGGAACCTCTTTCCCCTTTCGGTCTGCCAAAAGCTACCATGACATCGGGTGCTTGCCGAGTCTTATTGTCCCCCTCCACGGGATACCAGAGTAAATCACCGGCGACGAAAACATCGGCATTATTGGCAAATAACCAGTCTAGATTCGCTTTAATTGTCGTAATCCAGCGAAATTGTCTTGTATTATCGGCCATCGGTTTCCCGTCGCTATCGGGATAGACTATCTGAGTTGGATTCGGTGATGTAACCATAGGTTCACCCCAGTTGTTTCTTTAAGGCTAACAGCAAAAACCATTCCCCGATCATTAGCCATCCCGCTTCCGTCTTGACTACCCGATCACCTATCGCTAGAGCTTGCCAAAGAGCAGCATCTTATCATAGTTCAGTTCGATCGAGCAGATTTTTTAATTAGTTTTACTGATGAATGAAAAAAAATAATAAACGGAACTTATAACTATTCGCCTCTACAATCTAAGCATCATCCCTAAACAGTGCTAAATTTTCTGACATCCAAGCTTGATTAATGGTTTTGCTGTCTCTAGAGACAGTTTTCTCCACTATTCGCTTACTTATCAACTTTATCTAACTCTAACTAAGTTTGGGGTGGATTCCCTATTGACTCTGTACCATCTTTTTCACACGAGGTAGATCATGGCTATCATCTACGTTAAATCTGGTTCAACAGGTAATGGTTCCCCTCCCCCACCACCTCCACCCCCGATTTCCGTTCCCGAACCTAGTAACCTTATTGGTTTTATAACTCTTAGTGGTTTAATGCTAGGCAATGCGGTTAAAAAAGCACAGAATTCGGGTTAGTTTTCGTTGCAGGTAGATATAGCTTAAAACAGGTGATTTCTCGGTTATTGAATCAGTAAACTTTGATTGAGGATGAATTGGGGACGTAAACCCCTCGCTTACGTCTCTGTGTGTAGATTTTGTTCAATACAAAACTGATTAGTTAAGATATAATGGTATGAAATAACTCTAAAAAAACCGACTATGGCACTAACCCTTAATCTAACACCGGAAATAGAGCAATATCTTACCCAAAGAGCAACAGAGCAGGGACTTTCCCTAGAATCTTACGCTCTAAAACTGCTCACAGATACCATTTTACTCCAAGAAAAAAAATCAAACTGGTTAATCTTCTTCAGTCTTGGATCGATGAAGAAGATGAGGAAGAACAACAAGAAACAGGTGAATATTTAATTGAGGTACTCGATCAAGATCGTTTATCTGATCGTCCTTTATTTCCGTCAGAATTAAAAGGGATAAGTTGGTGAGTCAAGTTGTTTGATTAGATACTGGAATTGTTGGTTTAATTACCAATCCTAAGCGCTCGCCTGAAAGTCTAGCTTGTACTCGTTGGCTGCAAACTTTAACTCAAGAAGGTATTAGGGTTATTCTTCCCGAAATAGCTGATTATGAAGTTCGCCGAAAATTATTACGCGCTAACAAGATTAAGGGAATTAAACGACTAGATGAGTTATGTGAATTAATAGAATATCTACCCATTACAACAGACACAATGCGACAAGCTGCCTTCAAGCTTGATTAATAGAACTCTTGCAAATTAATTATATGTTATAATGATGGGTTAACTAATTTTCCCCAAAAAATTAGTTAACCCGTACATTTGTCCTGAATGAAAACTTGAAGTTTAACTTTTAACTCAAAACTCTTTAGAGCTGCTTTAATTTGGTTATCAAAACCTCTTTATTTAAGCGGCACAAACTATCTCAATTATAA
>SFCA01000089.1:0-48033 GCA_007095475.1 Microcystis aeruginosa Ma_QC_C_20070703_M131 | reverse complement strand
GAATATATTCTGATCGAACAATCTAGTTATAGTGTGGAACGTTACTCTAAACAAAAGGATGATCAATGGTTAATTGATTTCGTCACCGGGGAAAATGCGGTTTTACAATTGGTGTCGGTAGATTGGCAGATTTCTTTGCAAGATTTATATCAAAGAGTCAATTTTGACCTAGCGGAAACCTAAAATTAAAAGAAAGGTGAAAAAGAGTCGCTGTCAAGAAACTCATTATCTCAAAATAGCTAATCTTTTTTGGTATAATGGACGGACTACTATATGTTAAATCTATGGAAGCTCTAGATTTTTCCGATCAACTACAATGGACCGCAGAAGCAAAAGCAAAACTAAAAAATATTCCCTATTTTGTTCGTTCCCAAGCGCGTCAAAGGATAGAAGAATTAGCTCGTCATGCCGGTTCCGATCGAGTTACCGTGGAAATGGTAGAACAGGCTAGAGTAGAATTCGGACAGTAGATTTTTAGCCGCCAATTTGGGACATAGTACGGGTATAAATGCCGCTTGATGTGCCGGAATCACGCAGTTTAAAGTTTATTTCTGCTTTCAGTTCCATTAATTTCCTGACTTTTTCCCGGATTTCTGCTGGCGAAATTCCCTGACGGAGGGCAGTTTTTAGGTCAATTTGTCCAGTTTCGTTGAGGAGACAGGGACGCAACCAACCATCGGCCGAAAGACGTAGGCGGTTGCAGCGATCGCAAAAACATTCCGACATCTGACTAATAAAGCCAATTGTACCCTTAGCCCCCGGAATTTGAAAAACATCGGCTGGACCATTTCCCCGCACTTGACCCTCATTTAAGCCCCATTTCGCCCGAATTCGCCCTCTTAATTCCTCGTTCGCAATCCAAGCTTTTTCTTGAAATAAATCACCGTTACCGATGGGCATAAACTCGATAAAACGGACGTGCCAACGCTTCTCGATGGTCAAAGCCGCTAAATCTTCCACTTCTGCCTCATTTATCCCCGGAATCACCACCACATTCAATTTTAAGGGGTCAAAACCCACCCTCTGGGCCGCTTGAATACCTGCCCAAGTTTTTTGCCAACGACTCCGGCCGCGATTACCGATAATTTTATCGAAAGTGTCGGGGTCGAGAGAGTCTAAACTAATATTAATCCGTCTTAGTCCGGCTTCATACAACATTTCGGCTAAATTGTCAAGTAAATAGCCATTAGTGGTCAAGGCTAAATCGCTAGTGGCAGATAAAGAGGCGATATCGCGCACAATCTCCACTACTTCGGGATGTAAGAGAGGTTCCCCACCAGTAAGACGAAATTTGCGGAAACCGAGGGGAATAAAGACATTTTTGACTAAAGTAATAATTTCCTCCCGGGTGAGTAAGTCTTGCGGTCGAACATAGGCCAATTCTGCATCCTCAGGCAGACAATACTGACAGCGAAAGTTACAGCGATCGATTAAACTAATCCTGAGATAGTCGATTTGGTTCATGTTCACGGGGAAATACTGTTATAAAACTTCATGAATTTATCATAACAATTCTGGCTCGATCGATATCTAGACATCGGGCGAAGTTTCGAGAAAACCACGGCTACATCTAGATTTTAGTCTATGATGACAATAGATTTCCTCAATGGCAAGGGCAAATAACGATTGGGAAATTTGATAATTTTTCTTGATTGTACTTAACCAAAAAGGTCAGCTAACACCGGCAAGAAATATTAAACAATCCTCTAGATATGGACAAACAGAATACTATCTAAATTGAGCGAGCCAGTAATGCTATGATCAAAAATTAATTATCTTGAGATGGTAATTTGTGTGATCTGGCCTGTTTTACTACCCATTGCCCAAACTCCCCCTAGTGTAGAAATAATTCGACCGGCGCAGGTGCGTCCTTTACCGAATCAACTAGATCAAGTTCCCGTTTTTAATAGCAATAGTCCCGAATTATTGCTAGGAGAAGGGATTTTGCTTTCGACTTTTCCCCCCCAAGAGAAAAGTTTTCCCTTGGCCCATTTAAATTATGCTTTTCAGGGACGCTTTGATATTTTTGCCCACCATGTAGCGAGGGGGAGTTTTCCCGATAATTTACGCACCCTTTATCTGGGTATATTACTCCACAATCCTAGTTCTAATCCCGTGACTGTTAAAATTTTGCAGGGGGCCAGTTATTTGAGTCAACCCGATGCAGCTTTTATCGATTTACCCGCACAAGTGGAAAATAATCAGGGGACGGTTTTTGCTGGGCCAGGAAGTCGGGTAATGGGGGATATTTTAATGGGGCAGCGTCAGGATATTTTTCCCGATAGGATTATTATTCCGGCGGGGGAGAGTGTTATGGTCTTAAATGCGGTGATTCCCGTGCGCGATTTGACTCCCCCTTTAAACGGTAGGTCCACTTATCTCCGTCTGGAAAGTGACGGTCTTCTCTACGCTGCTAGTTTAGCTCTTTATGCACCCCTAGACGAAAATGGGCAGGAAAGACCACCAAATCTGACAGAGTGGCAAAATTTGCTGGAAAAAGGCGATTTATCGACTCCGCGCGATCGAGCGCCTACTCCTCCCAATAGTCAAGGACAGATAATTTATGGACGGGTAGCGGGGGTGTCCCAAGGTTCAGCTTGGCCCGCCCGATTGGTCGATCGAGCTTCTTTATGGTTAAATATTCCTGATTCTGGTCAATCTATAGCCTATGGGATTAGCACCCTACCCGGGGGCAAACTGGGAACGGAACAAAATCAAAGTGCTAGTATGTTAGTTCGCTATCCCGATACGGCCTATCAAGCTCATGGTAATTACGGTGTGGAATATAAGTTAAGTTTACCTCTATTTAATCGAAGTGATGAGGCGAAAACGGTGACTATTGCGCTAGAAACACCGATTAAAGAGGATATTATTGGGCAGGGGTTGCGTTTTCTCGATCCGGCTGCCCCACAAGTGTTTTTTCGAGGAACGGTAGCCGTCAATTATAACGATGACCAGGGACAGGCACAAAGCAGATTTTTCCATCTCGTCCAAAGACGCGGACAAGAGGGGCAATCTTTAGTGACTCTGACTATTCCTCCTAGGGATTGGCGTATAGTACAGGTAAATTTTTTATATCCACCAGATGCGACTCCTCCACAGGTTTTAACGATTAAGACCGAGTAAGCTAAAACGCACTCAAACCACCTAAAATAGAAACAGTAATCTTAGGAAAATCCTACTTATGCCAGCCAAAGATTTCCTAGATTTAGAAGAAAAGAAAAGGCAGCATCTCACTTGTGCAATGAGTATTAATGCTTATAGCAGTCAAAAACTAGAAAATCTTGAACTTGCTCACAAAGAGAAATGAGATTATAATAGTTATAACTTACGATTCAGAATATATCTCGATGGGAGGAACAGTCCAATGTTATCAGAAAATGAAAAAAGAATTCAAGAGTTATCCCGAGAGTTGGGAGCGTGTCTCTATGAACAATCCCAAATTAAGAAATTTAATAACTTGGGAGAGATAGAGGAGACGGTCAGAGATTTAATGATTCAGTATGTTAACCCAGAAATCGGTATTTTTTTATCAAAACAAGTAGAGAAGAAACCGCCAGTCGGACGAGAAAAGTGAAAGGTATTTTTGGGCGAATTCCCAATTACAGAAAAACAAGCGAAAAAATTAGAAATAAAGCCTCGGACTCAAATGAGTCCAATGTTAGAGAAGAACTGTTTGCTATTAAGTGGCGATGAATCCTAGGAGAAATCGGCGCAGAAAATCAAATCATTGACAGGAATTGCTGTTTCTCACAGTACCCAACAAAGCCTCGTACATCGCTATCATTTTGATGAATTACCGTCTAACCCAGAAGTGGAAGAAATGAGCATAGATGGCGGGAAGGTACGACGACAAGAAGGGAGGGGGAATGGATGAGATGGACAGATGAGATGCTAGATAAATTAGCAGACTCGGTTTCGGAATTGCGAGAATCAGTATCGGAAGTCAGAGACTCAGTAGATGGAGTAAGAATAACTGCACAAGCTCTGTTACAAATAGCTGCTCAACAACAGCAAGAAAATGAAGCTCAGCAAGCAGAAATTGCCGAAATCAGGTAAAGACAGGAAGAGTCAGACAAGCGTTTTGAGGTTTTGCTGTCAGAAGTTCGCTATTTGATTCGGCAAATTAAGCCAGAAAATCAAGCATAAGCTTGAGGAAAATGGCGGCGATTGCGTCTATAATTATCTATAATTTAAGCAGCTATTGAAACTGAGAAGGGAGAAAAACAAGCCATGACAAGAAGGGATGGGGAACGGATGAGATGGACAGATGAGATGCTAGATAAATTAGCAGACTCGGTTTCGGAATTGCGAGAATCGGTATCGGAAGTCAGAGACTCAGTTTCGGAATTGCGAGAATCGGTATCGGCAGTCAGAGACTCAGTTTCGGAATTGCGAGAATCGGTATCGGAAGTCAGAGACTCAGTAGATGGGGTAAGAATAACTGCACAAGCACTGTTACAAATAGCTGCTCAACAACAGCAAGAAAATGAAGCTCGGCAAGCAGAAATTGCCGAAATCAGGCAAAGACAGGAAGAGTCAGACAAGCGTTTTGAGGTTTTGCTGTCAGAAGTTCGCTATTTGATTCGGCAAATTAAACCAGAAAATCAATCGTAAGCTTGAGGAAAATGGCGGCGATTGCGTCTCGACAATTTAACCTAACCTTTTGTGAAACTAATTGACAAAATAATTAATTGACTATCATGGAACAAAAATTATTGTTGGCTAAATTGTTAAAAGGTCTCTCGAGTAGGATGTTTCGGCTATCGAAGAGAATCGAATATTTTGGATGTGAATCAAGTATATTCAAATATATAGATTGTTTTGAGACCATAGATGTATTGCTTAAATTCATTCAACCAAAGTATCTCTGTGATATAGGGGCAAATGCCGGTCACTGGACCTATGTTTTAAGTCAAATGAGTCCCACTTTGGAACACGTGGTTTTTTTTGAACCCCAATCTCAGTATCAAGAAAAATTGCAATCTTTATCATTACCAGGAGTTAGCAAAGTTATTTACCATTGTGGTTTAGGTGAAAGGGAAGATAAGTTATTAATTAAAGGGGGAACTGCTTCAGCCTCTTTTCTTGATTCTGAACAACAAAATAAATATTTTCCCAATAGTATTTCACAAAACCAGCAAGATCAGGAGGAAGTAGAAATTAGAATTTTAGATGCAATATATGCCAGGGATAATTTACCAATCCCTGATGTAATTAAACTAGATGTTCAAGGTTTTGAACTTGAGGTTTTAAAAGGTAGTATAAATTTATTAAAAAAATCTAAGTACTTAGTGATTGAATTATCATTTCGTCAGTTTTATCGAGAGCAACCCTATTTATGGGAAATCATCAAACTACTAGAAGAGAATAAATATATTATGGTTGGTAAGGGATTTGAATGGCGATACCATGAAAATCCTTCAGAAATACTGCAAATGGATGCTATATTTAAGAACACTGATGTTATGTAATTAGAGCGGTATAAAAAAGGAGTTTACTTAGTTGAGCGATCTACTTGCAAAAGCTGTTAATAATTCTAAGTGGACTGCCATTGGTTCTCTCATGACAGCTATTCTAGGATTCCTTTTTGCAGGGTTAACGATTCGCTGGTTGGGAGAAGCGGAAGCTGGATTTGCCATTGCCATTGCTACTATTGTTGGCATCAACAACACCTTTAGCGGTTTGGGACTGGGTGCTGCTGCAACCCGGTTGATTAGTCGCGCTCATCAAGAAAAGAATTATCAAGAAATTCAGAAAATAGCTGGTGTCTGTTTTACGACTTCTCTAGCTTTTGGATTGTTTGGGTTTTGTATTTTTGCTTTCGGTTCTGCTTGGATTGTTCAGTGGAGTAAATATGAAGGCAATGCTGATATAGGGCGCTGGTACTGTATATTATTAGGATTGGCATTTTTGCTACAACAAATCACCGGTTATTTTAATATATTTCTCACTGCTCTTCAGAGATTTGACTGGCAAACAAAGCTCAACACTACTTTTATGTTAGCCAATGGTATTTTGGGAATCACTTTTTTGAAAGCCTTTCCTAGTATTTTAACTCTGGGAATAATTAGTTTAACTCTATCTTTACTAAATTGTGTATGTACGGGGTTTATAGTCACTAAGATTCTGGGATTTCTGACACGCCCTGCTTGGCATCAAGCTATGTTTATTGAGCTTTGGTCTTTTGGAAAATGGGTTTACATGACTCAGATAAAAGTTATATTTTTTGATGGTGTTGATAAAATATTTTTAACTTCTGTATTTGGCAGTTCTTCTTTACCTTTTTACACTTTTGCTCAAAGAATTTATATAACAGTTCACCAAATGTTAGTTGGACAGTCTTCTTATCTATTTCCCATGCTCTCGGCTCAAGGAGATAAATTAGAAGTAGTAGCAGAACAAATCGAAGACCGCTTGCGCTGGTTTATTGGGTTAATTGCAGGTTTTGTCTATTCAGGATTGATTATTGCTGGTCCAGCTTTATTGACTATCATGGTCAGTGCGGAATTTTCTAGCAAAGCTAGTTTTCAGTTGTTTATTTTCTGTTGGGTAGGCTATATTCATGGCAATGCGATCGTACCATTTTTTTTCGGACTAAGTAAAGGAGATGCAAGAGGTAACTGGATTTTTCACATGATTATCGGGCTTGGTTATCTACCATTTTTTGTTACATTTGCTTTAATGTTTGGTTTTCAATATGCGGTGCTGGGACAGCTAATGACGTTTGTTGGAACAATTTATTTGTCTCGCCGTCTTCAGCCTAAGATGGACTGGATGACTTTTTATCGTTGGTTAATTAAACCTCTATACTCGTCTTTGTTATTGATGGTTGTAGCTTGTTGTTTTCATGCTATACTTATTTATATAAAAGCAAATACTGGAATACAAATCGCTACAATGATTATTTTTTATATAGTGGCAATTTTCTCAATTCCTCGTATTGAAGCCTCTTATTTTGGCGGTATATATCGCCTCAAAACTCTAGTCAAAGCTGTGTCATTAGTTTTTGCAAAATTGAGCATTCCAGAAAAATTAGTTTTTCGTTTGATGGGTATTAAATCATTATAATTTTTTTGTATATAAGGAGTACATAATTGTGAAAAGCTTAAAAATTTTTTCAAGAAGGTTAACAAGAGCAATAGCCCGACAATTGCAATTAGAGCAAAACCTTTTTCGGCAAAATCAGCTTAAATTAGAAGCAGCAAAAGCCAAAGGTCAAGAGTTGGTAGATATAATGCCAGGAATCAATCTGCCAATGGTAATCCACCCAGATATGTACTTTACAATTGGCTATACTAAATATATATTTGAACCTGAATCACTTGATTTCATCCGCGATCATCTCAAGCCTGGACAAACTTTTCTGGATATTGGTGCTAACGTTGGCTACTTCTCGCTGTTTTGCTCTAAAATAGTAACTCCAAGCGGTCGTGTTATAGCTTTTGAACCGGGAGAATTTGCCTTCAATCTACTGAAAAAAAATAAGGAGTTGAACAAATTTAATAACCTGGAAATACATCAGTCTGGTTTTGGAGAAAAAGATGAGATTGTAGAATTCAATTCAGGGGTACCTGGCATGGAAGTTTATAACTCATTGGGCAAGATTATTCATCCTTCAGCGGATCCAGATAAATTTAAGACAATACCAGTTCAACTTTTTCAGGGTTCTACCTGGTTACAAAAGAATAATGTACAGCATATAGATTTAATGAAACTTGATGTTGAAGGCGGAGAATACCTTGTACTCAAGGGAATGCTGGAAATGTTTCAATCCCAAAAAATCTCTCGACTTTTAATAGAAATTACCGATGAAATGTCAAAAGCCTTTGGTTATCAACCTTCAGACATTATCTTAATGCTTAGGGATTGTGGCTATAATTGGTTTAAACTGGGTTCCTACGGCCGGCTTGAGCCATTGCTTGAAAATGACATCAGTAAGGTTAGTATAGGCAATCATATGTTCGTGGCCGTATCACAGAAATCTAAGAACCAGAGTTAAAAGCTTTGAAAACCATCGCCCTAGTTGATACCTTGTGGGGTGGCCACCACCCTACCTACCTGAAGTTTTTCGCCAAGACGCTACTAGAATTGGGACATGAGGTAATTGTCCTTTGTCCCGCACCAGAAGAGATGAACCTGTGGATTGCCAGCCACTGTCCAGAGTTGGCAAATCACTTTCACTCCTTTGAGTTGCATGAACCCTCGCCAAGTCAGTTTTCCGGTCGCTGGTTGCAGTCGAGAGCAATGGCTGTAGCCCGCTGGCAACGAGTCGCCCAGAGTATCCAAGAAATTTCCTCAAAGCTAGGCAAAGCCCCCGATATCACCTTTTTTGCCTGGCTTGATACATACTTAGGATTAATTCCCGCTATCACCGACACCATCTTTCTCTATCCTTGGTCAGGGCTTTATTTTCAACCTGGCTACCTACGGATACCGCCAAAACTCCGGTGGATGCGCCACGGCATCTTAAATCCCTTATCAGTGCTAAAATCTTCCCACTGTCCAGTAGTGGCCGTGCTAGACGAAGGTATTGCTGACAAGTTACAGCAGAAGCTTAATAAACCTGTGGTCATTTTTCCTGATTTTACCGATGAATCGCCACCCGATATGAGCTTTGAGATTGCCCAAAAAATTCGTGCTAAAGCTGCTAGCAGGAAGATCATTGGTTTGTTGGGATCTCTAGATAAGCGGAAAGGAACACTTACACTTCTGGAAGTTTCTCAACAAGTGAGCGATCGCTGGTTTTTTGTCTTTGCAGGTAGGCTGGCTGAACCAGCATTTACAGCCGTAGAACTGGCGAAAATTCAGGAGATTGTCAAAGTAAACCCAGACAACTGTTTCTTCCATTTAACTCGGATTCCTACTGAGGCACAATTCAATGCCGTTGTTCAGGTATGCGATGTCCTTTATGCTGCCTATGAAAATTTCTTTCCCAGCGTCAACGTATTGATTAAAGCAGCAATCTTCGAGAAACCTGTAATCGCCAGCAAAAACTACTGTATGGGCGAACGGGTTCAGAAGTTTAATCTTGGCTATGGGATTGAAGGAGGAAGTGTGTCTCAGTGTGTTAGCATCTTAGAAAGATTGCATGAGGAACTCTCCACCGGCAATCTTTCTATCCAGCCAGATTTTGAAGGGTATAGACACCTGCATTCAATCGAGCAATTGAGATCTGCTTTTCAGAAAATTTTAGAGTTTGTGTAAAATCTGTATTTTATTAGTAATGAGCATCTTTCAACTGCTGCCAACTCTCACTATTTCCAAGAAAAAAAAATACCTTCAAGCTTCCTTTATCAAGCTTGCCGCAACCTCGATTCTTTATGTCAGTCTATTTTTGCTGACTTTTTCTGATTTTTTGAATGCCCAATTTGACATGGAACAACGCAGCGCAGTCAAGGTAGGTGTAGCATCAGGTACAAGCCTTGCTTTTGTTATTCTTGTTGGCTCCGCCTTCCTTATTGATAGAGAATTTCGTCGCTTGTTATTGGGCAAAACAGGAATTTTCTATGGGGCTGTTGTTATCTTTTATACCTGGATGGGCTGGCAACTTTTTGGCAATAGTATTAATTGGATAATGACGGATTTATCTGTTTGTTTATGGCTGATAGGTGGCTTGGCAATGTTTCGCATTATCGCTAATTCCTATCGCCCCAAAATACAACTTACTTCACTCATATCTGTTTCAACTGTATTTATTTACTATTCTATTTCACTGCAAGCTGAGAGAATGAACGCTCTTGATAGTGCAGGACTGCAAGCAAGAATCATAGATTGGAATACATGGGCATATTCCTCTTTACTCCTACCACTGACTGGAATTGCTCTTGGTGTATTATGTCGGCAGGGCTGGTTTTGGACAATCTCAATATTGGGATTAGTTGCGATTCACCTTTATTCTTTGGGATTTATTGGAGCAACGAGATCTGTTACCTTATCTTTACTAACTGTAGTAATTTTCGCTGCTTTTGGTTTATCTTATCCTATATCTAATGGAACTCTAACTACTAAATCATCTCTAAAACAGCCAAAGCGGTTGATTTATCTATTATTCTTGATCGGTATCTTTCTGCTAGTCGCCGTATTTTTTATTAATTTTGAGCAGTTATTCGCCGATCTATTCCAGAATAGTTTAATCTTTGAAAGGCTTTTCAATCCTGACCACTCTACTGCACGAGCTTCCGAATTGCGAATTGAGGAGGCTATCGGAGGGCTTCAAGTTTTGCAAGATGAAATTGAATTTTTATTTGGTAAGGGTTTAGGCGCAACGTTTTTCACAGTATTGGGCTATGAAATTAACGCTTTCCATATAGGTATTTTTACTTTTTTGCTTAAGGGCGGATTGATTATGTTCGGTTTTGTTGTTTTTATTTTATATATAAAACTTCCCCTATTATTTATAAAATCCATTGTGAAACCGCACCGATTAGATTATCTCAAACGAACTGCTTTGCTCACCGTCCTACCAGGGGTATTTGGATGGGCTGTATTGCTGTTGCTTTCGGGTGGTTACAGTCAATTTAATTCTTTGGGAATTGGTTTTGCTTTTGGTGCTTACTCACATATTAGAAAGCACGGTCTGGGCATTTTCTTTGAGTAATTAATAAATAGACACAAAGCAATCTTTAAGCTTTTTGTCCTGTACTGAAGCTGAAAAATTGTATAGGAGCCACAATTAACTAAGAAGCGATTTTTCTTGCAATTTACTCTGACAAATAAAATGTCAATAACAGCTAATCTTGAGTCTTAATTAAAGGAAATTTCTGAAGAAATTTTTCAACAATTAGGATCGATAAACGCCGCGTCAATCACCTTACTTTATCAACAGGTTGCCTTGAATAAGGGGCTACCTTTTTCTGTTAACATTCCCAACAAAACAACCGAGGAAACCTTTAAAAAGACCGACCGAGAAGAAGAGATGGTAAGTTGTCAAAGTGCAGAAGATATGTTTGATAAACTTGGCATCTATATCTGACACTGAGAGCCGCAATCGCCTTCGATATAATAGAATTAAAGAGGTGGCCTGCGATCTAAAAATCATGACACAAGAAGAAATTAAGGCGATTATCCGCCAAGAAATCGCCGAAATTCTCCAAGATAGGGAAATGCGGGACGATTACCACAGTAGTGTTGGTGCTTTGGCATCGATAGGGAGACTACACTCGCAGGAATCTTTCCGCAATGCTCTGAAAGCAATTTTAGAAGAGTCTTTCGGAGTGCAGGTGATTAATATTACTGAATATGATGACGAAGGCGAAGTCTTTGGCAGACCAGACCAAATAGAATTGGATTTGTTAATCAAAAATGGACTGTTGATAATTGGCGAAATCCAATCCTCTATAAGTAAAAGTATAATTTTATCAGCAGCGACACCAACAAGAATCCAACTGCAAGATAGTTATTTCACTGACGGTAGATTTCAAGGCGCAGGAAATAGCTAAAAATTTAGGAATAGAAGTTTATAGTTCTGCAAGAGATGTAGAATTCAGTTCATAAAAGGAAGGTTAAGGAAGATAAATAGTACAAAAAAATTATCAGGTAATCGCCAATTGACAAAACGCACAATATTTGTTAATATTAGGCTTGTCGAAGTTATATCATTAATAAAACTGCGAGAAATGTCCACTATTTTATATGATTCTGATTTTGACCTGTGGATTGAGCAGACAATCCAACAATTAAAAGATCGTCAATTTGAACGACTAGACGTTGAACACTTAATTGAGGAATTACAAGACTTGGGCAAGTCAGAAAAAAGAGCCTTAGAAAGTAACCTAATGGTTTTGTTGGCTCATTTACTCAAGCTCAAGATACAAGGCGATGCGCCTGAGACTATGACAGGCAGTTGGTATGATTCAATCAACGAACACCGGCAGCGAGTTCAAAAAAGCTTACGAGATACTCCATCTCTCAATCCCTATCTGTCAACAGCAGTTTCCTCAGTCTATCCAGACGCTCGCCAGCTGGCAATTAGAGATGGAAAAAAAGCTAAATTTGGCGTTCGCATACCATTAGAAAATGAGTATCCAATCACCTGTCCTTTTTCAATTGAGCAGCTCTTGGATGATGATTTCTACTTAAATGAGTCTTAGCCTAGAATTGTGATGTAACATATAGTAATCCCCTAAACCCTTGACAACAGGTAGCTGAACAAGGGGCTTAAGCCCCCTGTCCGTTCACGACTCATTTAGAATTGCTATAGCCAGTCAATTAAAGTAACATTTGCCTGAAAGAGGGCAAAAAATCTACGAAATCTAAATAACTAAACCCAAAATATAGGACAGAAATATGGAAACTCTGACGCTTAGTCAACCGATGCAATTAACTGCATTACCCACGCAAGATGAACTTCCCTGCGATGATGGAGTACCCATGGAAACTCAAAGGCATAAATGGCAGATGGATCTGTTAATAGACACTATATCTTCTTGGCTAGACCAACGAGAAGATGGTTATGCCAGTGGCAATATGTTTGTCTATTTCAGTACAGCACAACTGAAAAATCAAGACTTCAAAGGACCTGATTTTTTTGCCGTCTTAGACGTACCAAAAGGGGAGCGAAAAAGTTGGGTTACTTGGGAGGAGGGAAAAGCTCCCGATGTAGTGATTGAACTGCTCTCGGAAAGTACCACCCAAATAGACAAAACCGAGAAAAAACAGATTTATCAAGATAAGTTACGAGTGCCTGAATATTTCTGGTACGATCCTTTTAATCCTGAAGATTTTGCCGAATTTGTCTTAGTTGATGGACTATATGAACCGCGGCAACCCAACGAGAAAGGATGGCTAATCAGCGGTCGTTTGGGATTAGCTTTAGTTCGTTGGCAGGGAAAATATAGGGGGGTAACAACCGTCTGGATTCGCTGGGCGACTTTAGATGGAATCTTGTTACCAACCCCGCGAGAGTTGGCTGAGGAAGCACAACAGAAAGCTGAGGCAGCACAACAGAAAGCTGAGGCAGCACAACAGAAAGCTGAGGAAGCCGAAGAAAAAGCCGAACGAATGGCGGCTAAACTCAGGGAATTGGGGATTAATCCCGAAAGTCTCTAACTTCCTCTGGGTGGATTTTGGTAAGACTCCCCCGGTGGGGTACTTCATTTTTGAATCGGCATTTTCACCAATGGAGAACGAGGAATTGACGACTGTTCCGATTTATTGTGCATCAAAGCTTGCGGCGTTCATGGGTCTAAAATTGACATGAATGCCATATTATCTTGCTAAACTAAACACCAAACTAGCAACATTCCCCCCATGTACCAGAGAACGCCGTCCCTTCCACCCAAAGAAATGTTACCAACCATGTACGACCTCCCCAGCGAAAACCTGGAGGAACCTGGCTTGCCTGACGAATTTCATCTCTTCCAACCCGAATTATTGCGCCAGACCTTTCGACCTTCTAACTATCCTGCCGAACAAATATTTATCGCCAGCGATCTAAATCTCTACTACGACCCTTACCATCCCCAATGGTACAAGCGGCCGGACTGGTTTGCCGCTTTGGGAGTCTCGCGGCTGTACCAAGGAGAGGAATTGCGCCTGAGTTATGTGATTTGGCAGGAAGAAATTGTTCCCTTCATCGCCATCGAATTACTCTCTCCTGGAACGGAAGCAGAAGATTTAGGGCGTACCGTGCGGGGAATCAACCAACCTCCCACCAAGTGGGAGGTTTACGAACGAATTTTAGGCATTCCCTACTACGTGGTGTTCGATCGCTACAGCAACCAATTGCAGGCATTTACCTTAAAATCAGGAAAATATCAGCCTTTAAGACTAGAAAACCAGCAGTTGTGGCTAGAGGAAGTACAATTGGGATTGGGACTTTGGGCAGGAAATTGTCAAGGCATTGAGCGGTTGTGGCTGCGCTGGTACGGACGAGACGGCAATTGGATACTGACTCCTACCGAACAGGAAACCCAACGCGCCGAGCAGGAAACCCAACGCGCCGAGCAGGAAGCTCAACGCGCCCAACAAGAAGCTCAACGCGCCGAGCAGCAAACCCAACGCGCCGAGCAGCAAACCCAACGCGCCGAGCAGGAAGCTCAACGCGCAGAAAGAGAACGGCAGCGAGTTCTAGAACTAGAAGCTTTGTTGGCTCGTTACCAGGAACAATTCGGGCAGTTAAATTGAGAAAATAATGAATGGATTTTCTAAGCCATGAAAGTATCTTACATGGCGGGATGTATTGATATGGTACTAGAAACTATTGCTGAACCTGATTTGATTGTTAAGGGATGGACTGATGAGCTAATAGCACTAAAACATTATCCGAAAACTGTTATCTCAAGAAAAGACGCGGTCGTCATCTATAAAGAACTAAAGAACGATGGATTTGTCATAACTGCTTTTTTGACATCCTCCTGCGAAAAAATTATCAAGCGAGGCCTCCTATGGCAGCAGTCAATCTCTTAAAATCAATTCCTTATTTGCTAACCGCACCTTCTTCAAGAATCTGGATAGATTATGATGAAGAAGCAGATGTTTTATATATTAGCTTTCGTAAACCTCAAAGAGCCAATGATAGTTTGCTAGAAGACAATATTATCTATCATTATAGAGATCGGGACTTAGTTAGGTTAACTGTCTTGAAAGCTTCGGATTTTAACAGTGGAGATAGTGAAAATAAAATTAATGGCTCTGAAAATCCTGAAATGGGTTGACAATTTGGTCAGGATGGGTTAGACTGCCCAAGGCCTACACAGTAAACTCGTTTATGGCTGACCTCCAACTAACCACTCCTGTCGCCTTGCTAATTTTTAATCGACCTGATACAACGGCGAGAGTATTTGAAGCCATCTGTCAGGCTAAATTCTAATGCGCTTACTCCGTATCACGACAAACTATCCTTCATATCTAAAACAGTTCTATGCTCGACACCCTGAACTGATAAAGCAAGCCTACGTCGTCCAGTATCAGACAATGATGGCAGACTGTTACGGCTGGGCAGATTTTTGGACTCATGCTTTTGGCAAGCTGGGGTACGAAGTTTGGGAACCTGTGGGTAATGCTGAACCAATGCAGAAAGCTTGGGCGCTGGAGAATAGGATAAAATTTCGAGAGAAGAGTTGGCTGACTGACATAATTAAAGCTCAAGTAGAGTCTTTTTGTCCAGATATTTTGTTTGCAGACGATTACGGAGCTTACAAGGCTGATTTTATTCAGCAATTACGCTCTTGCTGTCCATCAGTTAAATTAGTTCTGGGATGGTGTGGCGCTCCCTATGCCAATAGTTCTGTTTTTAAGTCTCACGATATTATCTTTTCTAATATTCCCGATTTGGTCAATCTCTTTCGAGAGCAAGGCCATAAATCTGAGTATATTAAGCACGCCTTTGAACCTCGCATCCTAGAAAAAATTGCAACAGGACGGGCAAAAACTATTGATTTTTCGTTTATTGGCTCAATCAATAAAGGTCAATCTGCACATAATCAGCGAGAGTTGTTAATTAAAGAACTAATTCAAAAGGTCAATTTACAAATCTGGTCCGCTGTCTCTTATCCTTCTCCTGCCAAGCTTGTATTACTAACACTGCGCCAGTTAGCTTATGATATGATTGATTTGCTAAAACAGTCATCGTCGTCATTAAATAAATCATCTGTAGCCGCTATTACTAAATTTAAAGAATATCGAACAACCGGGTTTTCTCAAGTTGTCGATCCAGTTATCCTTAAAAGCGCTTATCCACCTTTATTTGGTTTATCAATGTTCCAACATTTACATGATTCCAAGGTTACCTTCAATAATCATATTGACATTTCATCCAGAGCGGCCTCCAATATGCGGCTGTTTGAAGCGACAGGAGTTGGTACTTGTTTAGTCACGGACTGGAAAGATAACTTACATGATTTATTTGAGCCAGATCGAGAGGTAGTAACTTATCGCTCCCCACAGGAGTGTGTAGAGAAGGTAAAATGGTTATTGGAACATCCACAAGAAAGAGAAGCTATCGCGCAAGCTGGGCAAGCTCGTACTCTCAAATATCACACATTTGACCAAAGAGCTATTGAGATAGATTATATTATACGACGCGATTTAAACTAATGATTACTTAAATTACAATTCTTCGATGATTTTATGATTGGCAATATGTTAACTTACATTAAACCGATAATCAAAGATTTTATTCCACCAATTTTCTTCAAAGCTTATCAGCAAATTCGCTGTAGTCATTACGGATTATTTGGAAATTATCCTTCTTGGGAAGCAGCTATGAAAGATGCAGTTGGATATGATTCTGACGTAATAATCAATCAGGTGCGAGATTCACTTCTCAAAGTCAAAGAAGGAAAAGCTATTGGTGAAAAGGATTCGTGTTTGTTTGAAAAAATTCAGTATTCCTGGCCAGTTTTAGCAGGGTTGCTGCGTATTGCATCTATCAAAGGAAATAAACTTAGCGTCTTAGACTTTGGTGGTTCTTTAGGAAGTTACTATTATCAATTAAGACATTTTCTGTCCGATTTAGATGAGCTTAGATGGAGTATAGTAGAACAAGAAAAATTTGTTCGATGTGGTCAAGAATTGTTTGAGAATAATCAATTAAAATTTTATTATGATATTGAAACTTGTTTAATTGAGGAAAATCCTGATGTTATCTTGTTTTCTGGAGTAATTCAATACCTACCATATCCCTATGGTTTTCTGGAAAATTTAGTAAAATATAATTTTGAGTATATCATATTCGACAGGACTCCATTTATTGAAGGAGGTCAAGAGCGACTGACTGTTCAAAAAGTACACCCTAGTATATATGAAGCTAGTATGCCAGCTTATTTTTTCAATCAAGATAAATTTCTGAGTTATCTAGAGAAATTCTACGATTTATTGGTAGAATTTGAATCGCAAGACAGGGTTAATATTCCATCTCAATTCAAAGGGTTTATTTTCAAAAAGCAACAATAGTGTAACAAAAAATGAAAAAATTTCAATGGTTAAAAAAGTCACTAGCGCTGTAAACTCGTAAAAATCCAAGATATTGGAGAACTAACATGGTAACAAATAACTTCAAGCCAATGAAAAGTAGGATTAAGCATCGGCTAATAAATACTCTTGGTGAAGAGAACTATAAGCTTCTGTGGAAGTTATTCTGTAGATTTGCTTATTTTACAGAATACGTTGTAGGGGGAGGAAAATTGAGAGAAAAAACTCTGGTTAAACTTCTTGAACAGCACTATAGTAGTAAGTTTCGCCGTCAGTGGCTATGGAGTGAAGAACAGCCTCATTTTGAAGATCAGCAAATATTTTTCTTTAATCTGGGATTTTCTGAACCAGATAAATGTGTCGGAATCTACCCTTTTTACCGAGGTTTTTTGAGTTCCGAAGCAATTTTCGATGGCGATATCATACTAGATATTGGCTGTGGTGATGGTTTTTTTACAAGCCGTTTTTTGAGTAATAAAAAAGTTGATATTGATGCCGTAGATATAGAAGCAAGTTCTATTCAAAAAGCTAGGCAATATAATCCAAAAGCCAACATTAATTATCAAATCTTAGACGCTATAAATCAACCCTTTCCTCATGCTAAATATGAGGTGATTGTTTGGGATGGAGCGATTGGACACTTCCCTACAGAAACAACTAACCGAATGCTTGAAAAAATTTCTTCGTCTCTTAAGACAGAAGGAATTTTTATTGGTTCTGAATCACTGGGTTTAGAGGGACACGATCACTTACAGTTTTTTGGTTCCCTTAACGATCTATATCTTCTGTTCAAACCTTATTTCAAATACATTCAACTTCGACAAATTGACTATCCTTTGAAATGGTGTGGAAATTTGGTTCGACAGGAGGCTTTCTGGCGCTGCTCTAACGATCTACAACGCCTACAGAAATTAGACTGGCAAAATTTCTCTTCAGAAGATGCTAAAATCAATCACTGAAAAACTATATCCTGACAAGCATGACTGTTGAACAAATCGAGTACAATGGCACACGCTACGCCGAAATAATCTGGGCTGACACTCAGGTAGAGAAAACCACCTTTTTCTCTCCTCCAGAGTCATCCTTTCAGTTTGGCTTGCTTGCCCATGAAGCAGGATATCAGGAACCGCCTCACTATCACCAAACTTTCAGCCGACAAATCGATGACTTACAACAAATGTTTGTCGTTCAGCGGGGTGTTGTTGCAGTACAACTCTATACTGACAATGGTGAGTTATTGCGAGAAATCGTTCTCAAACCCGGAGATGCTATCGTCTTGATTCACGGTACTCATGCCATCCGAGTGATTGAAGATATGCAGTGTATCAGCGTCAAACAGGGACCATTTTTAGGAACTGAGTACGATAAAGTGATAGTTGAGGTCAACAAATGATACCTGTTTTTGAACCCTACTTTGGTGAAGAAGAAATTAATGCCGTCGTTGCTGCCTTAAAACGCGGCGAAATTTCTGGGACGTTTGGCCAATCAATTCTCCAGTTTGAACAGGAATTTGCCCAATATTGCGGTTGTAAGTACGGCATTGCTGTCAGCAGCGGTACTACTGCCCTCCAGTTAGCAGTTAAAGCCGCAGGAATTGGTTCAGGAGATGAAGTCTTAGTCAGTGCCAGCACTAATATTGCCACAGCCCTAGCTGCCTATCACAATGGTGCAGTACCCGTCCCGGTAGATTCAGAAGACATTACCTGGAATCTAAATCTTGATTTAATAGAATCTTTAATTACCCCTCGCACTAAAGCGATTATTCCCGTACACTTGTACGGTCATCCTGTAGATATGCACCGCTTGTGTGAGATTGCCAAGCAACACAATCTGGTGGTGATTGAAGACTGTGCCGAGTCTCACGGTGCTACTTGTCGCGGCAAAATGACGGGCAGTTTTGGCGATATGGGCTGTTTTAGTTTCTATGCCAACAAGATTATTACTACAGGCGAAGGAGGCATGGTTGTCACCAATGATGAAGCCTTAGCCGAACGCTTGCGACTATTGAGAAATTTAGCTTTTACCAAGCCTCGTTTCCGCCACGAAGTTGCGGGTTATAATTTCAGGATGACGGGCTATCAGGCAGCGATGGGTTTAGCTCAATTACAGAAACTAGAAATGATTGTTGAAGAAAAGCGCCGCGTCGCTCACACCTACAATCGCTACCTGTCTGACATTCCAGGACTGCAATTGCCAGTTGAAACTGATTGGGCGAGAAATGTTTACTGGATGTATGCTGTAGTAGTAAAACCAGAATTTGGTATTAGTCGAGACCAATTGATGGCACGGCTGCGGGAGGAGGGAATTGACACTCGCACCTTTTTCTGTCCCATGAACCAACAACCCTGTTTTCAGAGTCAACCTGGCTTTCGGGAAGTGAGTTGCCCAGTGGCAGACAAATTGTGGGAAACGGGACTCTATTTGCCCTCTAGTTGTACCCTGACTGAAGCAACAATTGAGTCTATCGCAGAAAGTATCCAACTGGCTGCCCAACAAGCAAAAGCAACAATAAAAGCATGAGTTCATATATTGGTCGGCACGCTGAATTATACGATATTTTCTACGCAGAAAAGCCCTATGGAGAAGAAGCCGCTTTCGTCCATCAATGCTTACAACAGTACAGCATAGGCAAAACTAATCGCCTCTTGGAACTTGCTTGTGGTACGGGAGAACACGCCCTAGCTTTAGAAAAATTTGGCTATGAGATTGTGGCGGTAGATTATTCTGAAGATATGCTAAATTGTGCCCAGCGTAAAGCTCTTGAGACTTCATCGACTGTAAACTTTCGCTGGCAAGATATGCGTAATCTAAACCTTTCAGAGGAAGCTTTTGATGCGGTAGTTTGTCTGTTTGATTCAATTGGCTATGTGGCAACTAATGCAGCTTTGAACCAAGTCCTGCAAGGCATAAATCGCCACCTCCGTCCAGATGGTTTGCTCGTCTTTGAATTCTGGCACGCTGCTGCTATGCTTCCTGATTATGAACCTGTACGCATCCGCCGTTGGTTGATACCAGAGGGAGAAATACTGCGTATTTCTGAAACGACACTACAGCTTCCTCAGCAATTAGCCAACGTTACTTATAGCATTTACGAGCTATCTCATGATGGCACATATAGTAGTTTTAAGGAAACTCAAGTGAATCGCTACTTTCTGCTTCAGGAAATGGCAAATTTATTGACTTTTTCTGGTTTTACTCCTCTCAACTGGTTTTCCGGTTTTAGAGATGATGAAAACATCAGTCAGGAGACGTGGCACATAGTTGGTGTTGCTCGCAAGTCTTAAAAAAAATATTTTAAGGAGCTATTTATTAATATGAAAGTTGGTGTTTATCTATCAGATAGGGTTCCAGTTGTCGGAGGTGGATACACTATAGAAAACGATATATTTCAGTGCCTGCTCGATATTGCTAAGGAGAGCCACCACCACTTTATTATTTTTTCTAACCAAGGAACAGATATCTTAGCCAACCACTCCAAACCAAGTAATCTTGAGTTTGTCCAGTATCATCGAAGTTTCTCAGACAAACTTGTCTCTATATTATCAACTGAACAACCAAGATTTTACAAATTATTAAAGCAGTTTAATCGCCTTGAGTCATTAGTTAGTAATACTGGTGTTGAAATAATCTGGTTTGTCGGGCAGAATTTTATCCCAATCGATTTGCCTTACATCACAGTTATATGGGATTTACAGCATCGACTTCAACCTTGGTTTCCTGAAGTGAGTGCTAATGGTGAATGGCTTGCCCGTGAAAGAATTTTTACTTATATGCTACAAAGATCGACAGTCATTATTGCTGGTAATGAGGTGGGAAAAAAGGAAATCGAGCGGTTTTATCAAGTACCATCAGAACGCATCAAGTTACTGCCTCATCCAACACCAAAAGTTGTCTTAGACGCTCCTCCAGATCGGGATAAAAAAATACTCACTAAGTATAATATACCTGAGAATTACTTATTCTATCCTGCTCAGTTTTGGTCTCATAAAAACCACGCTGGATTGCTGTTAGCTGTTAAATTTTTGCGCGATAACTACGATCTTATCTTCCCGGTTGTTTTTGTCGGTTCTGATCAAGGAAATTTACAATATATCAAGCAGCTTACAGTTAAACTTGACTTGTCCAAACAGGTACATTTTTTAGGATTTGTTTCTCAAGAAGATTTAATCAATCTCTATCGCAATGCTTTTGCGTTAACATATCTGACGTTTTTCGGTCCAGAAAATCTGCCACCATTAGAAGCTTTTGCTTTAGGATGTCCGGTAGTAGCTTCAAAAGTTTCGGGTTCTGAAGAACAATTAGGAGATGCAGCCTTGTTAGTAGATCCGAAAGATGAGAGACAGATTGCATTAGCAATAAGATCACTCTATGAAAACTCAGAATTTCGCAATACTCTGATACAAAGAGGACTTGCAAGGACTTCAAAATGGACAGGCTACGATTATATTAGAGGCTTATTGTCAATCCTTGATGAATTGGAGCCGTTTATTCGTTGTTGGTCTGCATAATGAGATAAATCTGATAGATTTTTGCTATAATCAATTCAAGAACAAGCCAAATTTTAAAGTATGATCAAAAAGACGATTAAGAAACTCTCCAGAAGTTTAGGAATTGATCTAAAAAGATACAATATCCAAACATCTGAAGCGGCGAAGATGCAGCGATTGTTAGCCTATAACAATATTGACTTAGTATTCGATGTTGGCGCTAATATTGGGCAATATGCCAAATTACTGCGAGAGTTAGGCTATTCGGGGAGGATTGTTTCCTTTGAACCTCTGTCAAGTGCTTACTATCAACTAAAAGCTGTCAGTGAAAAAGACCCCCTGTGGGAAATTGCTCCCCAAGCTGCCATTGGCAACCAAGAAGGTGAAATTATCATCAATATTGCTGGTAATAGTTATAGTAGTTCAGCTTTGCCAATGCTGGATGCTCACTTAGAATCTGCACCTGAATCAGCTTACTGTGGTTCAGAAACAGTAAAATTGAGCAGGCTAGATACCCTTGCCAAGAACTATATCAAAAGCGAAACTAAATCCATTTTCCTCAAAATAGACGTGCAAGGATTGGAAAAACAAGTGCTAGAAGGAGCAACTGCAATTTTGCCTTTGGTTAAAGGCATTAAGCTTGAATTATCTTTAGTCCCTCTCTACGAAGGTCAAGTCCTGTTTCAAGAAATGATTGATATCGTAGAAAAATTAGGTTACGAACTGTACGGTATTGAACCAGGGTTTACTGCCGAAAAAACTGGGAGGATGTTGCAGATGGATGGCATTTTCTTTAAACCAGATTAAATTTTTAATCTGGTAAAACATGAGCAAAGTTATTTGTTGATATCCTTTCTCAAACAGTGCTACCCTCTGTACACAATGCGTACACAACGAGAGAGACATCCCCAAAAATCTATACCCCAGTCCTAGCAATGATATTCCTACTTGGTAATGGGATTTCTTATCCTTTTAGCTGAACAGCAACATTGCTCCTCTGAAATTAGCCCCCATCCCAACAAAACAGTACATCGAGCAACGAGACGAAGAATATTGGCTCAAAGGAACTCGTATCTCCCTTGACTCAGTTGTCTATTCTTTCTTGAACGGAGAATCGCCCGAAAGCATTGCCCAAAATTTCCCACTCCTTTCCCTCGAACAGGTTTATGGCGCAATCGCCTTCTATCTTGCCAATCGAGAGCTTGTCGATGCCTATCTGAAAAAGGGTGAAGCCGAGTTTCAGCAACTACAACAGTCTTGTAGAGAAAAGAGTCCTTTGCTGTACCAAAAATTGAAGGCAGCTCAAGCCTATAATATGTGCTTAAAAAACTCTAATTTCCTAGAAGAAGGCTATAATTACCATAACATTTTGCCCCCATCTCAATTCTAGCCCCTAGATATTTTCCCCAATGCTAGAGGAAAAAGCTCCTTAAGTCTCATCACCAGCGTGACTCCGATGACTTCAACTATTGCCCCTTCTCGACTTTCACTGCCCACCCAAGATGAATTGCCCTGCGATGACGGCGTTCCTATGGAAACCCAACGACATAAACTCCAGATGGATATACTCATAGATACCTTGTTACCCTGGTTAGCTGCTAGGGAAGATGGCTATGTAGGCGGCAATATGTTCGTTTATTTCAGTGCCGCACAGTTAAAAAACGAGGAATTTCGCGGTCCCGATTTCTTTGCTGTCCTGGGGGTTCCCAAAGCGGAAAGAAAAAGTTGGGTGGTTTGGCAAGAGGGGAAAGCTCCCGATGTGGTTATCGAACTCCTTTCTGAAAGTACCGCTCAACAGGATAAAACTGAAAAGAAAGCTATCTATCAAGACCGCTTGCGAGTGCCAGAATATTTCTGGTACGATCCCTTCAATCCTGAAGACTGGGCAGGTTTTATCCTCAGAGACGGCAACTACGAGCCATTATCTCTAGAGACGGGAGAAAGATTTTTCAGTCAAAGGCTAGGGTTGGCTTTGGTCCGCTGGCAAGGAGAGTATAAGGGAGTTGAGGCAGTTTGGCTGCGTTGGGCGACTTTTGCCGGCGATTTACTGCCCACGGAGTCAGAGCTAACTGAACAGGAAAGAATGCGGGCCCAACAGGAAAGAATGCGGGCTGAACAAGAAAGAATGCGGGCCCAACAGGAAAGAATGCGGGCTGAGGATTTACAAGCATTACTCCAACGCTATCGAGAGCGTTTTGGGGATTTGCCAGAATAAATCTAGATATTGATCAGTTAGTAACCAATCATACCTTTAAATTAATTAAGGACTAGAGCAATTGTCTATAATGACTCTCCAGAAAGCTAATAGGATGGGAGCATCAAGCATAGACAACCAATAACCTTAGAAAACTCTTGTTCGCCTTCCGGTGTTAGCTGATTAAAAATTTTCTTTACAAGAAGTTGATCATCGGGTAAGATGTACCCAATATACCTATTGAATCTGGTCTTGAACTGGTCGGTTAATTAAATTGCCCATTATGGGTGACAGGCTGCCGCAGCAGTATTTTGTCAAGATTTAATAGGAGGCAACCAGCTAGTAATAGTTTGATCAAGGATGCCAGTTCCCAGCTGGCTTTGACGACAAAACATAACAGTAGATATTAGTAGTGTAAAGGTTGACAATGTTGAAAAAATTACTTAACCGTATGCAAACCGAACAGGGGAGAAAAAATATTAAATTTGCCCTGGCCAGAAAAATATTCAATCCCCTCTTAAGAAATATCGGCTATACCCTAATTACTGACCATTTTTATCAGCCGATACCCAACCGTGAGGAAATTATGACATACGCGGGCAAAGAAAGGCCTCTTAGCTCAATTGAATGGCATCTAGACAAGCAAACTGAACTGGTTAAGTATTTACTAGAAAAATATGCTTTAGAATTTAACAATAAAGAAATTTTTTCAGCGTTTGGTTATTCCGAAGATAGTTCTGGTCTCATTAGTGGTGATGCAGAAGTCCTCTATGCTATGGTCAGAGAAAAAAAACCTGATCGGGTAATTGAAATTGGCTCGGGTGGTAGCACTAAAATTATCGCCGCAGCTTTAAAAATGAATTTTATAGAAAATTCCCAAAAATCACAACTGATCTCGATCGAGCCTTATCCTCAAGATTTTTAAAAAGACTTTGCTAATGTTAGTAAAGATTTTCTAGAATTTAGTTTGCTTACCCAGAAAGTAGAAGCCGTAGATTTGTCTGTTTTTGAATCCCTGCAAACCAATGATATTCTGTTCGTTGATTCTAGTCATGTATTTAAGTCTGGTAGTGATGTGGAGTTTGAATTTCTTCAAGTTTATCCCCGTTTACAAACAGGAGTCTTAGTTCATATTCACGATATATTCTTTCCCTATGATTATCCCATCGATTGGAATCTCAAAGAATCACGATACTGGAACGAGCAATACTTTTTAGAGACCTTTCTACAATTTAACAAAAAGTTTGAAGTTTTGGCATCCTTATCTATGGTATCTTCCTATAAGAATTTTGTGTTTCTTGATAATATCAATGCTTATAATGAAGCTCGATTACCCGGTTCTTTCTGGATGATTGCTTGAAGATGACTCGCCCTAAAAAACCATGAAAATAATTAATCTTAATCATAACTTTTCCACGACTCGCAAGCTCACTTCTGATCCCCTACAATATCCCATATTATCCCCACCAAATCTAGAACGCAAGGGAGAAGGAGGATTAAGAACAAAGGGATATTTCAAGCACTCCTACGGGGAGACAAGTGAGTTATCGGAAAAATTTACAGTTCCTTTGGTTACTATCATAACGGTAGTTTTTAATGGAGAAAAGCACTTAGAGCAGACAATTCAGAGTATCATTAGCCAGACTTATGATAACGTGGAATATATCATCATAGACGGAGGTTCCACGGACGGTACAGTTGATATTATACGCAAGTATGAGGAAGTAATTGATTATTGGGTAAGCGAACCAGATGCAGGAATTTCTGACGCTATGAATAAAGGGATAAGTTTGGCGACAGGAATTCTAATTAATCACTTACACGCAGGGGATAAATTTGCCGCTGATACAACCCTGTCGTCAGTGGTTTCATCTTATAATTCAGAAGGCTGGCGATGGTGTTTTGGTAATCAACTATTGAGAAGTCACACAGACGATACTATAGTGGGTTGTTTCTGTCCTCCTAAATTTAGTCAAAAACTACTTCACATAGTAAATACAATTCCCCATCCAACTGTTTTTTCTGAACGAGCTTTGATAGAAGAAGTAAATGGGTTTGACAATAATTATAAATGTGCTATGGATTACCATCTCTGGCTCAGGTTCACTCAATTATCAAAACCCAAACAATTTGATTATGCCACTGCTGAATTTTTACTGGGGGGTCGCTCCTCAGATGTAAAATTAGCATTGCGGGAAGAATTTAGAGCTAGAAAGGAAGTTTTAAGGCAGTCAAAACTAGAATTATTACTCTCTTTGGCAGTAGTAGTAATGCGATATATTAAGCGACAACTGCGAATCACTACATTTGTTAAAAATAATCTGACATAATGGCAGTGAAGACCGACACTGAAAGTTGGGAGTAAATACCATATATGAAAATCGCTTATATTATTCCTCGTCTCAAAGATAGTGGCTTAACGAGAATACCTTTGTGGCTGTCTAATAGTCTTTATCCTGAGCATGAGGTGAAGGTATTCTACTTCAGTGAAACTAATTCTCAAGAAAAATATCTCAGCTTTAATGCTCCTGTTCAAAGAATAAGTTTTACCAGTTTTTGTCGAGAATTAAAAGATTACGATATAGTCCACTCCCATGGATTAAAACCCGATCTGTACCTTGCCATTAATTACCATAAGATTAAAGGCATAAAGATTACAACTATTCATGGCTATCACGTCGATGAACTCAGATACGACAAAGGCTCTCTACTAGGTTATATATGGGGAAATTTATGGAACCTAGCCTGCCGAAAATTAGATTTAGCAATTTGCATAAGTCAGACAATGGAAAGATACTATCAAGGACTTGGCTATAAAAATACCACTGTAATTTACAATGGAATAAAAAAAATGGATGACAGTATAAAGACAATCAAAGAGAGTGATGGAAAAACTGGAGATAAAATTGTAATAGGTACAGTTTCTATCCTAAATAGAAGAAAAGGAGTGGAGCAAATTATTCAAGTATTACAGAAAAATACCCTGTACCATCTGATAGCAATAGGGGGAACATCTCAAGACATTAATCGATTGCAACTCTTGGCAGAAAAACTAGGAGTTGCTCAAAGATGTGTTTTTACAGGCTATCGAGAAAATCCCTGGGAAACGGCGATTAATATTGACGTTTTTGTTTTTCCATCTCGCTCGGAAGGATTTGGTTTAGCTCTAGTGGAAGCAGCTAATTTAGAAATTCCGATTATCTGTTCTGATATTCCGACATTTAGGGAAATCTTTCGAGAAAATGAAGTAACTTTTTTTCAGCTGGATGATATAGATGACTTGAACAACAAAATACTTATGCTAGATGAAATTAAAGACAAAGTTTATCGGGCTAAGTTAAAAGCTGAAAAACTTTTTTCTTTGGAAAGTATGTGTTACAATTACTATGACGAGTACAAAAAATTAATTGATGCTAATTAAAAATTATGAACTATAACCATACATAAAAATAAAAGGAGGCTCTATTTAGATGATTGGGATTTGTAATTTATGCGGTTCTGTGGTGGTTCGGATACATCCAGGATATTTTGGTACTCGTTGTTTAAACTGTAGATCTACTAAAATTCATAGAGCAGTTGGTTTGACCATTGAATCTCTAAATTTTTCAACCAGTACCTCTGTTTACGAGTTGTCTTCTCGCGGAGCTTTGTATAAATTCTTAAAGGGTAAATTTAAAAATTTATACTTTTCTGAATACTTTGATGATGTACCTCTAGGGTTGATGAAGAACTCTGTTGTCTGTCAAGACGTTCAAAATCTTTTTCTCAACGACGAATCTTTTGATTTAGTGACTTCCACCGAAGTTTTTGAGCATGTTCCTGATGATAACAAGGGTTTTTCTGAAATTTACAGAGTCCTAAAAAAAGATGGATACTTTATCTTTACCGTGCCTTTATTAGATAACCCGAAGACAGTTGAAAGATGTTTCTTACAGCCTGATGGGACTATCATACATCAACTTGAGCCGGAGTATCATGGCGATCGGATTCGAGGACAGGGAAGAGTTCTTGCCTTCAGAAATTACGGATTGGATATAACTAAACGGTTAGAAAGTTGTGGTTTTCACGCTGAAATACGTCTAGTAAACTCGACGCGCAATGTAATTGAAGATCAGAAGGTTATCATAGCAAAAAAAATGTAGTTCTATAACTGTCACTAAAAAATCAACTGGAGATGAGAATAAAATGTTAATTTCCTGCCAATACAACTCTCTTTTTATCCGTAATCCCAAAGTAGCGTTGTCGTCTTTGGAGAAATCTCTGAGAAAAATTATCTTAAATGACTGGGAATGTTTTAACTATATTTGAAACTTGACAAAAAGACTATGAGAGAATACTAGAATTGCTTAAGTTACCAGAAGTAAAACTAGCAACCGTCAATCAAAATCCTCAACGTCAGCGAGACTACAGGAGTTATTATAACGAAGAAACTAAAAATATTATTAGTGAACATCTCAAGGAAGATATAGAACTGTTTGGATACTCTTTTTAGTAAAAGATAGCTTTAGATACTTATGCAACTTACGGCCTCCCTTGTCCTTTACAAAAATGACCCAGAGATAGTTATTCAAGCAATTAAATCTCTGTTCGGCACACCAATAGAAATTAATTTATCAGTAGTAGATAACTCTCCCACCGATGAACTCAAAACAATATTCGATAATTTTCAGGAATACGATATAGATTATTACTTCAATAATGGTAATAACGTTGGTTTTGGTCAAGGACATAACCTAGCTATTACTAGAGCTAAAAAATATGATTATCATTTAGTTATCAATCCAGATGTTTATTTTGATAATAATGTGATCACTGAACTTATTCACTACCTCGATAAGCATCAAGATGTTGGATTGATTACTCCAAAAATATCTTACCCTAACGGGGACATCCAATACCTTTGCAAGCGTCAACCTACGGTTTTGACCTTATTTATTAGACGTTTTATTCCTAAAAAAATGCAGTTTCTTTTCAAAAAGAGATTAGACTGGTATGAAATGCGAGATATTAGCTATGACCAGATAATAGAAGTACCGATTATTAGTGGTTGTTTTATGCTATTTAACAGAAAATATTTAGATGATACTGGCTATTTTGATAAAAATATGTTCATGTATTTTGAAGATTATGATTTAACCATGAGAATGTCTAAAAAATACAAAACCATACTTTATCCCCATGTGAATATTTATCATCATTGGGCAAGAGGAGCGCACAACTCTACTAAACTGGCAATAGTCTTTGCTCAATCTGCCGTGTATTTTTTCAATAAACATGGTTGGAAACTTTACTAAACTTAATTGAATAATTAATAATGAAAAACGTTTTAGTTACAGGTTCTACTGGCTTTATTGCCAGCCACTTACTGCCAACTTTACACCAACATAACTACCAGATAACAGCTGCAATTCGCCAGAAATTTGAGTTTCCCGCAACCCTGTCAATTAAGGCTATTCAGGTGGGTGAAATTGATGATATGACCGATTGGCAGGAAGCATTGCTAGGCATTGATACCGTTATTCATCTAGCAGGACGCGCTCATATCCTTCATGAGACTATATCCAATCCAGAAGCGGCATTTATAAAAGTTAACACTAAGGGGACTATTAACCTAGTTAAGCAGTCGCTAAAAGCGGGAGTTAAGCACTTTATTTTTGTCAGTTCTATTCATGCTATGGCTGCCGAAAGTGATGATATTCTGAACGAAAATTCTCCCTGTCATCCTGATAGTCCCTATGGTCGTAGTAAACTGCAAGCAGAACAAGCTTTAATTGAAATAGCAAAAGATAGTGACATGACTTGGACGATCCTTCGTCCTACTCTAGTTTACGGATTGGGTAATCTGGGTAATATGGACCGCTTGATGAAACTAATTAAACGGGGATTACCTTTACCTTTTGGTGCCATAAAAAATCGTCGTAGTTTTGTCTTTGTGGGTAATTTGGTTGCTGCCATTATTACCTGTTTAGATCATCCTAAGTCCGCTAATCAAATCTTTTTAATTAGCGATAACCAAGCTGTTTCTACTCCCCAATTAATTCGACTCATTGCTCAACAAATTCAACAACCCTGTCAATTGCTGCCCGTCCCCACTACCTTACTTAGATTCTTAGGTTATCTGGGTGATAGCATAGAATCCATCACAGGGAAAAACCTCCCTTTTAACACCTATAGTATCGATCGCTTGCTTGGTTCTCTTGCCGTTGACTCTAGCTATATTCAAAAAACCCTAGATTGGCAACCTCCCTTTACTTTAGAGCAAGGATTAGCCCAAACAATTCAGCCAGAAAATTAGTGATCAGCTGATCAAAAAAGGCTTCATAATTCAAGTTCCGCTTTGACAAAATCGGCAGTTTTATAGAGAGAAAACCCCACTTTAGCGGCTATTATCTGCATAGCGCGGTTATCACTTAAAATTTCCCCTTCGATTCCCTCTAATCCTTCCTTTTTGCCAATAGTGACTAAACGCTGTAGTAATTCAGTACCAATTCCTTGACCTTGATAGTCATCCCTAACTAATAGGTCAAATTCCGCCACATTAACGCCGTGCAGTTTATTTAAGCGTCCTATAGCGATAATTTCTGGCTCTTCCGTCTGATCTTTATTAATCTCTACCACTAAGCTCATTACTCGATCGTAGTCGATAAAACAAATGCGCGTAAGACGATCATAAGCGGTTTGGCGATCGAGATTGACAAGGTGAAAATAACGATAATAAATGCTTTCTTCCGAGAGATAATGGTGAAATTGTCGCACTAAAGGCTCATCCGCTGCCCGAATCGGACGAATTAGCACTTTTAAGCCTCTTTTCGTCGTCCAAGGTTCTATATAATGTTCGGGATAGGGACGAATCGCCGGATGAGATAACTTTTCTGGGGGAGTAGTTGGATGATGAAGAAGGATAGAAGCGGAAAGAGCGATCAATTGCTCTGAATCGGCAAAAAAGGGATTAATATCGATAGTTTTAATGCGAGGTTGTTCACTAACCAGGTGACTAAATCTAACGATTATTTGCTCCAAATTCGCTAAATTAAGCGATTTAAGCCCATTTAATCCCTGAAAAGCCCGATAAATCTTGGTTTTTTCTAAAAGTCGGCGCACGAGATTAGTATTTAAAGGAGGTAGAGCGGTGGCGTAATCTTGAAAAATATCGACTAAACGGCCACCAGTACCGAAAATTATCACCGGTCCGCACTGATCATCGTAATTAGAGCCGATAATTAACTCATATCCTCGATCGATCTCTAACATCGGTTGAATACTCACCCCGAGAAAATGCTCCCGACCCACTTGTGCGGTAATATTAGCTTTGATCGCCTGATATGCTTGTACCACTGCCCTAGGGGAAAAAAGCGGCAATTGTACCCCACCCACCGCACTTTTATGGATAATCGTCCTCGAATGCAGTTTCATCACCACGGGATAACCGAGAGATTCAGCGAGATTAACTGCTTCTGCGGCACTTTCAGCAATTTTAGTGACAATAACAGGGATTCCATAAGCTTTGAGTATATCTAAAGACTCTGGCTCACTGAGAATTGTTCTATCCCCTGCTTGCTCGATAATCTGGCTAACTAAAACTCGATCGGAGCCATTTTCCTGAGAATTGGTTAAAATTGGCGTTTGATAAAGACCGCGCAGATTCTCTTCATATTTCCAGAGCAAATTAAACACCCGGGCCGCCGAATCGGGATAGCGATAGGTGGGGATACCCTGCTGATTTAATAACGCTACTCCCTCTGCAATGCCCTCTCCCCCCATCAAACTTGCTAAAATGGGTTTTTTACTATTTTGAGCAATTGAAGCGATTCTATGAGCAATTTCTCGCAGATCGGTGTTAAAGCGAGGCGAGAGAATCATCAACACCGCGTCGGTATGTGCATCCGCTAAAGCGATCTCTAGGGCGCGAGCGTAGCTATCGGGATCGCTGCCGCGACGCAGATCGATGGGATTTTGGGGGACGATATCCGCGGGAACAAGAGGCTCTAGTTGCGCGATCGTTGCGGGGGTAAGGGTTGCCAGTTGTCCATCTTCCGCCAGTAAAGCCGAGGCCGCTAAAAGAGCGGGAGCAAAACCATTGCTGATGATTGTCAAGCGTTTTCCCCGGGGAAATCGGGGAATTTTCGCTAAAACTTGCGTGATATTCAAGAGATCGGCCAGTCTTTGTACTTCCACGATGCCACAGCGAGCAAAGGCAGCGGAGAGAGTTAGCTGATCGCTGGTCAATTTGCCAGCATGGGAAAGAGAAGTGGGGTCAAAGTCGGTACTGTGGCGACTAATGGCGATAATTGGTTTATTTAGGGCAACTTCTCGGGCTGAGGACAGAAAAGAGCGGGCATTATTCAGGGATTCCAGGTAGATAACGATGCTTTTGGTTTGGGGATCGTCTCCCAAATAATAGAGTAATTCGCCCCAATCCACATCTAAAAGAACTCCGAGGGAGATAAAGTGACTAAAACCGACATTTTCGCTTAAACTCCAATCAAGCATGGCAGCAGCGATCGCCCCACTTTGACTAATCAGAGCAATTGAACCGGTTTTCGGCAGGATGGGGGAAAAGGTGGCGTTAAGATTTTGGCTTATATTGCAGATTCCTGAGCTATGGGGACCGATGATGCGTAATTTTTGACCAGCGATCGCTTTAATTTCCCTAAGTAAATTTTCCCCCATCTGGCCGGTTTCCCGAAAACCCGTGGAGAGAATCAGGGCGCATTTAACCTTTTTTTCGACAGATTGGGCGATAATAGCGGGAATTTCGGGAGCAGGGGCGGTGATAATTACCAGATCGATCGCCGCCTGGATATCCTCTAAACTGCTATAGGTGGGAAGATCGAGCCAGTTTTCGGGGTGAGGATTAACTAGATAAAGGCGGTGCTGACCGGGATTATGATGGAGATTATTTAAAAGAGTGCGATCAAGTTGGGGATTTTGGCGATTAAATCCCACCACAGCGATGTTTTTTGGCTCAAAAAAGGCTCTTATGGTTTGATGTTCGCCACCACGAGGCTCTAAGATGGAATTTAACATAAGTAAGCTAGGAGGCATTTAAACTGGGTATTGTTAAGTGAGCTAAAAAAGCAGCTAACCCTTACTGTTCCAGTGTTCTGTGGCGTTCCCCGATCAACCTAGACCAATTCTAGCTGTTTAATCAGGGTTCGATCGGTATAATTAATTTTGTCTAGGTAGCGATCGGCAATAAAACAGCCCCACCCGATGAACATTTTCCCCAAGAGATCTAGTAAACTATCTGATGCTGTAAATATTTAGAGACAAACGATGGAACTGGAATATCCCGAGGATTTGAGATACCTAGAAACCCACGAATACGTCAGACTCGAAGGTGAAATCGCTACCTTGGGAATTAGTGCTTTTGCCGTCGATCAATTGGGTGATATCGTGTTTCTAGAATTGCCCGAATTGGGAGAGGCACTGGAAGTAGGTAGTAGTTTCGGCACGATTGAATCGGTAAAAGCGGTAGAAGATCTTTATCCTCCCGTCTCGGGAACCGTAGTTGATCGCAATCAAGCGATGATTGACTCCCCCGAATTAATTGCCGATGATCCCCACGGGGAGGGTTGGTTATTAAAAGTGCGGGTAGAAAATCCCGATACAGCCTTGGCTGATACCCTCTCCGCTAGTGAATACCGCGCCCAAGTAGCAGGGGAAAGTTAACTAATATTAACAACAGGGAGCCAGACCCTCACACTATCATAATCATAGAAAGAATTGAAAAAACAGGAAGCGATCGAGTCTTCCTGATTTTTGTCTCTAAACCGTGCTGAGACGAAATTCTAGCCCGAATCGAGTCAGGTTTCACTATTTACCCAATCTATGCTAAATCCTAATCTCGCGGCGATCGAACTTTCCCAAGAGGAGGTTCAACGCTACTCTCGACACATTATTCTGCCCGAAGTAGGCTTAGAAGGTCAAAAAAAACTAAAAGCCGCCAGTGTTCTCTGCATCGGCACCGGGGGACTCGGTTCCCCGCTTTTACTCTATCTAGCGGCGGCTGGCATCGGTAGAATTGGTATTGTTGACTTCGATATCGTCGATAGTTCCAATCTGCAACGTCAAATTATTCACGGCACTTCTTGGGTAGGCAAACCGAAAATTGTTTCCGCTAAGGACAGAATTCTGGAAATTAACCCCTATTGTCAGGTGGATTTGTACGAAACCCGCATAAGTTCCGAAAATGCCCTTGACATTTTAGCCCCCTATGATGTAGTCATCGACGGGACGGATAATTTCCCCACCCGTTATCTGACTAATGATGCTTGTGTTCTTCTCGACAAACCCAACGTCTATGGCTCAATTTTCCGCTTTGAAGGACAGGCAACCGTTTTTAACTACCAAGGCGGTCCCAACTACCGCGATCTCTATCCCGAACCGCCACCACCGGGGATGGTTCCCTCCTGTGCGGAAGGCGGCGTTTTAGGAGTTTTACCCGGGGTAATCGGCACAATTCAAGCCACAGAAGCCATTAAAATTATCCTCGGCGCACCGGATACCCTCAGTGGTCGTTTACTGCTCTACAATGCTTGGGAAATGAAATTCCGTGAGTTAAAATTGCGTCCGAATCCCATCCGTCCCGTCATTGAAAAACTAATTGATTACGAACAATTCTGCGGTATTCCGCAAGCGAAGGCACAAGAAGCAGCAGAACAGCAAAAAATGACAGAAATGACCGTAGTAGAGTTAAAAGCACTAATTGACAGCAATGCCAATGATTACATTCTCATCGATGTGCGTAATCCCAACGAGTACCAAATCGCTAATATCCCCAACTCGGTGTTAATTCCCCTACCCGATATCGAGAATGGTGCGGCAATTCCCAAAATTAAGGAATTAGTCAACGGTTATCGTCTTATCGCCCATTGTAAGATGGGGGGACGTTCCGCTAAAGCCCTCGCTATCCTCAAAGACGCAGGTATCGAAGGAATTAACGTCAAAGGTGGTATCAGCGCCTGGAGTCGCGAAGTCGATTCCACTGTACCAGAATACTAATTTCGGCCCTTGGGTTTTGGGGTTTTGGGGTGTTAGGGTTTTGGGGTATTAGTCAAATTCCCCCATTCCCCCATTCCCCCATTCCCCCATTCCCCCATCTCCCCATTCCCCCATCTCTGTGTTCCCTGTTCCCCGTGAATCTGTTAAGATCAAGGCCAGTTAGCCTTAAAATCCTCGGTGTGAGCGAACGATGAAAAACCATATTAAAAAAATTGCTAGTTGGAGCGCGATCGCTACTATTTCCCTTGGCTTAGTAGAAATGAACCAAGCAGCGATCGCATTTGGCAACAATAATCAATTCAGTGCCTGTATCAGTCAGATTGTCCGCACGGGGGTGAGTCCCGAAGATGCCGCCACCGCTTGTTCAGAAGCATTAATTCCTAAAGAATTATCCCGGTGTGTGGTGATGATTAAATCCAAAACCCCGATCGATGGTAATCTGGCCCTGCAAGCTTGTTTTCAAGTGCGTCGTCCTATTGACCTAGGTCACTGTGTGGTCGATATCCACCGCGCTGCCCCCTTGTTTGCCGCTAATTCCCTCAAACAAACGGAAACAGAAACAGCCAAGGAACCGGATAAATTAGGGATTTCTAAACAGGTTTTAGATTCCTGTCGTCAAAGTTTATTACCCGGTCGCTTTTCCGAGTGCGTTATCGCTGTCAGTCGTGGTGCGGACAAAAATAATCCCTCCCAAGCTTTACAAACCTGTTTAAGTGCCGAGGATTTCCCTAGAGATCTATTCCCCAGTTATCCCCAAAATCAAGACCAGAGACCTTAATCAAGATTATTTGGCTCTCTTATTTTGGTAATATATGGAAAAACCAGAAAACGTTAAATATTGAACCATCAATCAGACGAGTTCGGCGGCTTAGGAAAGGTACACTTAACCGTAATATTTAAATTACTTTTAGCGGTTCCTTTGGTAATATAAGGGATTCCTACCTCGCCGCCGATTTCCACACCAAATTGTAAAGTGACTTCCTCAATGTTGGCAATGGCTAAATTGCGAAAAGCGTTTAAAGTGTAAGTAGTGTAAGTACGAATTGTATCTTCAATTGTCTGAAAATTCTGCAAAATTTGCTGTTTATCTGGTACATTAATTACCCCTTTAGCAACTCTTCCCTCCGTTTTTAATGTCTCGGCAGGAATTTCTAGGTTATCGGTGGACTCTATATAAATTAGGGTGTTTTCGTCAATTTGGATTGGAGTTAGTCGAGTCATAAATAATGCAAAAATTGAAAATTAACTTTTTTCTTAACTATTTCTTGGCTCTCCCGTACTTGTGATGATAAGAAAAGATTATCTAAGGGAGGGCCTATGCTTTCCTTGCAGTTTATCAAAAAATAACCTAACATAAAAAACATTTCTATCCCTTGCTGACTGTCTATGGCTCGCTACGCCCTCGTCATCGGCATTAACCATTACGATAACCCCAATTTCCTGCCACCTTTGAGTAAACCCGCCAAAGATGCGGAAGCTGTTGCTAAATTCTTGGAGAATACCGAGACATTTGCCAATGTAGAACGCCTACCCAATCGCTGGATTGCCGCAGAAAAACGCTACGAAGTTGTTCCAGGAAAGGTAACGGGGAATGAAGTCTTGCAGGCCTTACAGCAAATTTTATCGGGAGAGCAGACCAAAAATCAAGAAGTCTTGATCTACTTTTCAGGACACGGGTTTCGCCTGATCAATCGCATCGGTGACGGGGAAGCCTATCTCGCCACCTCCGATAGCCAACCCGACGGCAAAAATGCCATTTCTTTAGACCGAGAACTCAATCCTTTATTACGGCGTTCTAGTTTGAGTAATCTGGTAGTAATGCTAGACTGTTGCCATGCGGGGGCGTTATTGCCCGAAAATCGGGAACTAGATCGCACTTTGCTAGAACCTAGCCTCTCAGCATTTAATGACAAGCAAGATTACTTCCTAATCACCGCCTGTCGGTCAGAACAGGTGGCTTGGGAAGATGAGGAATACAGTTTGTTCACCGCCGCCTTACTGAAAGGATTGTCCCAAAAAGAGGCGGACCCAAAAACGGGAGAAATTAGTGCCGATCGCCTGTTTGATTTCGTTTCGCGGGAATTGCGCGGGAAGGGTCAAGAACCGATTCGCATGGGAGTTGGGCGATCGCTAATTCTGGTCAAATATGGGGCGCAGCCTCAAGTTAAAGAAGTGAAACCGTTACTAGATGAGAAGGGAGAATTGCGCTGTCCCTATCAAGGATTGCTGGCGTTTACTAAGAAGGAACGCCCATTTTTCTTCGGACGCAAGCGAGTGGTGGACGACATCAAATCTAAGCTGGATCGGCTAAATTTTGTCCCTCTGATTGGTGCTTCTGGAAGTGGTAAATCTTCGGTAGTTCTGGCGGGATTGATACCCTGGTTGGAAGAATTAGGATGGCACATTCTCGAACCGATCAAGCCTGGATTTAAGCCGTTGACAAAGTTAGAAAGCCTACTGTTACCCTATTTTCGAGATGATCAACAATTGCTGGATCAATGTATCAATAATCCAGCCAGCGAAGGTTTAAAACCGCTATTAGAACTTTTTCCCCGCGAACACAAATTCTTGCTGGTGGTGGATCAATTTGAGGAATTATTCACTTTTGCTCTAGCGGAACAGCGCGATCGCTTTATTGAATTGATTACTCAAGTTGCCACAATTCCTGACTCTCCCCTGGCAGTTGTCGCTACCATGAGGGCGGATTTCATTGAACCCTGTTTGCGTTACGATGGGCTGCGACAACTGATTCAAAATAACGCCGAATACCTGCCAGATCTAAGGGGATTAGATTTGCTAGAAGCTATCACCGAACCAGCCAAACTGCAAGGCTATGAAGTTACTAATGATTTACTCAATCAAATCCTTGAAGATATTAAACAAGAACCCGGATTTTTACCCTTATTAGAGTTTGCTTTAACCCAGCTTTGGCAGAAACGAGATGAAGCAAAGTATCAGGTTACTTTAGACGCTTACCAGGCGATAGGTAGGATGGAAGGCGCATTAAATTGTCATGCAGATAAAGTTTATCAATATAGGGATTATGAAGAAGAAAAACCTGTAAAAGAGCGAACGGAAGCAGAGAAAGCTTTAATCAAGCGAATTTTCTTGAATCTTCTGCAAATAGGAGATGGGGAAAAAGATACCAGATTGCGTCAATCAAAAGCCTTTATCTTGTCTCTAGCTGGAGATAATCAAGAAGGACAAAAAGTTTTAAAAGAACTGATTGAAGGAAAACAAGGATTAGTAAAAGGTCGCCTTTTAGTGACGGGAAAAACTGAACGAGAAGAAGAAGCTTGGGTAGATTTGGCACATGAAGCTTTAATTGAAAAGTGGGACAACCTGAATCTGTGGCGAACCGAAACTCGCAAGGGAAGAGAATTAGCCAAACAGGTGGATAAAGATGCCAAAGACTGGCAAAAAAATAACAAATCTCAGTATTATTTGTGGTCGGGTGACAAGTTAGCAGATGCAGAGAAAATTCTGCAAGAATATCAAGACACGGTGGAGACTACGAAATTGGCTAAAGATTTTCTCGAAGCTAGTAGCCAGCAAGAATTATATAATTACCTCCGCAGTTCAGACATTGATAATTTAGAGCGAGAGACATTAGAAAAGGAAGCAGCCAATAAATCATTTTTAAACCGAGAAAAGTTGAGAAACTTACTCGAAGATAAGAAGGAAAAAGCACAGATAAGGCTGTCAGCTTCCTGGTTACTGAAGCAGTGGGGAGAGGAGGTTCCTATCTGGACAGCAGAAGTTGATAAGCAAGGAAATATTGCCCTCTCAATCATCGCAGAAAACGACCTAACAAGCACAGTAATCGAACAGTTAGAAGGTGAAATAAGCCTAGAAATGGTGGAGATTCCTGGTGGTGAGTTTTGGATGGGTTCTCGTGAAGGAGAAGCAGGAGCATATCCAGATGAGCGCCCGCCACACAGGGTCACGATTTCTCCCTTTCTGATGGGCAAATATCCGATAACGCAGGCGCAGTGGCGAGCAGTGGCTTCTTTGCCTAAAGTTGAACGGGATCTTAACCCAGACCCCTCAACCTATAAAGGGGATAATCGCCGACCAGTGGAATGTATTAGTTGGTACGAGGCAGTGGAATTCTGTAAGAGACTATCACTCTGGTCACGGGAAAAAGGAAAAGGCTATCAATACCGTTTACCCAGTGAGGCAGAGTGGGAATACGCCTGTCGTGCAGTTATCAGTTATCAGTCATCAGTTATCAGTGAAGAATCAATTCAAAATCCGATTTATCCGCCCTATCATTTTGGGTGCAACATTGACCCGGCTTTGGCAAATTACGGTCAAACCGCTCGTGCAAGGACGACGGCCGTAGGCAGGTTTCAAATCGTGAATGCCTTTGGACTTTATGATATGCACGGGAACGTTTGGGAATGGTGTCTAGATCCTTGGCACGATAACTATAAAGACGCGCCCAATGATGGTCGGGCATGGAAAGAAGAATTGTGTCCTGATGTGTTGTTAAAAAGGAAATATGTAGTACGTGGCGGCTCTTGGGGCGACGGTCCCAGGAGTTGTCGTTCTGCGTATCGCGGCGACTGCGATTACCTCAGCGACTTCGACGGGTTTCGGGTAGTTGCGTCGTCGAGGAAGGTGATTCAGTGAACAGTTAACAGTTATTGCTTGTGCCAATGCTCTGCTTTGGCATAGAATATCTCTAAATCGACAATTTACAATGTAAACAGTGTGATTTAAGGTTGAAAAATTTATGTCTCAAGTTATTAGTACCCGACTTCCCGATCGCACAGCAGAACGACTTAAACAGTTAGCCCGTCAATTAGGAAAAACTCCTAGTGAAACCAGCGCAATTTTAATTGAGGAATCTCTCAGAGAAAGCGAGTTCCCCTATATTGAATTTCGCCAGTCTCCTTTGGGGCGACAACCCTACCTCAAAAACTCCAGTTTGGCTCTCTGGGAAGTAATTCAAATTGCTCAAAGCTACGCGCTAGATGAACAAAAAACGGCGGCACATTTTCATCGACCCCTCGAATGGGTCTGCTCTGCTTTGCTCTATGCTGAAGCTTATCAGTCAGAAGTTCAAAAGGCGATCATCCAGGCTCAAACCCTCAATGAAACGACACTCAAACGACTCTTACCCCAATTGGAAACAATTACGGTTTCTCCTGATTCCCTGTGAGTGAGTGGGGAATAGCTAAAATGCTATCTTTTTTATTAGATGAACATATTTCTCCGACGGTTGCCGAACAAATTAGTCGTAAACGTCCAGAAATCCTGATTTTTCCCTTAATCACTTGGCAAGAAGGTCGATATTTAGCTGATTCAGATGAAATCGTTTTAAAAGCCGCAACCGAAGCCCAGTTAACCCTAGTAACATACGACCAGAACACTATTCCCCCACTTTTGTGCGAATGGGGAGAAGCTCAAAAAAGTCATAGTGGCGTTATTTTTATCGATTATCATTCGATTCCTCCTAGCAATTTTGGTCTTTTAATTCGTTCACTTTTAGCTTTATGGGATCTACAAAGCAAACAGAATTGGACAAACCGACTTGTTTATTTGAAGCCAAAAATTTGATTCATTGCTTGTGCCAAGGCTGATACAGTTATTAGTTAACAGTTAACAGTTATTGCTTGTGCCAAGGCTCTGGCTTGGTATATAACATCTAGCCAGCAGACTACCTGAATAATTAGCGAGCATGATGCTCGCATTCCCTTAAATCTAAGGCACTAAATTAGCTGTTTCAATCCAGTATTATGCTATACTTATTACAGGTATAAACTCGTAAATTGGAGGAAAAAGCCATCAATAATGATACCCACTCCCGAACAGATGTTTACTTGCATTAGAATGTGTCAAACCCTGTCTAACTTCTATACCGATATTCATCTATTTCGGTATGATGAAAATAGTAATGTGAGCATCTTGCTCACTAATGTGGAGTTTGAAGATGAATCATCAACCTGATTTTTACCAAATGTCTCGCCCAGAATTAAGAAAATATGTCCTCTCCCATCGAGAAGATGATGAAGCCCTAAGAATTTATATGGATAGAATGCGAACTGAATCAGGTGTAACTAGATTTACCCTTACTCCTAGTCAAGAAGATATGAAGAAATTAGAAGAATTTCTCAAGGCAAAAATGGATAAATAAAATCAATTTAACTTGCTTGTACCAAGGCTCTGCTTTAATGTATGCTTCAGGTAGAAACTGGGAACGAGATGAAAAAGACGAATCACCGATTCTTCAACAGTACCAAAATCGCTGCATCTCTAATAATCATCAGTTATAATAAAAATGCCAGCAAAAGATATTTATCATGATACCGTGAGAACTGCCTTAGACAAAGATGGCTGGACAATTACCCATGACCCCCTAATTATTCGCTGGGGAAAAAGAGATTTATATATTGACTTGGGAGCAGAAAAAATTATTGCCGCCGAAAAAGACAATCAAAAAATTGCCATTGAAATTAAAAGTTTTGTTGGCAAATCATCTATCGATGACTTAGCAAAAGCATTAGGACAATATATTTTATACTATGATTTATTGACAAAACTAAAATCTGAAAGAACTTTATATTTAGCAATTCATCAACAAGCTTTTGCCGATATTTTTTAAGATTTTATTGGTCAAGTTTTATTAGACAACAAACGATTAAAATTATTAATTTTTGACGAAATTGAGGAGGTTATTTTAAGATGGATAGGTTAGAAAAAATGAGAAAAATTATTATTGAATCTCTCCGTTATTATGCAAACTTGCGCTATGCTACTGGAGAGGTAAACCGCCTCCTCATTATTGACAAAGACTCTGATAACTATCTAATTCTCTTAGAAGGTTGGGATAACCGAGAAAGAGTACATGGCTGTTTACTGCATTTACAAATTATTAATGGTAAAATCTGGATACAACGAGACGGAACCGAAGACGGTATTGCCACTGATTTATTAGCCGCCGGTATTCCTAAAGAGCAAATTGTCCTTGCCTTTAAACCCGAACATATTCGACCCTATACTGAATTTGCTGTAAAATAGTACAGTAAAATGCCGTTGTATTTCTCTGTCTGACTTCTCACCTAATAACGGTTAACAGTGGAAAAAACTGATAACTAATAACTGATAACTGAAGCTAGTTTCTACTTAGCCTAGGGCGTTGCTGAATCAAGCTCTGAATGCTAATTGTGCATCCTATCTACAAGTTAGCCTAGTCCTAGGTTTGAAAAATTGCCTAGAGGACAATTCCTACTTAAAATCAGCAACGCCAAATTATCATCACCTAAACCACTTCTTAGCCTAATTAATAAGGCCATTTCCAGTTAGTAATCTCGTCCTTATCGATGCCATTGGTAAAAGCATAATCGAGATTATCGATAATGGCATTTTTCATTCGTTCTTTCACATGACCGGCAGCAGAACCTAATTTCGGCACGCGATCAATGACATCAATTACTAGATGAAAACGATCAACTTGGTTACGAATCGCTAATTCTAGGGGAGTATTAATATTCCCTTCTTCTTTGTAACCGCGCACATGAATACGTTCTTGATTACTGCGACGGTAGGTAAGTTTATGAATCAGCCAAGGATAACCGTGGAAATTGAAGATAATTGGCTTATCAGGGGTAAATAAACTATCAAAATCCCGTTCCGATAAACCATGAGAGTGTTCACTTTCCGACTGCAATTTAAACAGATCAACCACGTTGATAAAGCGAACTTTTAAGTAAGGGAATTCCTCCCGCAGAATTGCCGTTGCCGCTAAAGATTCTTTAGTAACAATATCCCCACAGCAAGCCATAATTACATCTGGTTCATCAGGATTTGTTCCGTCATCATCGTTACTTGCCCAATCCCAAATACCGATACCTTTGGTGCAGTGTTTAATTGCTTCTTCAATGGTCAAGTATTGCAGGTGTTTCTGTTTATCAGCAACGATAATATTAGTGTAATCCTTGCTCTTGAGACAGTGATTAGTCACACTTAATAAACAGTTACCATCGGGGGGAAGATAAACCCGCACCACGTCGGCACTTTTATTGGTTACTAAATCGATAAAACCAGGGTCTTGGTGACTAAAACCATTGTGATCCTGCCGCCAAACCACCGAGGATAATAACAGATTCCAAGAGGAAACAGAAGCGCGCCAAGGCACATGATTTTTGCAGATATCGAGCCATTTAGCGTGTTGGTTGAACATGGAATCGATAACGTGGGCAAAAGCTTCGTAGGAGTGAAATAAACCGTGACGACCGGATAATAAATAACCCTCTAACCAACCGACTAAAGTATGTTCACTCAGCATCTCCATCACACGACCATCGGGAGATAATTGGCTACCATCTAAATCCTCGGGATAGGTATCAGCTAACCAAGCTTTTTTAGTCACTTCATAGAGAGCCGCTAAACGATTAGAAGCAGTTTCATCGGGACCAAAAACGCGAAAATTAGTCATATTATTTCGCATTACATCCCGCAAAAATACCCCCATCACTCCCGTGTTTTCCGCTTCCACTTGGCCAGGATGGGTGACATCTACGGCATATTGACGAAAATCGGGCATTTTTAGATCTTTACGCAGCAATCCGCCATTAGCGTGCGGATTAGCACTCATGCGACGATGACCAATAGGAGCGAGTTCTTTAAATTCCGGCTTAAATTTACCCGTGGCATAGTCAAATAATTCCTCCGGGTTATAGCTTTTCATCCACTCCTCTAATTTTCTCAAGTGGTCGGGGTTTTCGTGCATCCCACCCATGGGTACTTGGTGAGCGCGCCAGAATCCTTCTACTTTATGACCATCCACGTTTTTCGGACCCGTCCAACCCTTGGGGGACCGGAGGATAATCATCGGCCAGGGGTAACGTTTAGCAATACCCGTGCTGCGAGCTTCCTGTTGATAGGAGCGAATCTGATTGATACAGTGTTCTAGGGTAGCGGCCATTTTTTGATGGCAGTGGAGCAGGTCTTCATCTTCCTTACATTCGACGATGTAGGAAGTGTAACCGTAACCAACAAAGAGACTTTCTAACTCGTGGGTCGAAATACGGGATAGAATGGTGGGATTAGCGATTTTATAACCGTTTAAGTTTAAAATTGGCAGTACCGCACCATCGCGAATCGGGTTAAGGAATTTATTCGAGTGCCATGCGGTAGCAAGGGGACCGGTTTCTGCTTCCCCATCACCCACCACCACGGCCGTAATTAGGTCGGGATTGTCAAAAACAGAACCGTAGGCATGGGAAACACTATAACCTAGTTCGCCGCCCTCATGGATAGAACCGGGGGTTTCGGGGGTGACGTGACTACCGATGTGACCGGGAAAAGAAAATTGTTTAAAGAATTTTTGTAATCCTTCCTCGTCTTCACTTTTATCGGGGTATATTTCCGAATAGGTTCCTTCTAGATAAACTGGACCTAGTACCCCCGGCGCCCCATGGCCAGGACCGGCCATAAAAATCATATCGAGGTCGTATTTTTTGATTAAACGGTTGAGGTGAACGTAGGTAAAACTTAAGGCCGGACTTGCTCCCCAGTGACCGAGCAAACGATACTTAACGTGTTCGGGTTTAAGATGTTCTTTGAGCAGGGGATTATCGCGCAGATAAATCATACCTACAGCTAAATAGTTACAAGCGCGCCAATAGGCATGGGTTTTATAGAGTTCGTCTTGAGAAAGGGGATTTTGCTCTGTTAAGGGTCTTTCTGGTGCGGATACCATGAATATTTCTCCGATATCTATGAAGGATGAGATTAAGAGAGTTGATAGACAATTTCTCCAGATTATCGAGAGGGTTAACCCTCGGTCAGTTTTCAAACTGTAATCAAGAGTCTAACCTTTTGGGGCGCAAAAAACTATTAAAATAAGCTATATTTTGCCAATCCGGCCAGGAGAATTTATGTCAGTCTGGCGGGGTTTTTAAATAGCTTTTAAAGGAAAATTAATGTCTTCTTAACTTAGGGAGCAATAATTCTCAAAAAACTTTTAATTATTTTTTAATGTCAGCTTGTCCTAAAAGGCTATAAAATTACGTTCTCGTTTGTCGGGAAGAGCCTAATCAGGTTTTCTCGATGCCGGTGGTAGGGATGACTAGGATAGCAAATTGATGATTTTTTATCTTGGAAGGACTGAAACTTAAAATCTTTCTATACTTCATCTAGCGATCAACAAAAGCTGATTAGCATATATAGTGATTCTCTACAGGCTAATCAATTCTCAAATTATTTTTTCTTGATCGTGCCTAAGCTTATCGCAGCTGCAAAGGAGTTTTTTTCATGACAAAAGTAAGAGTCGCTATCAACGGATTTGGTCGTATCGGTCGCCTCGTTTTTAGGGCGGGTATCCAAAATCCTGATTTCGAGTTTGTTGGTATAAATGATCTCGTCCCCCCCGATAATATTGCCTATCTGCTCAAATACGACTCCACCCACGGACGTTTTCAGGGTACGGTAGAAGCAAAAGAAGATGGCATCGTCGTGGATGGTAAGTTTATCCCCTGTTACTCGATTAAAGACCCCGCTCAACTGCCCTGGGGTGCAACCGGGGCCGATTATGTGGTCGAGTCCACCGGTTTATTTACCACCGCCGAAGGGGCAGGAAAACACCTAGAAGCCGGGGCCAAACGGGTGGTTATCTCCGCACCCACCAAAGATCCCGACAAAATTCGTACTATTGTACTGGGCGTTAACGATAATGAGTACGATCCCGCTAAGGATCTGATCGTCTCTAACGCTAGTTGTACCACCAATTGTTTAGCCCCGATCACCAAAGTTATTAACGATAACTTCGGACTAGCGGAAGGATTAATGACCACGGTACACTCGATGACCGCCACTCAACCCACCGTCGATGGTCCATCGAAAAAAGATTGGCGCGGTGGTCGCGGCGCTGGTCAAAATATTATCCCCTCCTCCACGGGGGCAGCCAAAGCAGTAACCCTAGTTATTCCTTCCCTAAAAGGCAAATTAACCGGTATGGCCTTCCGTGTGCCGACTCCCAACGTTTCGGCGGTGGATTTAACCTTTAAAACCGAAAAAGCCACCAGTTACGAGGAAATCTGCGCCGCTATGAAAGCCGCCAGCGAAGGACAGATGAAAGGTATCCTCGGTTATACCGATGAGGAAGTGGTATCGAGTGACTTTATCACCGACCCCCATTCCAGTATCTTTGATGCTAAAGCTGGCATTCAACTTAATGCCAATTTCTTTAAGGTCGTCTCTTGGTACGATAACGAGTGGGGTTACTCCTGCCGGATGTTAGACCTGATGAAAATGATGGCAGCTAAGGAAGCAACCCTAGTAACAGCCTAAATCAGTTATCAGTTATCAGTAAACAGTAACCAGTGATCAGTAAACAGTAACCAGTAAACAGTGAAAAGACAGCACTGTTAATGCCGTTATTAGGGTGCATCCCACATTTGCAGGAACACCGATAATCAGCAATTATCAGTGACTTTTAAATTATTACAGATATATCAGCAGCTGTCTGTAAGCATCCCACCGAAAAACTAATGCGCGGGGGGTTTGGGGGCGGCGCCACGACCCCAACGGGGGGTTTGGGGGGTAGAACCCCCCAAAAGCTTGGATTGAGCGATAAAACCGAAAGTAACGCCCGATTTTAGTAGAGAGTTTCCCTTGAAAAATCCCAACTTCGTAGATTGACAAAAATGAGATGCACCCCGTTATTACTTAATACTCAAATCTGATAACTGATAACTGATAACTGATTAGATGAATCCAAAATTTAAAGATATTACCGCTTGGGAACAGGCACAATTATTAATGCAGCCGGCATTTATTCGGGTGCTGGATAATCTGCGTAAACAGTTAGAAAATTCCCTCTGGAAAGGAACTTATACAGAAATTCAAGATCCCTATCCCAGTTATCTGCTCTGTTTGACTTATCTCGATCGCTCCGTTACTGTAAATATTTGGGAACTTTGTTTTCAAGTCTGTTTTCTCGATTATCCCACCGATGAAGGAGAGAGCGTCACCATCGATACCAGTCTCCTCGATCCCACCGGTGAACTTGATTGGCAGAGTTTGGAAACGAAAACCGAGCGCATTATTAAGCAATTATTCGCTAATTTACCTCCATGAAAGCAGATTTAGAAACGATCAAGGCAGAGTATGCCGCTAATTTTCTGAAAGATTACCACAATGATCCCCAAAGTTTAGCATCCCAAACAATTTTAATCGATCGCTCCGATTGGGGTTTATTAGAATTAAAAGGCCAGGACCGACTGCGTTTTCTCCACAATCAAACCAGTAACGCGATCGATCGCCTGAAACCGGGTCAGGGTTGTGAGACAATTTTCCTTAACTCTACCGGTCGTACTCTCGATTTTGTCACAGTTTACGCCGGCGATGATTCCCTCCTCATCCTCGTTTCTCCCCAACGTCGTCAATTTTTACTGGAATTGATCGATCGCTATATTTTCCCCTTCGATAAGGTGGAAATTAGCGACTTAACCGATAATTTTGGCATTTTCAGCCTAATCGGTACTGAAAGCGGGCAATACCTGCAAAAAATCGCCATTCCAGAGCAGATTTTAACGGGGGTGCAGCATAGTCATTATCTCCTTTCTGACCCCCCCCTGAGAGTGGCCGTCGGCACCGGCTTAGACCTACCCGGATATACTTTAATCGTTGCCGCCGCCGAAGCCGGTCCCCTCTGGGAAAATTTAATTAAAAATGGCGTTACTCCCGCCGATGAGCAGGTGTGGGAATACCTGAGAATCCATCAGGGCCGACCGGCAGTCGATCGAGAATTAACCGAAGATTATAACCCTTTAGAGGCCGGTTTATGGCGAGCGATTGTCTTTGATAAGGGCTGTTATATTGGTCAAGAAACTATCGCCCGTCTCAACACCTATAAAGGCGTAAAACAAAGACTTTGGGGCATAAAACTTAGCCAACCCGTCCCCAGCAATACCCCGATTATTTTAGAATCGCAAAAAGTCGGTTTACTCACCAGTGTGCTGGAGGATTTTGGCTTGGGTTATGTGAAAACAAAAGCGGGAGGAGAGGGTTTAAAAGTACAAATCGGCGAGGCAACAGGAGAATTAATCCCTTTACCCTTCCTCTCTCACGAATACCCCTTTCAGTGAACAGTAATCAGTAAACAGTAAACAGTAATCAGTGAAAAGACAGTGGCAAACGGGTGCATCTCACATTTGCAGAAATACCGACAATCAGCAATTATCAGTGACTCTTAAATTAGTACAAAAATATGAACAATCGCGTGTAAGCATCCCACCGAAAAACTAATGCGCTCCGGGGTTTGGGGGCGGCGCCACGCCCCCAACGGGGGGTTTGGGGGGTAGAACCCCCCAAAAGCTTGGATTGAGTGATAAAATCGAAAGTAACGCCCAATTTTAAAAGAGAGTTTCCCCTTAAAAATCCCAACTTCGTAGATTTACAAAAACGAGATACACCCGTAGAAAA
>SFCA01000088.1:0-8267 GCA_007095475.1 Microcystis aeruginosa Ma_QC_C_20070703_M131 | reverse complement strand
TCGAAACGAATAGGCTTTTTCCATACCTCACATTTTAGCATATATTTCGTAAACGATGCTCATATTTAACAGTAAAGCCGTCGTAGAACGACGGGGTTTCAGACCCAAATTTTCGATGAGAGTATGTAATATAGCGTTTTCTACTCGATTACATTGGGTTAGATCGGAAAAATCAAGAGTCTCTAAGGCCGATTCCGCCAGTTTTCTAGATAAAGCTTGTAATCCTTTGACGTTGATTTCTGATATCCCAGCACTATGAGCGTTTAATGCTACTCCAGAAGCTTCGGCTCGAATTCTTAAATGTTGCCATCTGTAGTTATTAGTGTCCTGTAGGTATTGATTCCACACTTGATTTAAAATCAGTTCATGAAGTATGGGATGCTCCCAAGAAGATTGACAATGTTGAGATAGTTCCTCAAAAAACTTGGGAACGTAGAGCCAGAAGGGAAACTGTGAAGGCGTGCAGTATTCCTTTTCTTGCTCAGTAAAAGAAAAATTATTCCAAGAGAAAGCAACATAATTGTCATCTATTTCTGCAATCACCGACCAGCGAATATAGCTCCCTTCTATCTGTCTAATTTCACCCGTATCTCCGAGACGATTAATAACTTTGTGAGTTCTTATATACCATATTCGAGGGCTATTGCTATCTACTATCGGGCCATACCATCCTTCTTATCCAAACTGATCTAATAATTGTGCTGGTGGCATTAAACGAGGAATTTGAGAGTGTTCGCCTGTTTTTAAACTTAACCACATTCTGGGTTGTTTAACATAGGCTAACAAAACTTCATTGTCAGATATTTGCTTTTTTTCCAGAGACTCTGTAATTTTTTGAGATAGTTCTATTTTCTTATTACTTCTTTTTAATGGATAACCCAGAATGCTCAGAAGAGTTTTTTGCTTAAATTCTGGACTTGACAAAAATTGTCTACAATATTCCGAACCCTGAGAATAGCCATTATCAACAAAGGCTTGAATAGACATAAATTTCCTAGAGGAGACTTAAATAACTAGCCAAAGTCTCATTTTAGCCCAAATCCGAAGAGATAGTAAAATCATTCAAAATTTGACCATCCTCTTGATCATTGTTGCTGCAATATAGCGTTTCTGATTCACAGGAGGTACATTCCCGATCCTGAACAGCTTAATCAGCAAAGGTTTAAGTGTGCCGCACAGATGCGAGAACCGCTATAAATTCTCAAATTAGAATAAATTCTCAAATTGGATGGATATCAAAGCAAATTATCTACAGCCTTTATCGTAAAAGTGAAGTACAAAATAACCTTTGCTAATCAGGTATTTTAGCTGCGATAACGCACCTCATCTATCTGAGAAAAGCTGTAAATATCTGCTGTAATAAACACCTCAAAATTTTTAGCTAATTACCACTTTCTTGCCGCCTCAGATGTTCCCATTAATTTACCCCAAGGCAGACCAAACCTCTAACTTACTGACCACACGACGAATCACCTCATCGGTAAACTCACTCATGGTCATTTGGCCCCCTAAATCGGGGGTTTTTTTGCCCTCGTGAATAGTTTCAAAGACACTTTCATAAATTGCCCGAGAAGCTTTACGCGCCTCGCTAGTTTCGATATAACCTAACAAAGCTGCCGAGGCTAAAATCATCGCCATGGGATTAGCGATATTTTTGCCCTCTAAAGCGGGGGCCGTGCCGTGGGGAGCTTCTGCCATAATAGTTTTAACCGCTAGGGTCTCCTCATCAAATCCCAAAACTAAACTTTCGGCCCCAGCAATACTGCCATAGAGTTGCAAGACAAAATCAGATAATAAATCGCCATCGCGATTAAGGGCCGGAATCACCAAAGCTTCGCCGTCGGTTTGTAAAAGTAGGGCAAAAGTTGCATCAATTAACAGGGGTTGATAACGCACTTCCGGATGTCTTCGGGCTGCCGCGTCTAATTCCTCTTTAAACATCCCTTCGTAGGTGGCACTAACGGTGAATTTTGGACCGCCAAATACCCGCGCCCCGGTTTTTTTGGCCTGTTGAAAGGTAAACTCGGCCACAGCGCGACTGGTAGCCCTAGAAATGCGCGAGGTGCGATAGGCAATTTCATCGCCGGTGGCAGTGGTTTCTCGCCATTCTTTGGCCCCGTAGGCATCATCAACGGCCATGCGGACAATGGCAATGGGAGAATAAACGCCCCCAATCGGACGAATACCGGGGATACGGCGACCGATGCGGAGAATTACCTGAGAATTCATTGCTTCTCTTAAAATAGCGTTAGGACTGCCCACATCTCCTTTGATTTCTGGGGTGATAGTAGCAGCTTTGAGAGCTAATCCGGTTTTGAGAGTCGCTTCGGCAGCCTCATGAACCACTTGATTGTTACTCTGGCGACGCTGGGCTAAACTAAGATCAAAATCGGCAAAGTTAAGCGGTTGACGAATTATCGAGGGTTGCAACACTCTCAGGGCTTCTAGTAATAGTTCTTCTCCAGTTTGGTCGCCGTGCATGACCACAATGGTGGGGATATTTTCCGTCATAATTTTTGAGTTTTAATAAAAATTTTCAAGTATATCTTAATGCTTAATTGACCGTTTAATCGGCTAAAAAAGATACTTTTTACCTTAATTAATTCTGTAATTTTATCAATCTTGCAAGTAGCTGGTTATAATTAAATTGAAGATGGATACCCCCTTATTAAGGGGGTACATCCCACATTTGCAGAAATACCGACAATCAGCAATTATCAGTGACTCTTAAATTAGTACAAAAATATGAACAATCGCGTGTAAGCATCTCACAGTTAACCTAATGCGCGGGGGGTTTGGGGGGTAGAACCCCCCAAAAGCTTGGATTGAGTGATAAAACCGAAAGTAACGCCCAATTTTAGGAGAAAGTTTCCCCTGAAAAATCTCAAATTAGTAGATTTACAAAAATGAGATGCACCCTAATCAGGGGGGTATCTGAAAGTTTTTAACACCTACCTACTTAGAAGAAAATATATAATTAATATTATGCCCGATCGCTAATTAAATTAGCAATCGGGCGGTGGTGAGAATTAATTGAACCAAGATTTAGAAAGCTTGTTCAACTTCGGCAATTTCGGGAATCACTTCCCGGAGACGACGTTCGATGCCCATTTTTAGGGTCATGGTGGAACTGGGACAGGAACCGCAAGCGCCTTGAAGACGCAGTTTGACGACTGGCCCGTCGATTTCGACTAATTCCACGTTACCACCATCCGCCATCAGGTAGGGGCGCATTTCATCTAAAACTTGTTCGACGTTATTGGGAGTCAGTGTTAAAGACATAATCAGCTTCTGGTCAGAGATTTATTACAGTGTAGTTACTTCAATCCTAACGCTTTTTGGGCGGGGATAACCCTTAAGCTTCTAAAAGCTGTAGATTGATAAAAGTGAATTCTGTGGTGGATTTTTCGCCCCCCGCGTCGATTGCGTTAATCACTTGACAGGAGGGTAAATAATAATTACCGATTTTTTCGTAGGTTTCCTTAAAGTCACGTTTTCCCTTTAATTCATCGGTTTTGGCATTGCGGAAAATGGCATTATAGCGAATAGAAATATAACCTTCTCCCGTATCGAGACTTTCCTCGGTATTAATAGTAAAAGCCATCGGTCCCATGACTCGACTGACTTGACAGATTTCCTGGCCGCGGACCTTATAATTAGACCCCATCGCATCGCCGGTGACAAGAATTTCTACCGCACCAGTGGGATCATCTTGCCCGAAATTAAACTGGTTTTTGCCGTGGGAAGCATCAAAATTGCCTCTTTTGCGGTGAGTAACGATGTCGCGCATTTGATTATAGATACTTTCTTGCACTTTCTCGTCATCAATGCCCGTTACTTCCACACTATAATCGGCATTAACTTGAATTTTGCCCGTATGGACTTCCTCCCCTTGGGTGAGGATAATATCAGCAGTGTAACCGGGGAATCCTTCATCCCAAGTGTAACGGTTTTCGTAGGCGGAGCGGAAAATATCTCGGGCGTTCGTCGTGGCTACAGTCATAATCGCTTTACTTGTGTTGATAACTCCATTTATATCATTGTCGCTGATTTTTTCGCCTCTGGCCGAGATTTCTAGCTGATCAAAAAATCGGGCTAAAATAGAAAAAACTCACCCTCAGCGACCAAGGCGATGGCAGAAGAAACGGCGAAAATCAAGCTTTATCGGAAAACCTATCAACTTCCCCAACTAAATCGCCCCGATTTATTAATTTTGCAGGATCAGATTCAAGAAAGACAGCAACTGATTAAAACCGGAAAACGGGTTCGCCATACATGGTTAGGATTGAGGAAAAAAGAAGAACCCCTCAATTTCGAGGAAACTTTTCAAGAATTGGAAAGGTTAGTCAAGGACTATAACCAGTTAATCAGATTTCTCACCGACCATAAGGATGAATACCGGCGGTTTTTCCAGTCACTGACCGAGGAAATCAAGGAGGCAGTGGCAGTTAAATGCCAGAAATTGGCAGAAACAGAGCAAAAACGCCAATCTTTGGAGAATAGCATCGGCTCGGCTGAACTGCGAGATACCCTGAGACTACAGAAACAGCAGATTTTCCGCACCGTGATTCTTGTTGGTCGCGCCAGCTTGCTCATGCTCAAGAAAATCGACCTAATCAGCGAAAGTATCCAGAAATTAGCTGAAGATCAGGATACACAAAAACAGGTTTTCTCGAAAATGATCGGCGAGTTGAACGGGTACAAACAAGTGTATCAGTTGCAGCTGGAGTTAGATAGTCTGGAAAAAGAAGCGATCGAAATGGCCAAAGTAGCCATTAATCTAGAACAATACCTAAAACCAATTATCGGACAGTTTCAAGGCTTAATCGATCGAGTAGTGACCATTGACGGGGAACTTTCCCGCAGTGTCAGCGAAGTGGAATCCCTTGTCCAGAACATTCTCAGTTCCGAATCGGCCGTATCTTTCCGCAAAAACGAGAATCTATCGGCTAGTTTGCTCAATTTCCTCGTCACCAGCGAAGAAAAGCGCGGCCGTTTAGCGATCGCATTAGAGCGAGCCGAGCAGGAAGGATGGCAATGGACGCAAGTGGAAATCCCCGACGAGGAAATCGAACTCGAAACCGCCATTCAACGCATCAACAACCATGTAATCGAGAGAGTCGGGAATTTTACCACCTCCGTCGTCGGTCACTCTCCTATTCCTCAAACTTCATTTACCGAAAACCTACCCAATGGGATAACACTAGAGATGGTGAACTTACCAGCAGGTGAATTTCTCATGGGATCTCCTGACAGTGATCCCGATGCTCGAAGTTATGAAAAGCCTCCACACCAAGTTAACGTCAACAGTTTTGCGATTGGTAAATATCCAGTGACTCAGGCACAATATCAAGCGGTAATGGGAACCAATCCCTCTCGGTTTAAAAACAATCAGCAAAATCCGGTAGAAAATGTTAGTTGGGACGACGCTCAAGCCTTTTGTAAGAAATTGAGTCGAATAACCGGAAAAACCTATCGCCTCCCCACGGAAGCGGAATGGGAATATGCTTGTCGTGCGGGGACAACCACTCGCTTTTATTTCGGTGATGATGCTAATCAGTTAGGAGATTACGCTTGGTATGACGGAAATTCTCAGCAGACAATTCATCCTGTGGGTCAGAAAAAGCCCAATGCTTGGGGACTGTATGACATGAGTGGCAATGTTTGGGAGTGGTGCGAAGACAATTGGCACGATAACTATAAGAATGCGCCAAAGGATGGTAGTGCTTGGCTAATAAAGGATAATTATTCTCAAATTGCGGGGCGGTTCTTGGTACAACTATCCGAATCTCTGCCGTTCCGCTTCCCGCAACGACAACTACCGCCGCGCCTACGTCAGCGGCGCTTACGGCGGTTTTCGGGTGGTGTGCGGTGCTGGGTGTAAAAGTATCGCCACTGTAACACCCACACCCCTACCAAGAGAATCGCCAATTCCTCAAACTTCATTTATCGAAAACCTACCCAATGGGATAAAACTGGAGATGGTGAACTTACCAGCAGGTCAATTTCTCATGGGATCTCCTGACAGCGATCCCGATGCTTCCTGGAACGAACTGCCTCAACACCAAGTTAACATCAACAGTTTTGCGATTGGTAAATATCCAGTCACTCAGGCACAATATCAAGCAGTAATGGGAACCAATCCCTCTCCTTTTAAAAACAATCCCCAAAATCCCGTAGAACAGGTTAGTTGGAATGACGCTCAAGCCTTTTGTCAGAAATTGAGTCAAATAACAGGGAAAACCTATCGCCTCCCCACAGAAGCGGAATGGGAATATGCCTGTCGTGCGGGGACAACCACTCGCTATTATTTCGGTGATGATGCTAATCAGTTAGAAGATTACGCTTGGTATTACGGAAATTCTCAGGATAAAACTCATCCTGTGGGTCAGAAAAAGCCCAATGCTTGGGGACTCTATGACATGAGTGGCAATGTTTGGGAGTGGTGCGAAGACAATTCGCACGATAACTATATCGGAGCGCCGACGGATGGCAGTGCTTGGATAACAAATAATAATGATAATGATTATGATTATCGCATACTGCGGGGCGGTTCTTGGTTCGGCAATCCGGATGGCTGCCGTTCCGCTTGCCGCAGCAACCACTACCGCCGCGACGACGACTACGGCGACTTCTTCGGTTTTCGGGTGGTGTGCGGTGCTGGGAGGACTCTGTAACCCTTTTTCCCTTTTTTCCCTTTTTTCCCTTTTTCTCTTTTTCTCTTTTTCCCGCCGCTAGGCGGGTCGATTTTTTTTGTGAGAAAATTGAGGTAGTGTTAATGATTTTTAAGTGACTAGATAAAATTATTTATATCAAGCAATATTCAGGTTAAAATAGTAAGGCGATCATTAACAAAGAGGTCAACAGATGCAAAACTTGCGTCAGATTTCTTTACTAACAAATGGACAAGAGCAAGTCTTAACTATTCCTCCTGAACTTGCCCTATCAAGCACAGAAGTTTTGTTACGCAAAGAAGGTCATCGCTTAATCATTGAGCCGATTTCTTCCGGTTCTCTACTTTCTTTGCTGACTACTTTGCCAGACATTACAGACAATTTTCCTGACATAGATGAAGGGTTGCTTCCCCTTGATGACATCACATTTTAGTACCACCCAATGACCTATCAATACCTCCTTGATACTAACATCCTATCAAATTTGATCAGGCATCCTCAAGGTCAGGTTTTCCAGCATATTGTCGATGTCGGCGAAGAAAGCGTTTGTACAAGCATCATTGTGGCGTGTGAATTAAGATTTGGAGTGGTTAAGAGTGGTTCCTCCCGTCTGGTGCAGCAACTAGAACGCATTCTTGAGTTCTTGACAGTTTTGCCATTAGAATCAACTGTAGATAGGCACTATGCCGTAATTCGTCAACATTTAGAGCAAGCAGCAACCCCAATCGGTCCAAATGATTTACTAATTGCTGCTCATTCCCTAGCGCTTGATTTGACTCTTGTTACTGCAAATACCCGTGAATTTGAGCGTGTGCCTGCTTTAAAGTTAGAGAATTGGTTGATTGATGACGAGAAAATCAGTAGTTAGAGGTAGAGTGTAGGGTGTGTGTTTGCGGCTATCAATTCGGTCAAAAAAACTAAAATTAAGCGGATTTAGTACAAAAGTCGTTTAGCATGATACGCTATCTAACCTTAGTGCGATCGCTTTGAACTTTTCCTATTCCCTTTGAGTTGCTTGTCTAACCTGTTCGATCTCTAATTCTAAAGCTTGTGCTATCTGTTCAAAGTTTAATCCTAATGCCAATAAACGAGGAATAGAGGCTAATTTTGCTGCTAATTCGCCTTCCTCTCTACCTTCCTCTCTACCTTCCTCTCTACCTTCCTCTAAAGCTTCCTGATACACTTTAGTTTGTTTTAAATCGCTTAAACTAAACATCGCTTCTATCTCCTTTCTACTGACTTGGGGTAACTTATAAACCAAAATTGTCTCTATCAATTCTAAAAGTTCTTGCTGTTGTTTGACCTGAGGTAATTCTTGTCTAATCCGTGGAATTAATTGTTTTCCCTGCTCGATCGCTCTGGCGGTGGGTGCTATAATTAATTGTAACATCGATATTCCCAGGGATTCCCCTTCCCTTAATTCCTCGAGATAAAAACGTAAAATCCTGCCTGAGTTGATTAACTCCCCATAACGAGCAGTCTCTACGCTTTCCACTGAACGCCGAGGATAAATAACTACTCCCTGCCAGTTGTTGCTTAAGTCCGTTTGGTGGAGATAGAGGAAGATTTCACTGAAGAAACGGGAATAAAACC
>SFCA01000087.1:0-20507 GCA_007095475.1 Microcystis aeruginosa Ma_QC_C_20070703_M131 | reverse complement strand
TTTTGAGCTTGGGGGGACACCACGGGTTGGGGTTGGGGTTGCACGGCCCGCGCAAATTGAGGGATTACCTGTGCGTCCAATTTGTCCGTTTTTGCTTTCCCCAATGCCGTCGCAAATCCTTTAACCTTACGGGGGTTGGCGAGCGCTACCGGTATTGTGGCGGCTTGTAAGCCCGATACGAGCGCGCGCTCTAATCCACCCGTCGATTCCACCACCACCAAACTCAGTGAGAGAGGATGTAATTGTTCAATCAGTGATTGAACGCCCACGTCGCTGTTGGGTTGTTGCCAGGTTAGACCTTGCGGCAACACGTAGATATCTAGAACCTCTTTACTGACATCGATCCCTACCCATGTTTTTTCTTCTGTCATAGTTTATGCTGGGGTTAAGTTATTTTGTCCCTTTGGCAACTCGTCCTTGCGAATACGAGGTTAATCCTCCAGCGATTGTTCGAGCTTGTCTCATCGGGATGACGGCGTGGCTCCGGTGGCTACCCAACGGTGTCAAGCACCTCGGTTGAACTGGATGTCCACGCCCTTTTTCAGAATATAGGCACCCAAGCTACAAAGCGGTATTTTTTACCTAGGTTGGGACGGGTTGCCTACTTCTCAAGATACAAGGTTGGGTTAAACGAAGTGCAACCCAACGCCCGCTCATGTTACGCTACCGCTAACCCATCCTACAAATAATTGTGCCTCCCTGTTTACTGTTTGCCGATAACTGACAAATTGCCAACAGCCCAGAAAATAATCAAGATATTTGATCGATTGGGTGAATAAGTCCCCTATAATCACTAACATTGCCCATATCGATCTTCAGTGAAGCGGGAAAAGTATGCGAATTCTATTTGTGGGTGCCGAGGCCGCCCCGATTGCCAAAGTTGGGGGGATGGGGGATGTAATTGGGGCATTACCGAAAGTCCTGCGTCAGCTAGGTCATGACGTGCGGATTTTTCTGCCCTACTACGGTTTTCTCCAGGAAAAAATGGACATCCCTTCCGAACCCATTTGGTCAGGATTCGCCATGTTTCAGGATTTTTTAGTCTATGAGACAGTTTTACCCGACACAGATATTCCTCTCTACCTCTTTGGTCATCTAGCTTTCTCTGGACGCAGTATCTACGGAGGCGAAGATGAGGCCTGGCGATTTACCCTTTTTGCCAATGGTGCGGCGGAATTTGCCTGGAATTACTGGAAACCGCAAGTTATTCACTGTCATGATTGGCACACGGGCATGATTCCCGTTTGGATGCACCAAGACCCCGATATTAGCACCGTTTTTACGATCCATAATCTCGCCTACCAGGGGCCTTGGCGGGAGGCATTAGAAAAAATGACTTGGTGTCCTTGGTATATGCAGGGCGATAATACCATGGCCGCGGCGGTTCAATTTGCTAATCGCATCACCACCGTTTCTCCCACCTATGCCCGTCAAATACAGACCCCCATTTATGGCGAAAATTTAGAGGGATTATTGTCCTATATTTCCGGCAATCTGGTGGGGATTGTCAACGGCATCGATACGGAGGTGTATGACCCGGCTAAAGATGTTTATCTTAAGCAGAATTTTACCCCAGAAACCATCGAAAAACGTCTGATCAATAAAATTGCCCTGCAAGAAGAAGTGGGGCTACAGGTCAGTAAAAGTGCCTTTGTCATGGCGATGGTGACGCGTTTGGTGGAACAAAAAGGTATTGATCTAGTGATGCAAATTTTGGATCGCTTTCTCACCTATACTGATGCACAATTGATTATTTTAGGTACAGGCGATCGCTATTATGAAACCCAACTGTGGGAGATGACTTCCCGTTTCCGGGGGCGAATGTCCCTGCATCTTCTCTATAGTGATGCCCTTTCCCGTCGCATCTATGGGGGGGCCGATGCTTTGTTAATGCCTTCCCGTTTTGAACCCTGCGGCATTTCCCAATTAATGGCTATGCGTTATGGTTGCATCCCCATGGTACGTCGCACTGGTGGTTTAGTCGATACCGTATCTTTCCACGACCCGATTCAGGAAAAAGGAACAGGATTTAGTTTCGATCGCTATGAACCTTTAGACCTGTTTACCTGTATGATCCGGACTTGGGAAAGTTTCCGTTATAAACAGGATTGGCAAAAACTACAGCAACGGGCAATGACTCAAGATTTCAGTTGGTATAAATCCGCTTGGGAATATCTAAAAATCTACAAACAAATCACGGGACAATCGGAGCAATTATCCGATGAAGAAAAAGATAAATTTGTCGCCCTGACTAGCAGTTAAATCCTGCTTAAGTAGGGGTGAAGAGATATCACCCCTACTGGCTAGAAATTAATCGGTAATGGCGTTGAGAAGAACTTCCGCTAGGGTCATATCTTCCATATCATCGATAGTAATTGTGTCAACTATATCGAATTTTGCCCCCGCCGATTCTAGCTGATCGTCTAAAGCTTTAAGAAATTCGGTTGCTTGTCGATCATGGCCCACTTGAATCAGAGAAATGGCTAATTCTTGATCGCTATCGAGTTTTCGAGAAGCTTCGATAATTTGACGCATCACCGCTCTGCGATCATCTGGTTCTCCGTCGGTAATCACCAGAATAGTTTCTCCGTTGGGTTTAGTTTTGCCGGCAGTTTTGCGCTGAAAATAATTATCAAGGGCATCTTGAAGCACAGCTGCTAGGTCTGTCCTCCCCATGGGTTCATTTTCTTGATAAATTTGTGTCACCTTATCGGAAGTAACATTATCATAGCGTCGGAAACGTCCGGAAAAAAGATAGATAGTGATGCCGTCCGGATCGATTTCCTCGCACTTTCTAGCCAAGGCAAGGGTGGATTCTTGGGCAATTTGCCAACGGGTTTTATCACTGGGTTTATCAGCAGTGGACATACTGCCACTTTTGTCAATAATCAGAGTATAATCTCTGTCCTGTACAACACTTTCACTGGCCATAGGGCTATACCTCCAAGGGATTTGCGCTCGTCCTAGTCTAATAATTATTAAACTCTAGGATGGAAACTCCACCTCGATCGACTAGGGTTTTTTAACTATTGGGGGGAGGAGACAGCGCCCCCAACAGCAGAAACTATCGCCAGAAAACCGGTCGGGCTAAAATGAAAAAAGTATGAAAATTATTGCTTAACCCGATATTGTTAAATTAGCCGATGAGTGATAGCAAATCGATCGCCTTAACCGAGAAAAAGCCAGATAATCCACCTTCTTGGAGTTTTTGGACGGTGTTTAGTTCCACCTTCCTAACCATATTTTTGGCTGAAATCGGCGATAAAACCCAATTAGCAACCCTTCTCATCAGCGCCGAATCCCAATCCCCCTGGGTGGTTTTTGCCGGGGCAGCCAGCGCTTTAATCGCTACCAGTCTCCTCGGTGTCCTGATCGGTTATTGGATTGCTCGTCGTCTTTCCCCCAAAACTTTAGATATCGGTGTCGCTATCCTTCTCCTTTTGATCACTGGTTTACTGATCAGCGATATTCTCTAAGCAATCAGTGAACAGTGATCAGTGATCAGTGATCACTGTTCACTGAAAAAAGCTTCCCACCTCCCTAGAATTTATGAATTGGCAATTATTCGGACTGACATTTATCACGGTTTTTTTGGCAGAAATAGGCGATAAAAGTCAATTAGTAGCGATCGCTCTCGGTGGCAGTTCCAAATCACCTAAAGCTGTCTTTTTTGGCTCAATTACCGCCTTAATCTGCACCAGTTTCTTAGGAGTCCTTGCGGGCGGCAGTATGGCGCAGTTATTCCCCGCTAAGATATTAAAAGCGATAGCGGCCATTGGTTTTGCGCTGCTTGCTGTCCGGCTGCTTTGGCCAGATTCGGATTGATAATTGGGTTGGGCTGAATATTACTGGAAGCCTTACTAGAAAACGGTTTTGGCACTTTTTCCAGGCACGCGAGGCTATTGTGTTACTATAAACCTCTTGCGTAATTAATTTTTGATGGTTCAAAAACGGCAAAAACAAGGATTAAATCGCATAAAGTATGTAAATATAGCGTTTCCCAATCTCATGAGGTACACCAAAATCTTAACTCCTGAATCCTGAATCCTGAATCCTGACTCCTGACTCCTGACTCCTCAAAACCTAAGACTTTGTACCTCACAACTATGGAAATTGCAATAGACCATTTAATTGATTATTATTCATTCTTAATTCTCCTGCCTCCTGTCTCCTGACTCCTGCCTCCTGCCTCCTGTCTCCCGACTCCTGATAGCTAAAAAACTGAGGCAAATTCCAGAAAAATCATTAATTTTTGGAAAAAAAGTAGCGAAAATCACAAAAAATATCCAAAAAGTAGCGAGAATTACAAAAAATCTGCTAACCTAGCCGTAATATCACACAGATATTCGTAGAAAGATTCCCGAAAATCTCCTCAGCAAAAACATCCGTGTGAAGTAGCTAATATTGTCAGCGAGGTTAGTTCAAGATCATCATGTCAAATTTAGGACGACGTAAATTTCTCCTGTACGGTTCTGCCGCTTTGGGAACCAGTATTCTGTTAAAAGCTTGCGGTGGCAATCAAAGCCAAACCCCCACGGCCAGTCCTAGCCCAGCTGCTAGTCCCGCCCCGGCTTCTGGAGAGACAATTAAGGTGGGTATTCTGCACTCCCTCAGTGGCACCATGGCCATCAGTGAAACCAGCGTAGTCGATGCGGAAAAACTGGCGATCGAGGAAATCAATGCCGCCGGTGGTGTTCTTGGTAAACAGATCGAGGCAGTGGTGGAAGATGGCGCTTCCGATTGGCCAACTTTTACCGAAAAAGCCACCAAACTGATCGATCAGGACAAAGTTGTGACTGTCTTCGGTTGTTGGACTTCCGCCAGTCGTCAGGCAGTTTTACCCGTGTTTGAAGCCAAAAACCATATGCTCTGGTATCCCGTCCAGTACGAGGGTCAAGAGTGTTCTAGAAATATCTTTTACACCGGTGCTGCCCCCAACCAACAGATCGAGCCGGCAGTGACTTGGTTGCTGGAAAATAAAGGGAAAAAATTCTTCCTCGTCGGTTCCGACTACGTTTTTCCCCGCACCGCCAACACGATTATTAAAGAGCAGTTAAAGGCGAAAGGCGGAGAAACCGTGGGCGAAGACTATCTACCCCTAGGTAACACGGAAGTTACCCCGATTATCACCAAAATTAAGCAAGCTTTACCCGATGGCGGCGTTATTTTCAACACCCTCAACGGTGACAGTAACGTGGCTTTCTTTAAACAACTGCAAGCGGCCGGTTTAACTCCCGATAAATATCCGGTCATGTCGGTGAGTGTTGCCGAGGAAGAAGTTAAACAAATCGGTAAGGAATATCTCCTCGGTCAGTACGCTTGTTGGAACTATTTCCAAACCGTAGATACCCCCGCTAACAAGAAATTTGTTGCGGCTTTTCGAGCTAAATATGGTGAGGATCGCGTGACCAATGACCCCATGGAAGCGGCCTACATCATGGTCTATCTCTGGAAGCAAGCGGTGGAACAAGCGGCAACCGCCGATGATCTCGACAAAGTTCGCGCCGCAGCCGTAGGACAGAAATTCGATGCTCCCGAAGGACCGGTAGAAATGTTCCCCAATCATCATATCTCCAAAACCGTCCGCGTTGGTCAGGTGAGAGATGATGGTCTATTTAACATTGTTTGGTCAACTCCGGGGGTAGTGGATCCGCAACCTTGGAACCAATTTGTCCCCGAAACTAAGGGCTTTGCCTGTGACTGGACGGATCCGGCTAAGGGCGGTAAGTTCAAAATGGAAAAATCCTAGTTTTAGGAGTTTTTTCAGACAATAACGAGAGTGCGGTGAGCATTACTGCTCACCCCACTTTTTAAAGCTTAAAAATGCACAGGAATAACGAAAAGTGTCAGCATTATTGGAAGGATTGTTTAATGGTATTAGCATCGGTTCTGTGCTATTGCTGGCCGCTTTAGGACTAGCGATTGTCTTTGGACTGATGGGGGTGATTAATCTCGCTCACGGTGAGTTAATGATGTTAGGGGCCTACAGTACTTTTGTGGTGCAGAATATCTTTAAAGGTTTTGAAGATATTTATATTTTAAATGTCTTTCAAGCTTTCCGTATTTCTCTCTTTGATACTTATGTTTTATTCGCCCTACCGATCGCTTTTTTAGTGTCGGGATTGGCGGGATTATTATTAGAAAGGGGGGTGATTAGGTTCCTCTACGGCAGACCCCTAGAAACGCTGCTGGCCACTTGGGGAGTCAGCTTAATTCTGCAGCAATTTGTCAGAAGTGTCAACGGCTTATTAGCAATTAGTTTAATAGTTTTCTGTCTCTTATTTTTTGGGGCAATGAAGGTGTTAAGTCGTCGCCTAGATTGGGAGAGAATTCGCAATTTAGCTATCGGTATCACCCTGCCTTTATCCCTAGCTATCGCTGGATTATTAGGCTATCTTTTATCTTTTAATCCGGTTCTCGCTCGACCCTGGTTTAGTGCCAGAAACGTCGATGTCACGGCTCCTGCTTGGTTACGGGGAGGTTTACCTTTACTGGGTTTTCAAATGCCCTACACCCGTCTATTTATTATCATTTTAACTGCCATTTGTTTGTTAGGAACCTATTGGTTTTTAAATAAATCTTCTTGGGGTTTACGCATTTGCGCCGTCACCCAAAATCGCCAGATGAGTGCCTGTTTAGGCATTCCCACTAATCAAGTGGATGCTTTGACTTTTGCCCTCGGTTCGGGATTAGCTGGAGTTGCCGGTTGTGCGATTAGTTTCTTGGGTTCCGTCGGTCCAAATGTGGGACAAAATTATATCGTTGATACCTTCATGGTAGTGGTGGTAGGAGGAGTGGGTAATCTCCTAGGAACTATTATCGCGGCCATGGCCATTGGTGTGGCTAATTATTTAATTGGTTCGGGAACTTTTGCCCTGATTTTTGGTTCCGTAGAAGCACTAAAACCCCTAACGGATTTCTTCACCTTTTTCTCCACCACTAGCATGGCAAAAGTGATGATTTTTGCTTTAATTATTGCTTTCTTGCAATTCAAACCTGCGGGAATTTTTCCTCCTAAAGGACGTACTGCCGAGTTATAGATTATGATTACCGAAACCATCACTAGAAACGAATCCCGACAACGGGAAAAGAAAAAGTTAATCACGGAAATCGCTGTTATTGTTAGTTTAGTGGTCATCTTTGCGGTGTTGCTGCCCTTAGCTTTGTCGGCCTTCCGCTTGCGTTTATTGGGGCGATTTCTTTCCTTCGCTATTGTCGCTTTGGGGATAGATTTAATCTGGGGTTATACGGGTTTATTAAGTCTTGGTCATGGCATATTTTTTGCCCTCGGTGGTTACGCTTTGGCCATGTACCTAAATCTTCAGTTACCCCCCGGACAAATGCCCGAATTTTTTACTCTCTACGGGGTGACAGAATTACCTTTTATTTGGCAACCTTTTTATTCCCTACCTTTGACAATTCTAGCCCTAATTATCGTACCAGCGATCGTGGCGGGATTATTGGGTTATTTAATCTTCCGCAACCGCATTAAAGGGGTTTATTTCTCGATTTTGACCCAAGCGGCTTTACTGGTATTTTTTAACTTTTTTAACGGTCAACAAAAGTTAATTAACGGCACTAATGGCTTAAAAACCGATACCCAAACAATTTTCGGGTTGCTGGTGGGTTCCGATGCCGTTCAAGTGGCCTTTTATTTACTCACAATTGTCTGTTTACTGGCTATTTATCTCCTCTGTCGTTGGTTAACTACCGGCAGATTTGGGCGCTTGTTAGTCGCCATTCGCGATGATGAGGTGCGTGTCCGTTTTTCTGGTTATGATCCTACTTGGTTTAAGGTGTTAGTTTTTGCCATTTCTGGGGCGATTGCTGGTGTTGCCGGCGCTCTTTACACCGTGCAAACGGGAATTATCACCCCTAACTCTATGGATGTGGCTTTTTCCATTGAAATGGTGATTTGGGTGGCTGTGGGGGGACGTGCTACCCTTGTGGGGGCAGTTGTCGGTACTTTATTAGTACGCCTAGCCCAAACTTTTTTAAGCGAACAATTTCCGGAAGTCTGGGTATTTTTCCAAGGGGCCCTATTCCTAATTGTGGTGACAGTGCTTCCCGATGGTCTTCTCGGTGGAATTAAACGTTTGCTGACTCATTTTGGTTTCCGCAAAACTTTAATTACCTATCCTAGTATTGAGGAAGCTCCGGAAGTGCAACTGGAAAAAGAAGAATTAGAGCATAAGTGATCTTAGCTATCAGTTATCAGTTATCAGTTATCAGTTATCAGATGTGAGTTTTCAGTTCACTGATTACTGCTGACTGTTCACTGAAAATACTTCCCTATTCCCTCTTAGAAATTATGACTGGAAAAATCTTAGAAATCGAGAATCTTACCGTTAGTTTTGGGGGTTTTAAAGCTCTCAATAATCTTAATTTCAGTATGGATACGGGAGAATTGCGGGTGATTATCGGTCCCAATGGTGCGGGAAAAACCACTTTTTTAGATGTGATTACGGGGAAAGTGCAACCCACCATCGGACGGGTATTATTTAAAGGTCGAGATCTCCGCAAAATTCCCGAATTTGCGATCGCTCGTTTAGGTATTGGTCGCAAATTCCAAACTCCTAGGGTATATTTAAATCTAACTGTCCGAGAAAATCTCGATTTAGTTAGTAATCGCAATAAAAATGTTTTCTCAACTCTTTTCGGCCGTCCTCCCCTAGAAGATAGCAGAAAAGTTATTGGTTTATTGGAAACTATCGGGTTAACTGCTAAAGCTGATTTACCCGCTTCTTTACTTTCCCACGGAGAAAAACAACGCTTAGAAATTGGTCAATTAGTGGCCCAGTCACCAGATTTACTGCTAGTAGATGAACCCGTAGCAGGATTAACCGATGAGGAAACGGAAAACGTGGGTAATTTGTTGTTAAATCTAGCGGAAAGTCATTCAATTATTGTTATTGAACACGATATGGAATTTGTCCGTCAAATTGCCCGCAAAGTCACGGTTTTACACCAAGGAACTGTTCTATGTGAGGGGAATATGGAGCAAATTCAAAATGATCCGAAAGTTATTGAAGTTTATCTAGGTTCCTCGGAAGAATAAAAAGTCAAAGGATTAAAATTAGTTAAAAAGGGTTGACAATGTTACACATATCTGATCTCAATGTTTACTACGGAGAAAGTCATATTTTAAGAGATGTTGATCTTAACATTAATGCGGGAGAAATGGTCTGTTTAATTGGACGTAATGGCGTGGGTAAAACTACCCTATTAAAAACCTTGATGGGTATCTTAAAACCGCGAGCGGGAACAATTAATTATGAGCAAGAAAACCTGATTAATAAAACCTCAGATCAAAGAGCCAGATTAGGACTGGGTTATGTGCCGCAGGGTAGGGATATTATTCCCCGTTTAACGGTAAAAGAGAATTTAATTCTCGGTTTGGAAGCTTTACCCACAAAAAGAAAAAATGCCACAATTCCCGAAGAAATCTTCGATTTGTTTCCCGTTTTAAAAACCATGTTATCGCGGATGGGAGGAGATTTAAGCGGTGGACAACAACAGCAATTAGCCATCGCTCGCGCTTTAGTGGGGGAACCAAAATTATTAATTTTAGATGAACCCACGGAAGGAATTCAACCGTCAATTATTCTCGAAATTGAAGCGGCGGTACGGCGCATTGTTGCCAGCAAAGGAATCGCCGTTTTATTAGTAGAACAACACCTGCATTTTGTCCGCCAAGCTGATCGATATTACGCCATGCAGAAAGGGGGAATTGTTGCTTCCGGTTTCACAAGCGGATTAAGTCAAGAAGTCATTCAGCGATTTTTGTCGGTTTAAACTTAACTTTTTCCTTGATATATGACTCAAATAGTCGTAATTGGCGGCGGGGCAGCGGGATTTTTTGGAGCAATTAAAGCGGCAGAATCTAACCCAAAAGCTGGCGTTACTATCCTAGAAGCGGCAAAAGAACCTCTTGCGAAAGTGCGGATTTCGGGAGGGAGACGCTGTAATGTCACCCATCATTGTTTTGATGTTTCCCAATTGGTTAATTATTATCCTCGCGGTGGCAAAGCACTACGGGGAGCTTTTAGTCGGTTTCAACCCCAAGATACTATTAAATGGTTTGAATTGCGAGGGGTAAAACTCAAAACAGAAGCCGATGGGCGAATGTTTCCCAGCACCGATAATTCTGAAACTATTGTTAATTGTCTGCGGGAAAGTGCGACTTTTGCTGGGGTTAATTTAAGGCTAAATTCTGCGGTTAAATCGGTTAAAAAACAGGAAGAAAGTTTTTTAATTGAATTAAAAAAAGATGAGCAAATTAGAGCAGATAAGCTGTTAATTGCTACGGGAAGTAGTCCTTTTGGTTATCGCACCGCTCAAGATTTAGGTCATTCTCTAGTCTCTCCTGTCCCTTCTTTATTTACCTTTCAAATTGCCGATGCTCGTCTGAAAGATTTGTTAGGGGTTACTGTGGATAAAGTGCGAGTTCGTCTTGGGGGAAGCAAATTAGAACAAATCGGACCCTTGTTAATTACCCATTGGGGAGTTAGTGGACCGGCTATTTTAAAACTCTCTGCTTGGGGGGCGCGGGTACTTCACGAGCAACATTACCGAATGCCTTTAATCATTAATTGGTTGGGGGATTATCATCCTGAAAAATTGCGGGAAGTTATCTTACAAACTAAAAGTGAATATCCCAAAAGAAAACTTTTTAATTATTGTCCTTTTGAACAGTTACCTAAGCGTCTTTGGCAAAGTTTATTAAGTTACTTGACTGTTAACTCAGAAACTCCTTGGGCAGAATTATCTAAAAATACTCTCAATCGATTAATGATTGAATTACAGCAGGGGGAATATCAACTCAAAGGGAAAGGGGTGTTTAAGGAGGAATTTGTCACCTCTGGGGGAGTGAATCTTCAGGAAGTGGATTTTAAAACTATGGAAAGTAAAATCTGTCCGGGGTTATATTTTGCTGGGGAGGTACTAGATATCGATGCAGTCACGGGGGGATTTAATTTTCAAAGTGCTTGGACTACCGGTTATCTCGCCGGACAAGCCATGGGCAATATACTTTAGACGTTCATAAAGGGAGCGGCATCAACAAAAAAAACAGCCCTTTTTCCTTCTTTAGCCTCATTTAGTCTGGGTTCTAGCTTTTTTTCTTTGTAGTCTTCTTGTTCATACCGGTCAGCTTTAGAAGGAAGAGAACCTACTTTTATACATTTCATTCCCAGGGATTTTAAGAATTTCCTCACTTGGGTAGGACTTCGTTTTATTCCCGTCAATTCTTCTATTCTATATACAGCTTTATTTATTGTGGCTGGTGGATTTTTCTCAAAAACTATTTTGAGAGTTTCTCTTTTATATTAGACTCCAAGAGCAAATAAAGCTTTCAATACATTGGCAAATGCTCTAGCTGAAAACCCTGCTCCCTCACTGACAAAAAATTTCTTCAAACCAATTAATAGCTCGATTTGCCAAAGCTTCTAGGGAATATTTTTGCTCGGCTACTGCACGACAAGAAGATCGATCGATCCGGTCTAAATTTTTAATTCCTGTAACTAATCCCTCGATACTATCGGGTTCAACTAAAAAACCAGTTTTTCCATCTTCGATAATTTCTACCGGACCACCGCGACGATAGGCAATTACGGGAACACCACAGGCTAAAGCTTCAATAGCCACGTTACCAAAAGCCTCAACCCAGCGCGGGGTCATCAACAGGCCAAAACAGTCGCCTAGCTCTTTTTGTAGGCTCTCGGTGGGCAAAAACCCGCGATAATCGACTAAATCGAAACTATAGGTATCCTGTAAATTTTGCCAGTAGAGAGGATCGGAAATATGACCGAAAACCCGTAAAGGGACAGCCAACCGTTGACAAGCAGCGATCGCATCTTCTAAAGCTTTTTCCGGGGCAATCCGTCCCACCCAGGCTAGACAGGGGGAGGAATCGGCACGAAAGTGATACAAAGATAGGTCTAAACCATTAGCCAAACAGCGATAGGGGGGAGATATTGAGAAAGTTTCTGCTTGGGCGACGGTGTGAAAAGCGAGTAAATGGGGAAAACTGCTGTAGGTTTTTTGAATAATACGATCCATCGCCAAAGAAACGGAAGCCATGCTGACTAAATGGGCGACGGGAGTGACAAAAAAAGGAGTGAGATAAAAAGGCAGCCAATCGTAGGCAAAATTAACAATTAAATCGTACTGATGTTGTACTTGTTGAGCGTAGTGCCACATATTGGCCAAAACGGCATTTTCGGGCATTAAAATCGGGGCTTGCCGGTCTTGACTTTGGGCGGAAATCTGGGCATTTCCCGCTATAGTGATCAAGGGGATATCCTGCAATTGCGAGGCTTCTGGAGCCACTACCCGCACCGCATACCCTTGCTTATTCAGAGTGCGAGCGAGATTATAAAGAGTTAATTCTACGCCACCGCCGCCCCCCGATCCCAAAAATCCCACGGGTGTCGAAAGAAATAAGAGTTTTCCACTCAATTTTGCACCTCAGTGGATGTGGTTTCAGTGAAGGAAGTATCCTGTACGTCATCATCTTCCGGTTCACCAGTGGTTTCCAGGGGAGCAATATCTAAACGGGGCGGTAATTGCAGATTTAACTGTCTAATTGCCCAGCGTGCTGTTTCTTGCACTTCCTCATCGGAATCATCGAGGGCATGACAAATTAATTGACTGATCTGAGACATGATATCGTAGAGTCTGGTTAAATCCCGAATGGCGTTTTTCCGCACCTGCGGATTTTTATCCTGGAGAGAGATAGCCAAAGCTTGGTTCATCGGTCGCAGAGAGCGGGTACAGATTTGAGCGAGGGCTTCTAGGGTTAAACTGCGTTCGTAGGAGTCCCCATCTACCATACTATCGACTAAAGGCTGCATTGCCCTAGAATCGGACATCTGTGCCAGCTTCCAAACCGCCCGTCTGCGGGTACGGGGATCGTTATCGCGAAGACTTTCAATTAAACTCAGGATTAAGTCGGCGTTCGGGATACGGGAGGTAGCTTGTACGGGCAAAGAAGGCTCGAAATCCTCTTCACCACCGCCATTAATGTCACTGCCCGTTTTGGTGTCCGCATCGAAGGAATTGCCATTGCCCCTAGAAAAGTTGTTGAGTGGGTTTTTAGGATTGACGTAAGTTGTCTTTTGGCGCCGTTTTGAGGCTTTGCCCTTGGGACGGTATTGAAGGAAAAGCGATAGTAAAGCTGCCAATAAAGCGATGGATAACAGGGCCGAGCCAGCAATTAATGGTATCGGTGAGGCCTCGTTTTTGGCGGCAGCGTTGGCAGCTGTGGCGGTTTGACCTAGATACTTCTGGATATTAGCGATCGCATTTTGGGCGTAGGTATCCTTCGGACGTTGTGCCAGAGCCTGTTGAAATTTTTCCAGGGCGAGTTGGTAATTTCTTTGGGCTGTGGCTTCGTAACCAGATTTCATTAACTGATCGTAAGTGGCGATGGTCTGGGGTTGCTCTAACCTGGGCGGAGTTTGAGCGTTAGCCTTGGGTAAAGCCTGAAAATGATGACCCCAAATGCTCACACTGATAGCGAACAAAAATAGGAAATTGGGTTTGATCATAGAATTAAATTAATGTCACCGTTTAGGGGGGAGGTAAAAGTATGATAGCCTAAAAGCCATGAATGAAAAGCACTCAACTCTAGCAGATAGGTCATAGACCACGATGATGGGGAAAAGCCCCCAGTCAGCGTGGGACGAATAGTGCGGCTCCTAGTAGGGATTATCTGTGAAAAACTGGCTTAATTAGGCTTGCACAGGAGTTCTGCGCCACGTTCGACCTTGAATAGTCGTGTGTACTTGCCAATCAGCTACGGTTTCTGGATAATCGCTACGATAGTGACCGCCGCGGCTTTCTGCTCGTAATAAGGCACTTTCCAGAATTAAGTCGGCGATGTCTAAAAGATTTAAGGTCTCGATCGCTATTCTTATTTCTAATTGGACCGAGGGACACAAAAATAATTGTCCTTTGTCGGGAAGAAGATTCTGGAGAAATTGGCCCATCTTTGAGGATTGTAACTGTTGTTTCCACTGCTGCACCCGTAGGATAGCAGTTTCTAACTCACTTTTAAATCGGCAAATTCCCGCATTTTCCCACATTAAAATCGGTAGTTCTCTCCGTACTATTTGCCAGTATTCCTGTTCTTCCTGCCAGTTTTCCGCAATTTCTAAGGGTTTTTCCGGTCTTTCCTCAACAAAGTTTTCTGGCTCTAGACCCATTTCAGCTAAACTTGCCGCAAAGACAATACATTCCAAGAGAGAATTACTGGCTAAACGATTGGCACCGTGAACTCCCGTACTAGCCACCTCGCCGATCGCATACAAACCGGGTAGAGAGGTGCGGGCGTTTAAATCGGTGGCCACTCCTCCCATCCAATAGTGAGCGGCGGGGGCGACCGGAATCACATCTTCAAGCACATTAATGCCCCATTTTTGACAGATGCGAATAATATTGGGGAAACGATAACGCAGACGCTCCGGTTCGATTGGCCTTAAATCTAGATATACTTTGGCATGGGCGGGATCGTCGGAGGTTTTCTGCAAATGGCGAAAAATTGCCCGACTAACCACATCCCGGGGGGCCAATTCTCCGGCAGTATGGTAATCGAAGGCAAAACGTCGCCCTTGGGCATCAATTAAATGCGCTCCTTCGCCGCGCACCGCTTCACTGATTAAAAACCGCGGCGCCCCCGGCACAGTCAAGGCGGTGGGGTGAAACTGAAAAAATTCCGGGTCGCGAATCACTGCCCCAGCACGCCAAGCTAGGGCGACTCCATCCCCAGTGCTAACGGCGGGATTAGTAGTTTGGGCGTAGACTTGACCGCCGCCTCCCGTAGCCAGAATGACTGCTTGCGCTCGCAGCCAACAGAGATGATCTTGATGGAGTAAACAAATACCTTGACAGCGTTGCCCTTCCGGGTCAAGCCAGAGTTTCAGGGCGATCGCTTGGGGAATAATGGTAATATGGGGGCGCTCGGTCACTTTTTCCATCAGGGTACTGATGATCGCTCTCCCCGTGCGATCGGCCGCGTGCAGCACCCTGGCCTGGGAATGGGCAGCCTCAAGAGTGCGGGCTAAGTCGTCTCCGGAGCGATCAAAACTAACCCCCAACTGCACCAAATCAGCGATCGCTTGGGGGGCTTTCTCGACTAAAAACTGCACGGCATAGCGATCGCATAAGCCTGCTCCAGCTTTCAGGGTATCTTCTAAATGGAAAACGGGGGAATCTGCCGGGGAGGTGGCTGCCGCAATTCCTCCCTGCGCCCAATCACTAGCCCCAGTTTTTAAATCTTCTTTGGTAATTAAACCCACCTTTAAGTTAGGGGGTAAACACAGTGCGGCATACAATCCCGCCGCTCCCGATCCCACCACTAAAACATCTTGATAACTCGGCAGTTGCGAGGAAACGACCATGTAGGAGTTAATTGATAAATTCTATTCATTTTAGCACTTCATTTCTCTATAGCTCTGGCAAAAATCGCCAGTCTTGCCTTGGGGCAGTATGCCAGATTCTTTCTTTTGCCTCTTGCCTGTTGCCTCTTGCCTTCAGAAACTGATCACTGAAAAAGGTGAGCGATCGCTCACCTAGGAATTTTTTTAAAACCGTAATTAACTGGATTTAGTAAACTCCGGGGTTAAAACGGTCATCACCCTCGATAAATTCTTTAGAAGGCTCTGTAACGGTGAATTTCTCCAGATTGGCCTGTAAACGCTCTTTTTGAGTGGCCGAGAGTCCGGGGATATTGAGGACATCTTCCACTTCTTGGTAGGGGGCGTTTTTGATGATTTTACCGGCTAAATTGGGGTAGAACCCTCTCAAGTCCCGGAAATCGCGAATATCACTGTTATTAAGGTCGATTTTCGCCCCGAATTCTGTGGTTAGTTTGGCATCGGCCGCATTTAAGACCGCCACAGGGGGAGAGGGAAGGGCGATCGAGGTGAGATTGAGAGCTTGAGCGGGAACTTTGCCCCAAAAACTCCCGATAATCAAGGCAATTACCGCCAGCAGACGAACAAGATTCTTCATTGCAGTTGTGGTCTCCTAAAACCAAGGCAAATTAATGATCAGGACAGGAAACGAAGCCGTCAGCTTTCCGACTAGGCATAAGCTGGGGAATTGGGATTTGCCACCGCAGCCTACCTATTAGCTGAACGCTGATACCTAGTTAAAAAAGTTATATCATGCCATGCAGACCAGATCATAACCTAGTTTGCCGCCCTAGGGGAAGGGTTTTGAGGGTTGGGGGATGGGGTTTTAGGGTTTTGCGGTTTTGGGGTTTGATCACAAAGAACAAGTTGGTTAGGACAATCTAAATCGCTAAAACCCTTTTCTGGCAAGGATTTTCCTGCTGCCTGCTGCCAGATGGCAGCGGCTACAGTTGAATTTCCCTATTCCCCTATTCCCCTATCTCCCCCCATTTTCTCATTCCCCTATCCCCTCATGCAATTATTACAAATCCCTAAAATTATCAATGAAGAACAGCACTCCTATGGCATCATAAACTGTTGCTTGTCTTGAAATATATAATAAGGAAGACACAATTATGGCTCTCCAATTGGGTGATATCGTTCCAGATTTTACACAAGATTCTAGTGAAGGTCCGATTTCTTTTCACCAGTGGGTAGGAGATAGCTGGGTGGTGCTGTTCTCGCACCCGGCTGATTATACCCCCGTTTGTACCACGGAATTAGGTACGGTGGCTAGTCTCAAGTCAGAATTTGAGCGACGTAATGTGAAAGTGATCGCTTTGAGTGTGGATAGTGCCGAATCCCACCGGGGTTGGATTAATGACATCAACGAAACTCAAAACACTACCGTTAACTATCCGATTATCGCCGATGGCGATCGCAAAGTGTCCGATCTCTACGGCATGATTCACCCCAATTCCCTCAATAATCTGACGGTACGTTCGGTGTTTATTATCGATCCCAACAAAAAATTACGTTTAACTATTACCTATCCTGCCAGCACGGGACGCAATTTTAACGAGATCCTGCGCGTGATCGACTCGTTGCAGCTCACCGATAACTATCAGGTGGCTACCCCGGCTAACTGGACCGACGGCGGCGATTGTGTGGTGGTTCCCTCTATTCCCACTGAAGAAGCTCGCAGCAAATTTCCCAAAGGGGTTGAAGAAATCAAACCCTATCTACGCATGACTCCCCAACCTAATAAGTAATTAGCGACCGGTAATCGGTGAACCATATCCTGGAAAACTAACAATCCAAAAACCATAAAATCTTGAGCGAGGGTTGGCTATCCGTTTTAACGGATGCTAGCCCTGGCAACCGGGGATTTATCTCCATATATCATTTATCAGTTTGATTGTCAATATATTTTTTCATAGTTTCCCTAGATGTGTTAGCGGCAGTAGTGCCGAAAAGCAATTTCTTGGCTGGGTTAAAGACAATTCATCGACATCTATCTTAACTATAAGTTAAATTAATGTTTAATAAAAATCGGCTCAAGACGAAAAAAACGATTAGCATTATAGCTCCAAATGCTTAGTAGTGGTTAGTTTAGCTAGATTGTAGAGGGATGAAATTATCTAGAGATCGAGCAAGGATCATCAAGAATTCTGGGTTAGATATATAAGTAAATTTTATTTTAAGTTTATTTAAGACTGTCATTACTAATGCAAGGCTGAGTCAGGCAGATTTTCCCGTAGTATCAAAAATGAAACTCGCTCCAATCGTTCAATCTGACTACGGGCGAGAGGCAATTGTAGAGACTGCCGCTTTCACTAGCATTTAATTAAGAGGAACAACCGATGGCAACTTATCAAGTCACCCTGAAAAATGAATCTCAAGGACTTAATACTACAATTAATGTTCAAGATGATGAGTACATTCTCGATGCAGCCGAAGAACAAGGACTGGACTTACCTTATTCCTGCCGTGCGGGAGCTTGCTCCACCTGTGCGGGTAAACTTATATCTGGTAGCGTTGATCAATCCGATCAATCCTTCCTCGATGACGATCAAATTGAAGCTAGTTTCATCCTTACCTGTGTCGCCTATCCCACTTCTAACTGTGTGATCGAAACCCACCAAGAAGAAGCCGTTGTGGGCTAATCTCTCCCAAGATTATCAGAAAACTCCCGTTCAAGCCATGGCACTTAACGGGAGTTATTTTATGGCTCAAAAATTTTTTTCCCTAAACACTTGTGTGTTTTAGCTAAGGGTGCTATGATTAATAATCGTGGAATTAATGGGTCGGTGCCCGAGTGGTTAATGGGGGCGGACTGTAAATCCGTTGGCTACGCCTACGCTGGTTCAAATCCGGCCCGGCCCACCACGATCACTGCCCGTGTAGCTCAGTGGTAGAGCACACCCTTGGTAAGGGTGAGGTCATGAGTTCAATCCTCATCACGGGCTTTCTCTAAAACCCTCTCCCCAAGCGGGTTTTCTGCCTAACACTAGGCTTTTGCTTTCCTTTCTTATTCTCAATAAGCCGTTGGGGTTAGGTCATAAGAGATGCCCTTGTGTCAGGAAGTCAAATCGGAGAGGGTTTTGTCAAGAGTCGAGAGAGAAATTGTATCTAAGACTACCAAAATTAGACCACCCACATTAGTCCTTTTTGTCAATGCGTAAGTTCTATAACTGATTCAAGGCTGACAGCTATATCAATCTACAGCGCGACGAATTTGAAGACAACACCATTCTTGACGCTTCCACAGGGCAGCCACTGTCCAGCCTTGGGGTTCTAAAATATCTGTAACTGCTTGTGCTTGGGTGACGAGGATGCCGCTGAAAATTCCCCAAGTGGTGGGTTTTGCTAGACGGGTGATTTCGGGCATTAAAGCGATAATTGTCTCGGCTAAAATATTACAAACGATGCCATCAACACCATCGGGAATTAATTCGAATAACTCCTCGACACTACCCTGATTAATAGCTAAATTTTCGGGGTTAATCCCGTTGAGATGGCGATTACTGCGCGTCGCATTCACCGCCAGGGGATCTATATCGACAGCATAAACTTTTTTGGCCCCCAATAAAATCGCCCCGATCGCCAGTATGCCGGAACCACAACCGATATCGGCGATAATTTTGCCCTCTGGTTGGCTACTTAAACGCATTTCTAGGGATTCTAGACATAATTGGGTAGTGGGGTGCGTTCCGGTGCCGAAAGCGGAACCGGGGTCAATTTTAATCACCAATCTCTGGTTATTTTCCGGGGGATTTAACCAAGCGGGACAGATCAAAAAGCGATCGCCGATCTCGCTCAGCTGCCAATGTTGTTTCCAACTGCTGGCCCAGTCTTCCTCGTCCATTAACTGCCAATGGCTGACAGGTTCGGGAAAACCTAAAATCAAAGCATCCTGCTTTAACCAGAGGCTTAGTACCTCTAAATCGGGCAATTGCGCTTTAATTTCTGGTATATAGGACTTAACCTCTAAAAAGGATTGTTTTTTAGCAGTGGCCGTTCCCGAACAGCCAAAAATTTCCAGTCTCCAGAAAACCGTTTCTTCGAGACTAGGTTCGCACAAAACCGTAATTTCCCACCAACTATTAGACATATATCAGGAATCAGTGATTAGGTATCAGTTATCAGATTTGAGTTTTCAGTCAACAGTATTACAGCATTTTTCATAAATGCGAAATGTTTAGGCATCAAATAGGGTTGTCATACCCAAAACAACTTAGTAAGGTTTTCAGCCTCTTGGTTGAACGCAAGGGTCAAACCCAGGCCAACTTTATAACTGTTTATATGTCCCGACATTTTGTATCACCATGATACCAAGATTAGGCAAGGGAACTCAAGGTCAATATACTTTGTAATAAATTTTAACGATTTATCAAAAAGGTGAGAGTAACGGCGATAGCCACCCCCAATCTTAGGAATCATACTAAATCCTGTTTAAAGGGTATAGGAGAGTGGGGAACGGGTTTTTAAAGTTCGATGAGGAGTTAATCATTACTATTAAAAACGGATTTGGTATTATTTCTTAACGAATTACGCTGTGTTAATCCATCCTAGAAGACTGGCGACCGCACTAAAATTCTAATTGTTAATTTTGCTAATCATCAGCTAAAAATGTAATTTAATCGCCAAATTTTAAGACAATAAATGGTTCTTCTGAACCGTTTAATATATTCTGAATAGGAGGTTTTACATAAGGCTGAATTGTGATACATACGGGTAAGTTGGTGATAATTAATTGTCCAGAAGCTTGATAGGTAAAATTGGCATCTTCCACAAACCCTTCATGCTCAACTTCTTTAAGTTCAGAGAAAACTTAGTCCCTATGATGACTGATTTGAATATTACCTTAATCGTCTAATATTTTAACCAGAAATGTTGAATCTCGTAACAAAACTTTACATTTAAGAACATGACAACCCCAGAACGCCATTTTTCAGATTGAATAGACAATTTTCCTAAACCAGTGTACCTGGCTGATATGTTGACACATAAAACTCTGTAAATAGCGCAATTTATCTAATAAGCTTTTGCCAAATACTTCTTCAATATCTATTAGCTGCAAAATTAAATAAGCGATGATACAGCTATAAA